>JAEUPJ010000080.1 GCA_016790285.1 Roseateles sp. | reverse complement strand
CACAGCGACGGGTACTCCCCTCGGTGCTCCTGCACCATCCTCACCGCGCGCTCACGCACCTCGGGCGAGAACTTGTTCGACTTGCTCATGGCTCAATCCTCTCAGAGTGTTGAGCCTCCGCGATACCCGGGGCGGTTCAACGACGGTCCAATGTTTGACAAAGTTGGTCGCTTGGAGTTCGGTAAATTTGCTGGCGTGGCCGTTACCGAATATCAAGGCGGCCTTCAAGTCCGTGCCGGTAAGCGGGGCATTGGCAGGATCACCTTTTACAGTTGGGAAGGTCCGCGTACTTGATGAGATCAGCGATGGTTGGGGTGGTGTTTGTCATTGACTATTTCTCCCTTATTTCAGAGGTTTTAGGACTTTTTCGACAAAACGCTGTGTTTGGCGCGGTTGGCTGCGGAACTTGTGCGACGTATCCGTTGACCGCGGAAAGTCATGATCAAAATCAGGGCACGCGTTGTCGGCCGCGAAGGTCCAAGGCTGGCGGGCACCGGCACGGCTGCCCTGCGCCCAATCGATCATGTAGCCGATGCGTTCGGCGAGAACTTCCTGGGTCTCCAAGTCAATTACCTTGAGAGAGCTGCCCGCAATCCAGTGTTCGCGTTCTTCTTGGGTCGAGATGTCCTCGAACTTGACGCCATACCGTGTTGACCGTGTGTTGATGGGCTGGCGGTCCATCACGTATTCAAGATGCCCCTTGAGGTAGTTCTTGTCGCGCTGCCAGGGCTCCTCAATGCGGCCTGTATATCGGGCAAGTTTTCCGTCCTTGTAGTCCACGGCCTCGACGTAGCGGTAGCCGAGGTAGGGTGGCCAGCCGCGAGGCAACGGCTCAGTTCTGTGCCAGGTGAAGCTGCTGCGCAGAAAGGAAATCATGTAGCCGTCGCCCCAGAGGTCGTGCCCATACGGGTCAGACAACCTGAACTGATCCTCGGGCTGCTCGCCCTGGTTGTTGTTGAGTTCGGTGCGGACGTTGACGAGGTAAATCCCCTCGACGTTCTCAACAGTCTTGCGAATGAACTCCCCCGACTTCTTGCAGCGCTCCTGCCACATGGCGTAGGCACGTTCACGCCGCTGCTTGGCTTGCCAGTCGCGAAGGATGGGTGGCCCCAAGCAGGAGCCAAGAAGGGCAAGCGAAATGGCGACCACGAGCGCCGCGTACGTCCAGCGTCTTCCAGTCGAGGATTGGGTATTGAGATCAGCCTGCATTGACAATGCCTCCTAGGAAGTTCGAAATTCGGGGTGAATCAGCCCGTTCCGGTCGGCCACTACAAAGTCCAGTAGCGGGGATCTCTGGCTCTATTCGCTGGCGCCACGCGGAGCACACGCGCTCCTGATGGCACTGCCCGTAAGCAAATGAGAAGGGGGCCGAAGCCCCCTTTGCCTTACGCGGTTGCCGAGACCGCCAGCCCCACGGCACGGGACCGGTGCGGCGCCGAGTAGTCCAGCATGGCGATGCCCGCACCCGACGGATTGAACGCGGCCATGGCCCCCACCAGCGCTTGCGCCTGGACGTTGGTCAGCACCGTGCCGTCGTTGAAGCGGAACTCCTCCACGCGGTTGTTCGCGCTCAGGTACCAGTCCTGGATGGTCAGCGACTCCGACGTGCTCTTGATGGTTGCCACCAGCGCGTTGCCGCTCTGCGTGAACCTGATATCGGCCTGCGCGATGCCCGCACCGAACTTCACCACGTCCTTGACCCCTGCCGTCGCATCGCTGTCGACGATGAGGTCCGCACCGTAGCCGATGCCGAACAGGTAGGTGTCGGCACCCGCGCCACCATTGAGCGTGTCGTTGCCGGCCTTGCCGTCCAGCGTGTCGTTACCCGCCGCGCCGCTCAGCGTGTTGTTGCCGGCGTTGCCGGTTATCACGTTGTCCCCCGCGCTGCCGGTGCCGTTGATGTTGCCGGTGCCGATCAAGGTGAGGTTCTCGACATTGGCGGCAAGTGTCGTCTGTGTCACGGACGACATGATGGTGTCGGTGCCGCCACCCGAGGCTTCGGTGACGACGTCCGCCGTGGAGTCCACGTAAATGATGTCGTTTCCAGCGCCTCCCACCAGGGTGTCGTTGCCGGCACCGCCATCGAGGGTGTCGTTGCCGTCGCCACCACTGAGGTTGTTGGCACCGCTGTTGCCCGTCATGACGTTGGCCAGTGTGTTGCCCGTGCCATTGAGGTTGGCCGTGCCGGTCAATGTGAGGTTCTCGACGTTGGCGGCAAGTGTCGTCAGGGTCACGGACGACATGATGGTGTCGGTGCCGGCACCCGCGGCTTCGGTGACGACGTCGGCCGCGACATCCACGTAGAAGGTGTCGTCGCCTGCGCCCCCTACCAAGGTGTCAGTGCCTGCACCTCCGTTGAGGGTGTCGTTGCCGTCGCCGCCGCTGAGGTTGTTGGCCCCGCTGTTGCCGGTCAGCACGTTGGCCAGGGTGTTGCCTGTGCCATTGAGCGCGGTGGTGCCCGTCAGCGTCAGGTTCTCCACGTTGGCCGCCAGACTGGTCAGCGTGACGGAGGACATGATGGTGTCGGTGCCTTCGCCGGCCAGTTCCGTCACGACGTCGGTCGTGGCGTCGACGACATAGGTGTCGTTGCCCGCGCCGCCGATCATCGTGTCGCTGCCCGCCTTGCCGTCGAGCGTGTTGTCGGCGGCGTTGCCGCGCAGCGTGTTGGCCACCGCGTTGCCGGTCGCGTTGATCGCTGCCGTGCCGGTGAGCGTGAGGTTCTCCACCCCGGTGCCCAGGGTGTAGGTGACACTGGCCTCCACGGTGTCCGTGCCGCCGCTGGCCGCTTCGGTCACCACGTCGGCCGCGTTGTCGACCACGTAGGTGTCGTTGCCAGCACCGCCCACCATCGTGTCGGCACCGGTGCCGCCGTCCAGGCGGTTGGCTGCACTGTTGCCCGTCAAGGTGTTGGCGACCGCATTGCCGGTGCCGTTGATGGCAGCCGTACCCGTCAACGTGAGTTTCTCGAGCTCCGCGCCCAAGGCCCAGGTGATGGACGCCTCAACCGTGTCGGTGCCGCCGCTCGCCAACTCGGTGATGACGTCGCCAGCGGCATCCACCACGTAGGTGTCGTTGCCGCCTCCGCCGATCATGGTGTCAGCACCCGCAGCACCGTCGATCCGGTTGGCGCCACTGTTGCCTGTGAGCACGTTGCTGGATGCGTTGCCGGTCGCGTTGATGGCCGCTGTGCCTGTCAGCGTCAGGTTCTCGACGTTCGCACTCAGGGAGTACGTCGCTGACGAGGACGCCGTGTCGAGACCACCATCGACAGCCTCCGTGATGACGTCAGTGCTGGCGTCCACGACATAACTGTCGTTGCCGATGCCCCCTACCAGGGTGTCGGTGCCGGCGCCCCCGTTCAAGGTGTCATTGCCGTCACCACCCGTAAGCACGTTGGCTCCACTGTTGCCCGTGATCGAGTTTGAAAGCTCGTTGCCTGTTCCGGTGAAGTTGCCAGTTCCGGTCAATGTCAAGTTCTCGACGGCGTGCGGCAGGATGTAGCTGACGCTTGAGCTGACGCTATCGGTACCCCCGTCATCAGCTTCCCAGACGTTGTCGCCCGACACGATGTTCCCCTCGGTGTCGAGAACCGGCGTCGCATCCACGACGTAGTTGTCGTCGCCGAGTCCACCTTCCATGTAGTCGTCCCCGGCGCCGCCATTGAGCGTGTCGTTGCCGTCCGCCCCGAGCATGAAGTCGCTCCCGCCGCCGCCGTTCAAGGCGTTGTTGCCTGCGTTGCCGGTGATCTGGTTGTCCAGCCCATTGCCAGTGGCGCCGACGTTGGTTGTCCCGACAAGCTCCAGGTACTCCACGTTGCTCGGAAGCGTGAACGTGGCGGAACTCCTTACGCCATCCCAGTCCCCCTCACCCGCGTTCTCAACGATCACGTCGGTGGAATCGTCAACGATGTACGTGTCGTTGTCCGCGCCGCCCAACAGCCGGTCAATGCCGGCACCACCATCAAGCGTGTCGAAGCCAGCGCCGCCAACGAGCGTGTCGTTTCCTTCCAGACCGAACAGCTTGTCGTTGGAAGTGCCACCGGTGAGACTGTCGGCGCCAGCCGTTCCACGGATGGTCATCAACTGCTCAAACAGGTAGGTCCGATCCCAGACGGTGCCGTCGGCAAAGACGATTCGGGACAACGGCGCACCGGCGTTCATGAAGCCCGTGATGAGGACTGAATCGGTCGTTCCATTGATGCTCAGACGCAGGTCTGCATTGCCGCTGCGCGCCAGCGCGACGTCAGCCGCTGCTATACCAGCGGCAAACCGCAGCTCATCGGAGCTCCCATCGGCAAAGGTACTTGAGATGGTGTCGGCGCCGTCACCTCGTGCGAACCGGTAGACGTCGTTACCAGCATCGCCATTGAGGCTGTCGTTGCCCGCGCCTCCCTCAAGGAAGTCGTTGCCATTTCCACCGCGAAGTGTGTCGTTGCCCGCCAAGCCGGAAAGCGAGTCGTCTCCATCGCCTCCATCGAGGTTGTCGTTGGCCGATGTCCCAACGACCGTGTCATTCCCTAGTTCGCCGATTCCAAGCGTCGTACCAGTCAGGAGGTCATTGCCATCGCCGCCCCACAAACTGTCATTTCCACCTTCGCCCAAGAGGGTGTCATCCCCGGTGCCGCCCGACAGATAGTCATTGCCGAGCCCGCCGTGCAATTCGTCTGTACCGTCCTCACCGTAGAGATAGTCGGTGCCAGAGCCTCCGAGGAGCGTGTCTGTGCCCAGACCGCCGTACGCCTCGTTGCGGCCCGCTGTGGTCGAGCCACCTGCGTCGATTCGGTCGTTGCCTGCGCCACCGATGATGGTGTCGTCGTCGGCGCCCGCAACGAGCGTGTCGTTGCCTTCGCCGCCGTTGAGCGTATTGAGCCCATCTCCGCCGTCGATGAAATCGTCTCCGGCGCCCGAAAAGACCGTGTCATCACCCGCCAGGCCCAGGAGGGAGTCGGCGCCGTTGGTGCCGAGCAGGAAGTCTGTGCCAGCCGTCGCAGATCTCCCGCCGTTGGCCACCAACAAAGCCAAGCCCGCCGCGCCGATGCCAGCACCATCCCCGAAGCTGACAGTAAGCCCTCGCGAGGCGGCGCTCTCAATCGTGATGCTGTCAGAACCCGCCCCCATGCTCAGCACATAGCTGCCTCCCTGTGCGCTCGCGTTGAGATCGACGATGGACCAGTTGCCCAAGAACAGATCAACCGCGCGGTTGCCCTTGACCACATCCCTGCCGTCGCCCTTGTTGAAGCGAATGAGGGCCGACAAGTTGGCTGTCAACGGTGATGCATACGAGTTGACCTCGAGCGTGTCATCACCCAGGCCGCCTTCCAGCCAGTCGCTGCCGGCGCGGGAGATCAGATAGTCGCTGCCGTCACCACCGATCAGCGTGTCCGCGTTCACCTCCAGGTAACCGGTGCCATTGAGGGTTCCGTTGCCGTCAAGAGCCGTGATCGGCTGATCAAGCAAGACATCGTTGCCCTCGCCGCCGTTCAACGCATTGCCTCGCCCATTGCCGACCAAGCGATCGTCGCCCGCACCGCCCTGCAGGGTCGAGGCGCCCATGTTGTACGCCAAGGAAAGACCCTCAACGTTGGCATAGCTGGCGATCTGGTAGGACGCCACGGTGCCGCTGGCGAGCATGACCGTGTCAGTTCCTTCCGCCGCGTTCTCGAGGAACGTGTCACCGGCTCCCAGAACGTAGGTGTCATTGCCCTGTCCACCGACCAACATGTTCGCGCCGGTTGCGGAACTGCCATCGAGGATGTTGTTCTCGGCGTTGCCCGTTGCCGTCGTCGCGGCACTGCCGACGAGTTTGAGATTCTCGAACCCGGCACCCAATGTCCAACTGACGCTGGACTCAACGGAATCCACCGCCAACGCCGTGGTGCTGATCAGAATGTCGCTTGCGTTGTCGACAACATAGACGTTGTTGACCTGCCCACCGTAGATGGTGTCTGCGCCAGCTCCACCGTCCAGACGAACCCAGTGGAGGAGCGTTGAGGCATTGATCGAGTTCGCGATGCTGTTGCCGGCATACACGTCGCGGATGATGGTGTCCTGCGGTGTTTGCTTGAAGTAGTACTTGGCCCCTTCAAGGACCAGGTTCTCTACGTTGGCTGGGAGGGTGTAGTCGTTGGTATTGACCAGCACCGTGTCTACGCCGTCGGAAGCGTTCTCGACGACATTGACGATATTGAGGGTCTTCTCCTGAGTGTTCCAGAGGCTCACGCGGATGTCGTAGAAGTCATCCCCCGCTCCGCCCATCAGCGTGTCGGCACCACCCACGCTGGTGATTCTGTTGTCACCCAAGTTGCCGGTGATCACGTTGCTCAAGGCGTTGCCTTTTGCATTGCTGTTCAGCGGGCCGGTGAGCGTGAGGTTCTCGACGTTGGCTGGCAGCGTGTACGTCGTGGTCGTGGTGACGGTATCGGTGCCTTGGTTGACACCTTCGGTGATGGCGTCAAACCCGTTGTCGACCACGAACGTATCGTTGCCGGCCGTTCCGGTCATGGTGTTCGCAACGCTGTCGGTTACCAAATGCGATGCGATGTAGGCCTGATCCCAGACGGTCCCGTCCGCAAAGACGATCGACTCGATCTGCTTTGAAGCGTCGCCATTGAAATGGCTCGGCACGCGCAGCTGGACTCGGCCCGCATCGAGCACGATGACGAGGTCATACGTGTCGTTGTACAGCGTGACGTTGGCAGGCAGGACTGCGCTATCGAGAAGGACGCGATCATTGCCTCTTGTCTCGTAGATGACGTCCGAGCCAGATTGGCGGCCAAACACGTAAGTGTCATCACCTGCGCCCCCATAAAGCTTGTCGACGCCCGCGCCGCCGTCAAGCGTGTCATCGCCCGACATCTGCCCATTGGCATCGTCACCGTACAGAACGTCAGCACCTGCGCCGCCGATCAAGCTGTCGTTGTCGAACTCGCCATAGAGGGTGTCATCGCCATCGCCGCCATCGATCGTGTCGTTGCCCTGGATACCGAACACCTGATCGTTGCCGCCCTTGGCGTCGATACGATCGGCCCCGGAGAACCCGTAGACGCCAGTCTCTGATGCATCTGTCAGGTGGCTGACCTGCGTACGCGCGATCACGTCGTTGAGTGACCACGTTGTGCCGTCCCGGAATTGAATGGTCTCCACCCCACGGCCAATGGCTGCATTGCCGAAGTACCCGGCAATCACAATGGTTTGTAGAGTTCCGGTGTCTGACAGCAGCGACAACCGCAGATCGTAGTTGTAGAGGTTCGATACCTTCACATTGGCGGCAGTCGTTCCGACGGGCAGCAGCAAAGTGTCTGCACCCGATGTCTCCGTGATGGTTGTTGGCACGCCATTGGTCGGCCAGGCATCAACGACATATCTGTCGTCCCCGTCGCCACCCATCATCGATTCGCCGTTGATGAGCACATCGTTGCCTGCGCCGCCGCTGAGCGTATCCAGACCCGCACCGCCATCCAAGCTGTCGTTGCCAGCGCCGCCCATCAACGTATCACTGCCTGCGGCACCCGAAATGGCAGAACCTTCACTGAGGGCAACGAGGTAGTCATTGCCCGACGTACCAGCAAAGAGTTGCTGCAGGACTTGGGCGCCGGTCCAGACCGTTCCGTCGGCAAACTCGAATCGCAGCGTGGCAATCGCGGCAGCGTCCTTTGCCTGGTCCAGGAAGTTCTTCAGCGTGAAACTGTCAGCCGTGCTTGCGACCGAAATCGCGATGTCACGTCCGAACTGACCAGCGTTCAGTTGCAGGTCGGTTGGCGCCACCCCAGCGCGCAATCGGACGGTGGTCGCTCGATCCGGCGTGAGCGTGACGTTCAGAATGTCAGTGCCATCACCGCGCCCAAACACAAACGTGTCCGTGCCATCACTGGACGAGAACACGTCGTCACCAGCGCCACCGGTAATCAGGTCATCACCCATGCCGCCGTTGATGGAGTCTGCACCCGCATCGCCATTGAGCACGTCGTTACCCGAGTTGCCTTGCAGGATGTCATTGCCATCGCCGCCACTCAGCGTGTCATCGCCAGAGCCGCCATACAGGCTGTCGTTGCCGCCCCGGCCGTCGACGGTTTGTGCGTCAGGCGTACCCATGTAGTAGTCGTCGCCGTCCGTCAGACCTTGCGTGACCCTGGAGGCGATGCCTGCCGCGTCCCACTGAGATGCATCGTCAAACACGATGCGTTCGATCGCGTTGCCGGTGAAATGGCCGACGACGGTCACACTCTCGCCATTTGTGCGCACACGCACGATCAGATCGTTGCCTGCCCGATTGAGCAGCAGGTCGCCCGGCGTCAAGCCTCCGACAACTCGCAAGGTATCAACATCCGCCGTTGCACCTTGGTCGGACACGATGTCCGTGCCACGGCCCAGGCCCCAAAGGTACGTATCCGAACCTGTTCCGCCCTGCAGCACGTCACTGCTGTTGTCGTTGGTCGCGGAATCCCCAGCGAGCGTGTCATCGCCATCGCCGCCCATGAGGGTGTCAGCGCCCTTGCCCCCGATCAAAGAGTCGGCGCCAGCGCCGCCTTGAAGCAGGTTCGCAGCGTCATTGCCAGTCAAGGTGTCGTTGCCGGCCCCGCCCGTTGCGTTTTCGATCAGCGAACCAAAACCAATGAAGGACTGGTTGTCTGCCAGGATGCTGCTGGCTTTTTCGCCCCTGTAGATCCACGAACCCGGCGTCAGGTTGACGTCGACGCCAACGCTTTCGGCGCTCGCATCAAACAGGTCCGTGCCACCACTGTCCTGCACCCAGCGTTGGTTGAAGCTGTGCGTGCTGTTGCCCGCATTGATGCTGGGAGCCACGCCGTACAGGTACTGGAGCGCCGCGATATCGAAGGCGGCCAGTTGCGTCGCCGGTGCCCCGGACGACGTGTAGGACATGACGCTGTTGGCCGTGTTGTTCTCGCCGTTCGGCAGCACGGGTGGCTCGAACGGATGCTTCAAGCCCAGTGCATGCCCAATCTCGTGCAGCAGAACCTCGAAACCCTCCTGGCCCACACTGAGGGACCCGCGCGACACCAACGTGCCAAACTCGTTCAGCCGCTTCTCGGCGTAGATCACGCTGCTGACATGAACTTCGCCTGTTGTCGGGCTTGCATAGCCAGCAACGCCCCCCAGGCCTGCCGACTCAAGGTCATCCAGATGGAAGGTCAGATCGGCAGCGGCGCCATCGGCCAACTCCGAGAAACTCATGTTCAGAACGGCACTGAACCGCGACAGCGCCTCCCGCACCGCTTGCTTCTGAGATTCGTCGTACAGGTAGACGCCGGTCTCGCCGGGTGCCGGCGAGTTGGAGAACGAGAACGTCAGCGCGTGCTTGCCTGCGGACTTGACCTGCTCACGGAGCAGCAGCGCGTTGACAAAGTAGATCGACTCCAGGCCGGCGAACGGATCGGGCGGGAGTTCCCCGG
Source organism: Roseateles sp. (assembly GCA_016790285.1). GTDB lineage: Bacteria > Pseudomonadota > Gammaproteobacteria > Burkholderiales > Burkholderiaceae_C > Pelomonas. The sequence continues at coordinate 21,854 of JAEUPJ010000080.1, read as the reverse complement.
CAGCAGGCGCCGGGGCCATCGAAAGGATGTCACTCGTGTCCCATACCGTGCCGTCTTCAAGAATGATCTGTGCAATGGGCGGCTGCGCTTCGCCAGATTCATCCGCCGCGCTGCCCGAGCCCAGAGACCCGAGGCTGAAGGCACTCGTGGCGTAGTAGTTCTTGACCGTGACCTGGTCGGTGAGCCCGTACTTGATGACGAGATCTGACCCCGCGCGCTCCAGCTTGCGGACATCTCCCTTGCCGAACTTGAAGACGATGCTGTTGCGTGAGCCCCCGGCCCCATCGTCATTGATCACATCCTGGCCATCGCCGACGGAGAACACATACATGTCGCTCCCGCCGCCGCCACCGAGCTGGTCATTGCCCGTGCCACCTTCGATGATGTCAGCGCCGTGCCCCGATTGACTGCCATCACCGTAGATCGTGTCGTTGCCTGAACCACCGCGGACGTTGTCATTGCCGCTGTCGCCAAACAAGAAATCATTGTCGGCGCCGCCATCCAGGATGTCGTCACCCTCATCGCCATGGAGGGTGTCGTTGCCGCCGCTGCCCAGCAGAATGTCGCTGCCTTCTTCGCCAGCAAGTTGATCCTTCTGTGCGCCACCGTCCAGGTAGTCACCTCCTTTACCACCGGACAGCGTGTCTTCGCCAGCATCGCCGAACGCGTGGTCGTCACCATCACCGCCGTAGATCAGGTCGTTGTCATCGCCACCGAAGAGGTAGTCGTCGCCCAGGTCACCCCAGATGGAGTCGTTGCCTGTCCCGCCTTGGATGAAATCCCCGCCCATTTGGGCCTTGTCCAGGCCCGTGGGGAACTCCCAGGAGGGAATCAATCGAGGTGCTTCTCCCAGCAGAATGTCGGCGCCACTGCCCCCGTAGATCACGTCTGCACCGAGACCGCCAGAGAGGACGTCGTCCTGGGCGCCACCGTCAAGAAAGTCGCGGCCGGCCCCGCCGGACATCTGGTCTGCTCCGTCACCACCGTACAGCTCATCATCCCCGTCGTAGCCGACCACCAAGTCGTCGTTCTCGTCGCCATACAACTTGTCGTTGTCATTGGCGCCATAGATGACGTCATCGCCAACGCCGCCGTGCAGCGTCGCACCCTCAGCGTTGGTACCGGGCTTGAGCATGTTGCCGGCAAAGCCGTACCTCAACATGTAGGTCTTTGGCTTGCCAAACTTGCTGCTGGGTTCGGTGGTGTAGTTCCGATCGCGTTGAATGCCATCCGGGTCACCGAGCGTCATCGTGATGCTCAGGTTCGGCTCTGAACTGACCGTTGGATCCTGCGGGTTCTGCCACCACATCCGGCTGTTGGGGATGTTGGACTCGGCAGCTACGTTTGCCGTGAACTGCAGGTCGAAGACGGCGAGCTCCGGATGCGCCACGTCCTGGCGGACCCCATTCACGAAGAAGCTGAATTGCTTCGTCGTGTCCGTATCCAGCAAGAAGCCGCTGTTCTGCCCCTCGGGTTTCCAGAAAATGACGTCGGCGCCAGTCGCGCTGTCGACGCCCAGGCTCATCGTGAATGCGGAGCCCGCACGCAGGATGTCATTGCCGATGCCGCCATAGGCGACGTCCTTGCCTTCGCCCGTCAGGATGAAGTCCGTACCGTCGCCGCCCTCCAGCCAGTCGTCGCCACCGTAGCCGTCGAGGATGTCGTTACCCACGCCGCCCACCAACAGGCTGTTGGCGTTCGTCCCGAACAACAGGTCATTGCCCTGACTGCCATCGACAGCATCACTTGTAATCAGGTCGACGAAGTTGTTGTCAGCACGAGTTGGGTAGCTGCCGAAGGCAACCCCCGGACGCGTGCGCGGGGTTTCATCGCCGGTGAGGGTGATCTTGTATTGGCCGGGTTGCCAGTCTTTGAGGTAGATCGTGTTGAGCTTGTCGCCCGGATTGCTCAGCACCAAAACGGTGGAGCCGCTGGTGTCGTACTTGCGGATTTCGACGCCATTGGCTGTGACCCAGGCGTGCTTCTTGTCGTCGTACGTGGCGGTTCCGACGGCCTGGCTAGCTATACGAATCTCGTTAGCACCTTGCCCGTCCTCGAGCAGGTCAGCGCCGAAATCATTGGTTTCGTAAAAGTAGACGTCGTTTCCGCCGCCTCCTTGTAGGTAGTCAGCGCCTTTGCCGCCAATAATGTTGTCGTTGCCACCGCCTGCATCGACGACGTCTGCATCGTCGCCGGCCCGAATGGTGTCATTGCCGTCACCGCCCTTGATCGAGTCGTTGCCGGTACCGCCGTCCAGGAAATTCTTGAACAAGCCACCGATGAGGATGTCGTTGTCGGCGCCTCCTTCGAGGGACGTGTCTCCTGTGCCCCCTTTTATCTCTAGGACATCGTTGCCGGCATCGCCTCTGAGAGTACTGTTGTCGGTGCCGCCGCCATCAACAAGATAGTCATTGCCATCGCCGCCAATAAGGGTGTCGGCGCCGGCGCCACCGTTCAAGAAGTCGTCGCCGGCATCACCGCTCAGATTGTCATCACCCGCGCCACCAAACAGGGCGTCACGCCCGCTCAGACCAACCAAATCATCGTTCCCGGCACCACCGTAAAGCGTGTCGTTGTCCGCGCCGCCATTTAGTTTGTCATTGTCCTCTCCCCCTTCCAAAACGTCTGCAAAATTCCCGCCGGTGAGTTGATCGTTGCCCCGTCCGCCGTATTGATGGGCCGACGCGTTTAAGGGGCTCGACAAAATATTGTTTTTGTCGTCGCCAAATTGAACAATTGGCCTGCCGCTCAGAAGGTTTAGCAAAACGCTTCGATCGGATTTTGTATCTGTCAACAGCGCGGCCTTAACACCGGCAATGCCACCAAATACCGTATCACTGTTCTGTTTATTGGCTTGCAGAAGCGCGAGCTGCATCTGCTGCCGATCAATGAGCCATTGATCGGTGAAACTTCGTGCGGCATCGTTACTTTCGCGATCATCCCGCCACTGTCGATAGATGTCCTGCCACTTGCCTTGCAGGTTCGTCTCCACCAATGCCTTTGCATTGGCATCGATACCCTCGACCCGAAACGGGCTGAGCGTGTACAGTGAGATGAAAAAAGCAAAATCGCTGCGCAGCTGCTGCAGGAAGGCCTGCTGGTCCGAAAGCGCGAGGACTGATTTTCTGGCATCGATAACACGCAGCTTTCCCACCATGGCAGCCGTCGCTTCGTTGAACTGAGTGACCGAGCTCTCAAGGCGTTGCCGCAGTGCAAGCTTGGCCCAGGTCCCTCCCGTCAGCGCTTCTTGCCGTTGGGCATCATCCAGCGTCGTTGCCTGGTCAGGGCCCAGGAACATCCGCAGCGCTGAATCCATCAAGGATTCGACTGAATCGCCTTCGGCTTTGCCTTGATCGCCGCTAACGTATGGGGTATCTGCCTTCTGCTTGCTCGAAGCCATGAAAAGGTCTTCGAAGAGGTTGATCGTGGCGGCCTCCGCTCCATCCTTCGGCGTCAGGCGCGCCAGGGCAGACATGACGCGCAAAGAGTCCTCAATGAGCGCAATGCTGTGCGTGTCTCCGAAGTCATTCCTGTCGTAGTTGGGGACAAGAAGTTTCACTTCGCCACCGGCGAGTTGAATTCCTGAGGCTCCGATGGCCTCAAGGATGACATTCCCTCGCTTTAGTGGTTGGTCTTCGATATATACAGGTACTCGTGTGCCATGGTGGATCTGCGAATTGGCGACCATGCTCGGCTTGTTGATGCCGAACACGTCATAGAACACGCCGTCATTGGGGCCGTTCTCCTGGCGCAAGTCGAGTACAAGACGAGGAATTCCAATCGCCGTACCGGTCAAATAGGGCGCGGTATACTGGCTCGCGTGGAGTACGGCAAGTTGATGATCGATACGCAAAGCAGCGATGTTGTTGGCACCGTCAATTAGCGCTGGCTTGGTTCCATCAGTGGCTGAGAGCGTAGCCATGCGCTCCGCTTCGGCCGCCACCTCGGAGATGCGTGACAGGGCTCTGTACAACAGATCGTACTGCGCATATAAGGGTGAACTCGCCCCAAGGCTCTGGGCAATATTTCGGAATCGCTCTGCGTCCGCTGTTGCCGAAGATGCGGTGACTCCAACGGAAATATCACTGTAGTTCTGAACCAGTAGTTGATACTCAGATCGAGCAGTGGGGTCGGCAAACAGATCATTGTTGGCGCCCGATGTCCTGCGAGCCGAGAAATCCGTAATAGCCTCGGCGAGCGTACCTGTCTTTACCTCACCGACACCTGCCCCGTTGAATGTGTAGCCGTGCTCCACCTTGTCTGGGTGGAGCAGATAGAAACTGGTGGCCAAGTGTCCACCGAGGCTATACCCCGTCACATCAACCTTGCCGTTGTTGCGGACCCACTCCGGCAAACTGTTCCACCAAGCCTCCATGTCGGCAATCTGCCCGAAGGCCCAGCCCGTTTGGCGGATCTCCAGCTCGTTGGTAGCCTTGCTGTCGCGTGCGGAGTCTTCAATAAACTCGGTGGAGCGAATGCTCATCACCAGCTTGCCCATGTATAAATCGCGAGCAGGATCGTAGACTTGGCTTTCGAACAGCGTCGCACTGAAGCCCGTAGCAGTGTTGGGCTGGTGAGAGATGATTTTCCACTCTCGCGAGAACTGCTCCGCCTGAGCTGATGTCATGCGACTCGAGTGGAGGTTGCCCACCCTACTCAGCAGGTCTGCATCCAAATTGACCGCTGGGGCGTCACCAGGCGCAGCTGCCGGGTCCTCAGGCTGCCTTCCCAGGAAGGTTTCGGCAGCGATCTGCAGCAAAGTATAGGTCTCAAGAACCTGCGGCGAGATGGCAGGATTGACGCTAGTAGCCATGAATTAATCTCCCTGTTTTGGAATGAGAATGGTATCGATGAAGTAGCGACTGTCTTTGCCGAGCGGCCGAATCTCGTGGCTCGGGCAGCGTGTGCTCGCATGTGCGTTTGCGTGAATCCAAGGCAACTTGCCGGTAGTACTCACGCCAAAGCCTGGGTCCCAAACGAATCTTGTGAATACTGCGATCATTTCGCCCGTCTGTTTATCAATGACCTTCAGCTTGGTCCCCGCCACCCAGAACTTCCGGTCGGCCGGATCCACCAAGTCTTCGTAGTCCAACGCGTAGCGGGTGCTGGAAGACTTGACGGGCTCGCAATGGTGCTGGCCGGGAATCCAATTTGGATGGTTGAGCGACCAGTCCGGTGTACAGCGGTAGCGCTGGCTGTCCTTGGAGTCTATGTACTCGACGAAGGCATAGCCCTTCTTCGAAGGTCGCTCGCTTGTATACGGCCCGAGCCCCCCTCTTTCCTGAGGGCGGTTAGCAACGGGGAATTCATACATTAAGAACTGTTTGATGTAGTCATCGCCACGGACTTCGGCCGCCATGGCCGCCTCATCGAACATTGAATCGAAATAGCGCTTGTCGGCCCAATACAACTTTTGTCGCACTTTGGTGAGCTCAATGCCCTCAACGTCTTTCACTGTTCTGTAAATCACTAGACCAGCCGCCTTGCAGCGCTCTTCAAACAATGCTTTGGCTTTAGCGTATTTCTGCTGATACGCCTTCTCGGCTTTGCTCTTTTCGCTTTCGCAGCCGGCCAAGCCTGTCAGCAAAAGCACGCACAGCGGAAAAACAAAAGTCGAGTAGATACGCGAAGAGTTTGATTTCTTAGGCTTCAATGCTGTACCTGCGTAGAGAAAAAACGATTTACGGCTTTGTAGGTCAGCGTGCCCTATGGGAAAGATGGCGATCAACCCGCGGCAAATATCCAATTTATGCAACACGACGAATCTCCTTGAGCGCTGGGATGGGGAAACTGACCCGTTCCAAAGCCTGAATTCCCGCCTCGATACCGTATCGAGTTGAGGCCGTCTTCATTGGCTCACGCCGCAGCACCGCTGCAGCCTCCGCAGGCATCGCAAGCCCTCTCGGAAGTTCGGGGTCAGGTCTCAAATCTTTACTCCTCAATCTTTGCGGCCTTGATTTCAGCCTTGGCAATCAACTGGCTGATTCGACCGACTGTCAAGCCGAGTTCGGCCGCCATCGCAGTCATGCTCAGCCCACTTTCGACGAGGGCGCGGCGCAGGGCTTCTTCGCGGCTATCGCAATGCGCCAACCATTCGGCCAGGGTGCGGGTAGCGCAGCGTTGGGCCCTAGGCACCGTCGCACTGCGCTTGGCGCTCGGCAACGCCGCGTCCAACATGCGGCCGACGAACTGGTCGTCGCCTAGGTAGATCTGCCGATTCAAGCTTTCTGCCCAGAGCGATGCTTCCCCGCCAGCGGCAACAAGGTTTGCATAGGCACGGTGGGCTTGCAGCAGATCGGCGTCCGACTCAACGTCTTGGCCCAGCAAGTAGCCCCACAGTTCTTCGCTACCCAGCCAGGGCGGCGCCTGCGCCTGCCCTATGTGCGCCCGATAGCTGGACCATGGCCAGTCCTCGACTCGCGCCACCATCGCGGCCCGTACGGGGTTGAGTTCTACGTAGCGGCAAACCTCCAACAAATACGCTTCGCGGTCCACCAGGATGGCTTTGAAACGCCCTTGGAACAGGTGCCCCACCTTGCTGTGTCGCCGATTGAAGGCCTGCGTGTAGACGCCGTTGATATGGCGCATCAGCACTGACAGATTGCCTTGCCGCGTATGAATGACGAAGTGGTAGTGATTACCCATCAGGCAATAAGCCAACAACTGCGCATCAAATCTCGCCATGCCCTGTGCTACTACCGCCAGCAGGCGGGCCCTATCCATGTCGTCGACAAAGATGCTCTCCCGCCTGTCTCCCCGCGATGTCACGTGGTACAGCGCGCCGGCGAATTCGATGCGAAGCGGGCGGGACATGCTTTCAACTCAATGGATTAGGGGTTCAGGGGTAAAGATTTGAGACCTGACCCCGGTTCCATTCGGGGACCGCTTTCGCATCAGACGGTTGCCCTAATAGGGCTTCTGCCGCCATTTGGAGAAGCGTGTAAGCCTGTAGGGTTTGTGGTGCTGTATCGGCATAACTGGCCATGATTTATTAATCTCCCTGCTTTGGAATAAGAACGGTATCGACGAAATATCTGCTTTCGGTGCTGAAAAGCCTGTCTGGGACACCTGGACAAGTTTGAGTCACCCTGTGGTTGGCATGCTGCCAAGGCCAACTGCCCGAGGAGGCTTCACCGAAACCACTTTCCCAGACGTACCGCGTAAGTTGAGCAACCACTTCGCCCGTTCTTTTGTCCACCACTTTTATGCGGGTTCCGGCGACCCACAATGCCCGATCGGCAGGATCCACTATGTCGTCGTAGTCGAGGGCATACTGGGCGCTCGAACTCACCACAGGTCGACAGCTGAGTGCCGTATTTTCCCAGCGGTCCTCGCCTGGTTTAAGTACCAGTTCGCAGCGGCTGCGCTCTGAGCTATTGGGGGTAAGAATTTCAACAAATCGGTACCCTCGCCTCGGCGGCTCCATGCCTTTATCAAGCTCTCGACTTGGCGGTGCGAGTCCTCCGCGCGACTGCACGCCGTCAATAAATCGGAGCTCACTCATTAGAAACTGCTTGACGTAGTAATCTCCGCGCATCTCTGCAGCCATTGCCGCTTCCGAATACATCGGATCAAAATACTCTTTCCCGCCCCATGGAATCGGCTGCCTTATCTTGATGAGCTCAATGCCTTCGACATCTTTGACTGTGCGCTTGATTACTACGCCTGCTGACTTGCAACGTTCCTCGAACAATGCTTTCGCCTTAGCGTATTTCTCACGGGCAGCGGTCGCTTGCACTTTCGCTTCTCTGTCCAAATGCCGTTCACCGCAAGCGGAAAGAACCACAAGCGACGGTATGGCCACGATGGCCGCGCAGATGGATCGAGTTCTATGCAACACGTCGAATCTCCTTAGCTCTGGCAATGCCAAAGCCCAAATTCTCAAAATCATTCATTCCGGCGACGATACCGTGATTCGATCGCGCGGATCGAACAGCTTCAGCGCGCATGTCCATGGTGCTCGCCGCTCCTGATGCGGAGAGAACCTCCACTGCATGCGCATTCAATGCTTTACGGTCAAATAGTGAGGAAAGCCTTCCGTTCGCCTCATGCACCACCACCTCTCTCACGGGTGCAGTGTCCGAACCGATGAGCAGGCAGCCGGTCGCCATCGCCTCCAACATCGACCAACTGAGCACAAACGGATAAGTCAGATAGACATGCGCCGCCGACACCTGCAGCACCTTCTTGTAAGCCTCATACGGCACCTTCCCCAAGAAATGCGTTCGCGTCGGATCCAACTGTGATCCCACCTCCGCCAGCATCTTTTCCCGCCAGTTCGCCGCCCCTTCCGGCTTGCGCCCGTAGCTGACGTCGTCCCCCCCAACGATGACCGTGTGGCAGGTCTTGTGCTCCTTCTGGATCGCCGGCAACGCGCGCATGAACTGATGGAACCCGCGGTAGGGCTCCAGGTTGCGCGCCACGTAGGTGATAACCGGATCCCCGGCCTTCAGCACTTGCCCACTCGGCAACTTGATCGCCGCATTTGGGTCTGGCCCGAGGTTCTCCGTGTCGATGCCTTCGTGGGCCACGGTGATCTTGTCCAGGTAAGCCTTGGGGTGCTGGGCCTTTTGCCAGTGCGTCGGGCTGATGGCCGCGTCGCAGTTCTCCAGGTTCAGCAGGTGAAGTGCATTCCAGGCACGGATGCGGGCCCGGTCGTCGAAGGTGATCGGGAACTCGGGGTCGAAGCCGATGTCGGCCCACTGCCAGTCCGGGTCGAGCCCGCTTTTGCCCTCGGGGGGCACGTTGTAGTACCACTCGCAGTAGTGCACGAGCCGCGCGTCGGGGAACACGTCCTTGGCGTTGAGCGTTTCGCCCCAGCCGGGGTGGGCCAGGATCACGTCAGGCGTAAACCCTTGGGCCTTGAGCTTGAGCAGCACCCGCGCGACCGCCTGCCCGTGCAGCACGGCGTCTTCCATGCGGCGCAGGTAGTGGTGCTGGTTGGGGTGCACCTGACGATGCGGCTTGTAGCGGATGAGCGTGAGCCGGCCGGTCTTCTCCAGCTCGGGCAGGCCCGGTGCGGTGTCGCGGCCGATGCCGACCACCTGCCAGCCCGGCCGCTCGGACCAGGCCTTGGCCACGTGCCGGAACTGGCCGGGGAAGTTCTGATGAATGATGAGAACGCGCACCGTTAGCGCTCCTTCAGGCTCTCGTCCAGGTGCTGCTGCACCGGGCTGAGCAGGTAGTCGATGACGCGGCGCTTGCCGGTCTTGATCTCGGCGGTGAGGTTCATGCCCGGGGCGAGCTTGATGCGCTTGCCGTCCACGTTGATGGTGGACTGGTTCAGCACGAGCGTGGCCGGGAAGATCGCGCCGCGCTTCTCGTCCTGCACCGCGTCGGCCGTGATGCTGTGCACCTGCGCCTGCACCGTGCCGTAGCGGGTGTACGGGAAGGTCTCCAGCTTGATCGTGGCCTCCTGGCCGTTGCGCACGAAGCCGACGTCCTTGTTCTCCAGCACCACCTCGGCCGTCACTTCGGCGTCGTCGGGCACAAGGACCAGCAGCACCTGTGCCGGCGTGACCACGCCGCCGGCGGTGTGCACGGCGAGCTGTTGCACGGTGCCATTGACCGGCGCGGTCAGGCGTGTGAGCTGGTTGCGCTTGTCGGCCTTGGTGCCTTCTTCGGCCAGCTGGCGGGTCTTCAGGCCAGCCTGGGCCTCGCGGTCCTTGAGGGTGCGCTGGGTCTCGGCCCGGTAGGCGTTCAGGCCTTGCTCGGTCTCGGTGAGGGCGGCTTTGGCTTCCAGCAGCCTGGCCTGGGCCGTGGCGAGGTCGCGCTCCAGCTCGATGCGCTCGCGCGTGCGGTCCTGGCCGGCGTGGTTGGCGACGAAGCCTTGCTCGGTCAGGGACTTGAAGTCCTTCTCGCGTTGTTGCGCCAGGGGCAGCGTGGTTTGCAGTTTGGCGACCAGTTGCTCGGCCGTGGCGATCTCGGCCTTGCGGCGCGCGGTTTCCGCGGCGTACTTGGCGAGCTTGGCGCTGATGTCGGCCCATTCGCTTTGCAACTGGGTCTGGGCGCTGGCGCGGTCGGCCGGGGTCAAGCTCTGCAGGGCTTGAGCGTTCAGGCTCGGCAGGCCGCCGTGGCTGAGGGCGCCGAGCAGCGCCTGGCTGCGCAGGGCTTCAGATGTGGCGGAACTGCGTTCTTCGCCGACGCGGGCACTGTCGGCAGCGGTCAGCGTGCTGTCCAGCTCGATGAGCAGGTCGCCCGCCTTGACCTTGGCGCCGTCCTTCACATGGATGGCCTTGACGACGCTGGTCTCCAGCGGCTGGATCGTCTTGCTGCGCTGGCTGACGACGACGCGGCCTTGGGCCACGGCCACGATGTCGATCTGCCCGAAGCAGGCCCACAGCAGCGCGACGGTGAAGAGCGCGCAGATGGCGATGATGGCGCGCCGGGGCGCGGGGTGCGGCGGCGTCTCCTGCAGGGCGAGTGCCGCGGGCAGGAAGGCGCGTTCGTCCAGCATGCGCTTGGGGCCGGCCAGTTCGTCGCGGTGGTCCCACGCGGCCTTGAAGATGGCGCGGTAGCGGCCCAGCAGCTCGATGAACGGGTGGCGCGGCGCGGCTTCTTGAGGCTGGGCTTGCTCGGCCGGATTCACGGTGGTCGTGCTCATGCGCCCACCTCCGTGCCGGCCTGCATCTTCCACAGGTGGGCGTAGATGCCGTTGGGCTTGGCCAGCAGCTGCTCATGGTTGCCCACCTCGACGATGCGGCCCTTGTCCATCGCGATGATGCGGTGGGCGTTCCGCACGGCGGAGAGGCGGTGCGCAATGATGAAGACCGTGCGGCCCTGGCAGATGGCGCGCATGTTGTGCTGGATGATCGCTTCGCTCTCGTAGTCGAGCGCGCTGGTCGCCTCGTCGAAGATCAGGATGCGTGGCTGGCTGAAGAGGGCCCGGGCGATCGCGATGCGCTGGCGCTGGCCACCGGACAGGCTGCTGCCTTGCTCGCCCACGACGGTGTCGTAGCCCTGCGGCAGTTCGGTGATGAACTCATGCGCACCGGCGAGCTTGGCGGCGTGGATGACAGCCTCCAGCGGTGCTGCGGGGTCGGCAATGGCGATGTTCTCGCGCACGCTGCGGTTGAAGAGCATGTTCTCCTGCAGCACGACGCCCACCTGGCGGCGCAGCTGGGCGGCGTCGATGAGGGCGATGTCGTGGCCGTCGACCTGCACGCGGCCGCTCTCGGGCACATAGAGGCGCTGGATCAGCTTGGTCAGCGTGCTCTTGCCGGAGCCACTGCGGCCGACGATGCCGATGACTTCGCCGGGGCGCACATCCAGGCTCACGCCGTGCAGCACGGGCGGCGCGTCGGGGCGGTAGCGGAAGGTGAGGTTGTCCAGCGTCACCCGGCCCTGCAGGCGCGGCAGCGGGCTCACGCTCTGGGGCGGCAGCTCGGTGCGGGTGTTCAGGATGTCGCCCAGGCGCTCCATGGACAGGCCCGTCTGCTGGAAGTCGGTCCACATCTGCGCGATGCGCATGATGGGCTGCGCCACCCGGCCGGCGAACATGTTGAAGGCGACGAACATGCCCACGCTCAAGCTGCCGTCCATGACGAGGTGGGCGCCATACCAGAGCGTGGCGGCGTTGACGACCTTGCCGATGAGGTTGATGCCCTCGTGGCCGTACTGGGCCAGCGTCTGCGTGCGAAGTGACGCGCTGACGTAGGCCGCGAGCTGCTCATCCCAGCGGCGGGCCATCTGCGGCTCCAGGGCACTGGCCTTGACGGTCTGGATGCCGGTGACGGTCTCGACCAGAAGTGACTGGTTCTCGGCGCCGCGCGCGAACTTCTCGTTCAGGCGGCCGCGCAGGACGGGGACGATGCTCAAGGAGAGGATGAGGTACAGCGGCAGCGAGGCCAGCACGATCAGCGTCAGCGGCACGCTGTACGCCAACATCACGGCGATGAAGATCACCGAGAAGAGCACGTCCAGCACGAGGGTGAGCGCATTGCCGGTCAGGAACTGGCGGATGTTCTCCAGCTCGCGCACGCGGGCGACCGAGTCGCCCACACGCCGCGCCTGGAAGTAGGCCAGCGGCAGGTTCAGCAGGTGGCGGAAGAGACGCGCGCCGAGCTCGACGTCGATGCGGCTGGTGGTGTGGCTGAACACGTAGGAGCGCAGCACGGTCAACGCGCTCTCGAAGAGCATGATGACCACGAGGCCAATGACGATGACGTCCAGCGTCGTGACGCCCTTGTGCACCAGCACCTTGTCCATCACGACCTGGAAGAACAGCGGCGAGACCAGCGCGAAGAGCTGCAGGAAGAGCGACACCAGCAGCACTTCGCCGAGCAGCTTGCGATGCTTGACGAGGCTGGGGATGAACCAGGAGAAGTCGAACTTGGCCAGCGAGCCGGCGAGGGACGCGCGGCTGGTGATGAGGATCAGCTCACCGGACCATTGACCGGCGAAGACCTCCAGCGGCTCGATGGTGGGGCGGGCAGCCTGCGCGCCATCGGCAGCGACCGCGGACGGGTCCATGAAGAGCACGCGCTGGCCGTCGCACTGGGCCAGCACGACCACGCGCCCGTCGTTCATGACGGCGAGCGCGGGTAAGGGCGCGAGCGTCAGGCGGTCGGGCGCACTCTGCGTGGGCTTGGCCTTGAGGCCGATGTGCTTGGCGGCCAGCAGCAGGTCCTCGCGCGAGACGGCGTCGTGCTCGCCCAGGCCCAGTTCATGCCGCAGGGCGTGGGGCTCGGCGGCGACATGGTGCAGGCGGGCGAGGATGGCCAGCGCTTGCAAGGCGTTGGCTGAGGGCTCGGCGTTGACCTGGTCTCCTCCCTGGGGCGCTGTGGCGCTGGAGTCAGGCAAAGCTTCGCCTTCGGCCGGCTCAGGAGCCGGTCGGCTAACTGACGGGTGCATGGGTGTGAGGTGTGCCTACTCGGGTAGGCTTAACGTTTCTTGACGAGGCGAATTGTCCGGAAAAGAGGCTGTTTTTGCGTGTGACAAATGCCCGACTAGAGATGTCGCTCCACTCCGCAAGTGAGGGGGCGGCTGGAGTCACGCAACGAGTTCGCATGGTGGGCGCGAATCCGGACCTTCAGGTCGAGCTACTGAAGACTTCAGTCTCAAGCCCTGTCATCAGATCGTAAGCTCCCCCCCAGAAGTAGGCAGCGCATAACTGAAGAATGCGTGGCCCGCCGAGACCCGCAGGCCACCCCCCCCCGCCCCCTCACTCGAAGGGGCCGCATGTCCGATCCGTACAAGCCACTTCCCCACCGCTCGGCCTAAGGTCACGCCATTGCGTTTGACCTTTCACTCGCCGAGCCGCCATGTCCCTTCCCAACCCGCCCAACGTGCCCAGTGCGCCCACCCCAGCCCATCCGCTGCAGGGCGTGGCCCCTGAGGTCGCCGCGCTCCTGCAGGGCATGCAGGACAGCTGGAACGCCGCCGACCTGGATGCGATGTTCGCTGGCGCGTCGGAGGACCTGCACTGGGTCAACGTCGTGGGCATGCACTGGCAGGGCAGGGCCGCCGCCAAGCATGCGCATGTGGTGTTCTTCGAGCAGATGTTCCGCGGCGTGCCGCTGGCGCTGGAGGCGGTGGAGCACGCCGCGGTGCTGCCGGGTGGCGTGCATCTCATCGTGGCGCGTTGGGCGCTGGGCGCCTACCGCACGCCGCCTGGCGAGCAGCGCCCGGCGTCGCAGAACCGCATGACGCTGCTGGCGGTGCCCGGCCCGCAGGGGCTGCAGCTGCGCCATGTTTCCAACGTCGAAGTCGACCCGCGCGCCGCGCCGCACGACCCGGCGCTGCGCTGACGCGCTTTTCATCCCCCACTTCGGAGAACACCATGTTTGAACGTCTTCCCGGGCGCTGCCTGGGTGCCTTGCTGTTCGCGCTCGCGGCGTCGCCCGCGATGGCGGGTGCCGTCAGCCATGTGCAGACGCTGGCCCGGGCCTACGCGCCGAACGCGTCTGACCAGCAGGTCAAGGAGAACCAGCCCTACTGGGCCAATGCCGCCTACAACAGCCTGAGCGCCGTGGCCGTGGCCGAGGGCGTCGACCTGGTGGGCAACCGCGTGAAGGTCGTGGGCGCGGCCCAGGGGCGGGCTGACTTCTCCTACATCTACGCGTCTGCGAATGGCAGCGCCGCCGGGGTGACCTACGGCGGCCTGCCCGCGGCCATGTCCAACGGGCAGGCGGGGGCCATCCTGCAGATGGACTGGACCATCAGCGGCGCCAGCGGTGTGTTCGGCACCATCTATGTGTCCGGTGGCCTGTTCGCCGGGGGCAGTGTCGACGCCAGCGCGCTGGGTGCAGGCAGCGGCGCGGCCAGCGCATCGGTGTTCGCGGGGCTCTCCAAGGACGGCTGCGTCGGTGCGGGCTGCACGGACTACAGCCAGCTGAAGGTGCTGCTCAACGACAAGGAGAACATCTACGGCGCGCCCACGGTGGGGCAGATGTACACGCTGGCCATCTCGGTGAAGCCGGGCGACCACGTCTACCTGCAGTACATCGCCGCGGTGGACGCCGGTGGCGGCTACGGCGCCTGGGCCGGCACGGCGCCGGACCTGTCCCTCCCCGGTGACGCCCCGCGCAGCAGCCTGGATGCCGCGGCGTCGGCGGGCGGGCAGTCGTATGCCCAGAAGGTGTGGCTCAGTCCCGGGCTCGGTCTCTCGGGCGCCGAGGGCCTCACGCTGCTGGACGACGGCAGCTACGGCTTCGGCAACCCGTCGCTCGTGCCGGAGCCGGCAAGCGCGGCGTTGCTGCTGGCCGGGCTGGCGGTGCTGGCGCGCAGGCGCCGCCCGGTGAGCGCATGAGCGGCGTGCGGTTTGGCGCGCGGGCCTTCGCGGCGGGCCTCGCTTGCGGTGGCGGGCTGGTGGCGGCGGCGTTGGGCTGGGCCCAGGCGCCCTGGCGTGACCCGTTGCAGGTGGCCCCGGCGCACTACACGGTGCGCCTGGAGAACGACCGCGTGCGGGTGCTGGAGGGCGTGGACGAGCCCGGCGAGTCCATCGCCCTGCACGACCACCCGGACACCTTGATGGTGGCGCTGTCGTCCTTCGAGCGGCGCCTCACGCTGGCCAATGGCCGCGTCATCGACACGGCCTCGCGGGCCGGTGATGTGCGCTGGATGCCCGCGCAGGCCCACGCAGGCCAGAACACCGGCGCGACGCAGACGCGGGCGCTGTTCGTCGAGTTCAAGGCCTGCCCGCGCTGAGGCGCGCAGGGGCCGCTCAGGCTGCGGCCGGCTCCGTGTCGGCCACGAGCCCGAATTGCATCGCCGCCAGCTTGGCGTAGAGCCCGCCGCGGGCCACGAGCTCGTCGTGGCGGCCGATGTCCACGATGCGGCCGGCCTCCAGCACGACGATGCGGTCGGCCTTCTGGATGGTCGCCAGGCGGTGGGCGATGACGAGGGTGGTGCGGTCCTGCATGGCGGCTTCCAGCGCCGCCTGCACGACGCGTTCGCTTTCGGCGTCCAGCGCGCTGGTGGCTTCGTCCAGCAGGAGCAGCGGCGGGTTCTTGAGCATGGCGCGCGCGATGCTGATGCGCTGGCGCTGGCCGCCGGACAGTCGCACGCCGCGCTCGCCCAGGAAGCTCTGGTAGCCCTCGGGAAGCGCGCGGATGAAGTCGTCGGCAAAGGCGGCCTTGGCGGCGGCCATGACCTCGGCGTCGGTGGCCTCGGGGCGGCCGTAGCGGATGTTCTCCAGGGCCGTGGTGGAGAAGATGACGCTGTCCTGCGGCACGAGGCCCACGCTGGCGCGCAGGTCGGCCAGGCGCAGCTGCTGCGTGGGCACGCCGTTCAAGCGGATCTCGCCACTTTGCGGGTCGTAAAAGCGCAGCAGCAGCTGGAAGACGGTCGTCTTGCCCGCGCCGCTGGGGCCGACGAGGGCCACGGTTTCGCCGGGCTCGATGGTGAGCTTGAGGTTGTCCAGCGCGGGCGTCAGCGGGCGCGACGGGTAGTGGAAGACGATGTTCTCGAAGGCCACGCGCGTGCCGCCGGTGGTGGCGGGCAGGGCGCGCGGCTGGGCGGGGTCGGCCACGGGCGAGCGGGCCTGCATCAGCTCCATCAGGCGCTCGGTGGCGCCCGCGGCGCGCAGCACGTCGCCCCACACCTCGGCCAGCACGGCCACGCTGCTCACCAGCAGGGTCACGTACACCACCGTCTGCCCCAGGTGGCCGGCGGAGATCTTGCCCGCGATGACGGCCTGCGTGCCCTGGTACAGGCCCCACAGCATGGCGCCGAACACGCCGGTGATGATGAAGGCCACCAGGAAGCTGCGCACCTTGGTGCGCTTGCGCGCGGTGTCGAAGGCGGCTTCGCTCGCGGCCGAGAAGCGGCGGCTCTCCGCACCCTCTTGCGTGTAGCTCTGCACCACGCTGACGGCATTGAGCACCTCGGCGGCGATGGCGGAGGTGTCGGCCACGCGGTCCTGGCTCGCGCGCGAGAGCTTGCGCACGCGGCGGCCGAAATACAGCGCGGGCGCCACGATCAGCACCAGGATGCCCAGCACCTGGCCCATCACATAGGGGTTGGTCACCACCAGCATCACCAGCGCCCCGGCGCCCATCACGACGTTGCGCAGGCCCATGGAAAGGCTGGAGCCGACCACCGTCTGCACCACCGTCGTGTCGGTAGTGATGCGCGAGAGCACCTCGCCCGTCTGCGTCGTCTCGAAGAACTCGGGGCTCTGGCGCAGCACGTGGGTGTAGATGGCGTTGCGCAGGTCCGCCGTCACGCGCTCGCCCAGCCACGTGACCATGTAGAAGCGCGAAGCCGAGAAGATGCCCAGCGCGGCGCCCACGGCGAACATCGCCAGGAAGTGCTCGCGCAGCGCCATCAGCCGCTCGCCGGGGTTGCCGGCCTCGAAGCCGGCGTCGATGAGGCCGCGCAGCGCCAGTGGGAAGGCCAGGGTGGCGAGTGCAGCCAGCAGCAGCGTGAGCACGGCCAGGCCGATGCGCAGCCGGTAGGGCCGCAGGAAGGGGGCCAGGCCGCTGAGGGAGCGGGCCTGCTTGGAGGCGGGGCGGTCGGTGGTGGCACTCATGGGGTGAGGTGTTGGGCCAGCAGCGCGCCGGTGTGGGCGATCTGGGCCTCGGTCAGGTCCTGGTGGCAGAGCAGTTGCAGCACGTGGTTGCGCCACAGCGCGCCGTGGTCGCCGTCGAAGGTGGGCGTGCCCGGCCACACGCGGTCCCAGCGGAAGACGGCGCAGCCGGCTTCGCGCAACGCGGCGTAGACGGGTTCGGGGCGGTCCACCCAGAGCGGCATCACGTAGGGCGCGGCGCGCTCGGGCAGGGCGCCGAACAGTGGGTGCGCGCCGGGCAGCGAGGCGGTGAGGCGGTGCAGTTGCGCGAAGTGCGCGCGGCGCCGCGCCACAATGCGCTCGCGCGGCAGCCTGCTGAGCCAGCGCGTGAGGGCAGGCGGCGCCTGCTCGCTGCGGGCGAGGTCGCAGTCGGCCATGGCTTCGGGTTCGGTCATGGGGCGCAAGGGCTGCGACGCTACACCTGAGGCCGGTGGGCGCGGCGGCCCGTTCTTCATGCGGAAGAGGGCGCGCAACGGGGTGTTGAGGCCGGTCAGGCGGCCCTGCTCGCTGCTGCGCTCCAGCAGGTCCACCCAGGCCTTGAGTTGACCCTTGGCGCCCGCGGCGCGCAGGGGCTGGGCAGGCAGCGCGTTGGCGCTGGCCAGCAGGCCGCCCTCCGAGACGGGAAAGAACTTGGACAGGCTGGCCGTGGCCAGGTCGCCCCAGTGGCCCACCGGCCGCTCGCCGGCCTGCCCGAAGAAGCTGTGGGCGCAGTCCTCGACGAGGGCGACGCCGTGGGCGTCACACCACGCCCGTGCCGCCGCCAGCGACCGGGGCAGGCCGAACAGCTGCGCCACCACCAGCGCCCGGGTGCCGGGAGCGGGCGTGAGGCCGTCGAGCTGCGGCAGGCCTTCGGCATCGAGGGGGTAGAACTGCACCGTGGCGCCGGCCGCCCGCAGCGGCGCGACGAGCGTGGGGCAGTGATAGCTGGGCGCCAGCACCGTGTCGCCCGGCTGCACACCCAGAGCCTGCATCGCGGCGAACAGCGCCGCCCGGCCGCTCGTGAGCAGCCGGGTGTGGGGCAGGTCGTCGACGGCGGGCAGGCCGGCTTCGTGGCCGCCGGTGAGGTTGTCCCAGCCGAACGTGGGCCGGGTTGGTTGGCGAGGTGGCATTGGGCGCGGATTGTGGGTCAGGCCATGGGCGGTTTGCCGATGTAGCCGGTGAGTTCCAGGTAGCCTGCGCCGAGTGGCCGGTTTTGCGTGTCGAACAGCAGCGCGGCGCCTTCCCAGTAGACCAGCCCGCTGCTGCGGCGCGCGTCGACCTCCTGGGTGTCGAAGGCGGCGGCGATCACCATCTCCCCCGCGGGCGACATGAGCCGCCAGGCCACCGGCCAGCGCGCGCCGGTGGCCGGGCTGGCCCAGTGGCGGGTGGGCATCATCTCCACCTCCTGCGCCCCGAAGCTGCGGTCGGGCTGGCCGGGCGTGCGCAGGCTGCCGCCGGCCCACTCGCGGCGGCCGTCCTCGCGGCGCAGTTGGAAGAGCGTGAGCGCGCGGCCGTCGTTCAGGTTCACGCCGAGCCAGTCCCAGCCCTGGGCCTCGCCGAGGTAGCGGTCGCTCCACTCGTGGTCGAGCCAGGCGCGGCCCGCCAGGCTGTGGCGGCGGCCGTCCAGCGTGAGGGCCGCTTGCGTCAGCAGCTGCGGGCGCGAGTAGTAATGCGAGAACTGCTCGGGCGACGCGCCCTTGCGCGAGATGCCGGCGTCGCCCTGCAGCAGCGGCGCATCGGGCGAGGCGAGTTCCAGCTCGAGTGCGAAGCCCGGGCCGTTGAACACCGCGCGGTAGCCGTCGCCCTCGCGGCGCAGCGTCCAGTCGCGCATCTTCACGTCGCAGTCGCCCAGGGCGGCCTGCACGGCGCCGGGCAGGGCGCGGCTCAGCCGCTGGGTGTGGCGCTGCTGGCGCGCGCCCAGGTCCGACAAGGCCACGTGGCCCAGCATCAGCTGGCGGGCGGCCAGGGCGCTGGGGTGCTCGGCCGGCGCGGGGCCCGGCACGCGGAAGAACGTGAGCTGGTAGCCGTAACGCGGCGGCGCACCGTCGCGGTCGCCGAGCAGCCCGGTCAGGTACCACCACTCGATGGCCTGGGCCGGGTGGGCGCCGAAGTCGGCGGGGAAGCTCATCGCGGCCTGCGCAGTCCCGGGCAGGGTCAGCGGCAGGCCGGCCAGCAGCAATGCGCGGCGCGGGATCATCAGGTGTCCTCCCGCACGGCGCGCACGGCGTCGGCACCGAGCGCCTGGCGGCCCGCGAAGGCCGAGGCGCCGACGGCCGCGATGAAGGCCAGGCCCACGAGGGCGGCCAGCCGGGCCAGGGGCAGGTGCATGTCCATGCTCCAGTGAAAACTCTGCGGGTTGACGACAAAGATCAGCACCGCGCTGAGCGCCAGGCCCAGGCCCAGCCCGGCCAGCGCGCCCATGCCGCCGGTGAGGCCCGCCTCGATCAGCAGCAGCCGCATGAGCTGGCGGCGCGACAGCCCCAGGTGGCGCAGCAGCCCGAATTCGCGCTTGCGCGCCAGCGCCTGTGCCGACTGGCTGGCCACCACGCCGAACAGGCCCACGGCCAGGGCCACGCCCTGCAGCCACACGGTGATGACGAAGCTGCGGTCAAAGATGGTCAGCGACAGCTCGCGCAGCTCGCCCGCGGCGGCCATCTCGACGTCCTCGCCGCCCAGGCGCCGCACGGCAGCCCGTGCCGCGTCGAGCGACTGGTTCGGGGCGAGCCACAGCGCGACCTCCGTGGTCGTGTTGTCGCCGCTCACGCGCCGGTAGTCGGCAAGCTCCATCCATAGCGCGGTGGCCTGGCGGGAGTAGTCGCGCCAGATGCCCTGCACCTGCAGCGTCACCGTGCGCCCGGCGTCGGGCAGCTCGGCGGTGAAGACGCGGCCAGGCACGAGGCCGTCGCGGTCGCGTGCGGCTTCGTTCACCCACACCGCGACGGCCTCGGCGGCGAGCGGGCCCTGCCAGCGCTCGATGAGCGGCAGGCTGCCGGTGGCGATGTTGCGGGTGGTGAGCGGCGCGGCGTCGGCGCCCGGCGCCAGGCGCAGCCGTGCGGTGCGCTGCGGCGTGGCGCGCGCCACTTCGGGCAGCCTGTGCAGGCCCGCGAGCAGCGCGGCCGGCAGCGGCGCGGGCGCCCCGCCCGGGGTGCGCAGGGCGCTGCGCACGTACAGGTCGGCGGGCAGGGCTTCGTCCAGCCAGTGCATGAGCGACTGCCGGAAGCTGCCGATCATCACCGTCATGGCCACGGCCAGCGCCAGCGCGACGAGCACGCCCGCGAGCGAGCGGCGCGCCTCGGTGGCCTGGTCGCGGCTGCGCTCGCGCGCCAGCAGCAGCAAGGCGCCAGCGGGCAGGCGTGCCAGCACGGCGGTGAGCCCGCGCACGAGCGCCGGCACCAGCGCCAGGCCGCCGAGCAGCAGGCACAGCATCGACAGGTAGGCGGCCACGGGCGTGTCGCCCCACATGGGCGGCATCCAGGCGAGCGCGGCGCCCAGCGCCATCAGGCCGGCGCCGGCCCAGGCGGGCAGGGCGCGGCTGGCCGGCAGGCCCAGGCCCTTGAGCACCAGGGCCGGTGCGATGCGGCGCACGGTAAGCGCTGGCGCCAGCGCCGCCACGAGCGCGGCCGCCAGGCCGAGCGCGCCATACACCGCGGCAGGCAGCAGCAGCGGCTGGTTGAAGAGCAGGTCGGTCGACGAGCTGCCCGCGCCATGCAGGCCCAGGTCGCTGCCCAGCAGCTTGAGCGCACCCGCCGCCAGGCCCACGCCCAGCGCCAGGCCCAGCACGGTGCCTGCACTGCCGATCAGCGCGCCTTCGACGAGGATCAACCGCCAGCGCATGCGCGCCGACACGCCCAGCACTCCCACGAGCGCCCACTGCGGCAGGCGCTGCGCCGTCGCGAGCGACAGCACCGCGTAGACGAGAAAGCTGCCGGTGAAGAGGGCCATCAGCGCGAGCAGCCCGAGGTTGACGCGGTAGGCCCGCGTGAGGTCGGACAGCCGTGCGCCTTCATCGGGCGGCGGGCTGGCGCGCCAGCGCTGCGGCAGCCCGGCGGCCCAGCCGGCGGCATCGGTGCCGGGGCGCAGCTGCAGGTCGATGCGGTCCAGGCTGCCCAGCCGCCCGAATACGGCCTGGGCGTCGGCGATGTCCAGCACCGCCAGCGGCGAATTGCCGGCGGCCACCCGGCCCCCGACTGCGAACTCGACATCGCGCGGCGCCGCGCCGCCTGGCTGCGGCAGCCGCAGCGTGAGCCGCGTGGCGCCCGCGGGCAGCTTGCTGCGGGCAGCGCCGTTGAGGTGCAGGGTGGCCACGGCCACGGACTGCATCGGGCCGCCGTCCACTTGAGGCGTCAGCTCCGGCGCGAGCGGCCGGTTTTCGGCGGCCGAGGCATAGAGCGCCAGCGGGTCCAGCCCGATCAGGTGCACCGACGGGCCCCGCCCCGCCGGCCCGGCCTGCCCGGGCCACAGCGCTTCGGCCTCGATGACCGGGTTGGCGTTGGCGACGCCGGGCAGGTTGAGCACCTCGGCGAGGTCGGCATCGGTGAGGCTGCCGCTGCGGGCCTGCAGGATGAGGTCCGGCTGGCCATTGACGCCACGCGCCGCCCGGGCGAACTCGGTCAGCGCCGCGCCGTTGAGCAGGTGCACGCCGAAGGCGAGCGCCACGCCGAGGGTCACGGCGAGGATGGCGAGGAGGACGCGGCTGGGGTGGGTGCGCCAGGCGGGCCAGGTGAGGTGGCGCCAGAGAGTCATCGGGAGGGGGACTCTTGTCTGTTGCAAGAGCGGCTTGCTGGCGAGGCCCAGCCGGGAGTTCGCCCCGGCGGGCGACCTACTTTTTGTGTCGACAAAAAGTAGGCAAAAAACGACCCCTGCAAAA
>JAEUPJ010000079.1 GCA_016790285.1 Roseateles sp. | reverse complement strand
CACAGCGACGGGTACTCCCCTCGGTGCTCCTGCACCATCCTCACCGCGCGCTCACGCACCTCGGGCGAGAACTTGTTCGACTTGCTCATGGCTCAATCCTCTCAGAGTGTTGAGCCTCCGCGATACCCGGGGCGGTTCAGGCCAACCAGAACGGCCTGCTCGGCTTCGGCGGCGCCCAGGGCCAGGGCCGGCGGCTGCAGCCGGAGCTGTCGCTGGTGAAGCTGCTGCGCCGGGACCTGGCCGTGGGCGTGGAGTTCCGCGCCAAGCCGGACAACCTCAACGCCTCGGTGCTCGGCACCGGCGCGCTGAAGGAAGACGACTGGAAAGACGTCTTCATCGCCTGGACGCCCAACAAGCACGTCTCGCTGACCGCCGCCTGGGTGGACCTTGGCCGCATCGCCCCCGCGCTGCAGCCCCAGCGCCAGAGTGGCACCTACCTGTCGGCGCAGTTCGCCCTCTGACTTTCACGCCCCCCGACCTGACCGAGACCCGCCATGCGCACTGCCCTGTTCCTCATCGGCTCCCTGGCCTGCGCGGTGGCCCTGGCCCAGCCACCCCGCGACGGCGACGCCCTCTACCAGGCCTGGGGCGGCAAGGCCGGCATCCAGGCCGTGATGACCGATTTCGTGCCGCGCCTCGTGGCCGACCCGCGCACGGCCCCGTTCTTCAAGGCGACCAACCGCGAGCACCTCGTCACGCAGCTGACCGAGCAGCTCTGCCAGGAATCCGGCGGCCCCTGCACCTACCGCGGCGTGCCCATGAAGCTGGCCCACCAGGACCTGGACATCTCGCGGCGTGACTTCAATGCGCTGGTGGAGATCCTGCAGCAATCGATGGACGCCAGGGGCATCCCGTTCGCCGCGCAGAACGGCATGCTTGCGCGCCTGGCGCCCATGCACCGCGACATCGTCACGCCGGTGAGCGATTCACAGCAGGGTCGGTAAAGAAGATTTGCGTTGACCCGGGCGCCACACTGGCGCCCGGCCCGCGTGGCAAGCTGGCGGGTTATGTACACGCTTCGACTCACCGCCGCCGCAGCGCTGCTGGCCTGTGGCGCCCTGCCCGACGCCTTCGCGCAAAACGCCCCCACGCCTCCTGACAGCGCGGCCTCGGCGCCGCCGGCGCGCCCCGCCGCGCGCAGCGGCGAGCAGCTCAAGCGCGTGGAGATCAGCGGCACGGCCAGCGACGAGTCCATCCGCAAGGCCTCCACGGCCAGCAAGATCGTCGTCACGCGAGAGGAGATCGAGAAGTTCGGAGACTCCACGCTCGGCGAGGTGCTCAAGCGCCTGCCCGGCGTCACCACCGGCGGCCGCCCCGGGCGCGGCGGCGACATCCGCATGCGCGGTATGGGCGGGGGCTACACGCAGATCCTCGTCAACGGCGAGCGCATGCCGCCGGGCTTCTCGCTGGACCAGCTGCCGCCCGAGCAGGTCGAACGCATCGAGGTGCTGCGCGCACCCACGGCCGAGTACGGCACGCGCGCGGTGGCCGGCACCATCAACGTCGTGCTGCGCGAGGCGCTCAAGAAGCGGCTGAACGAGTTCCGCGCGGGCTTTGCCACCGAGCGCGGCCAGGTGAGCCCCGGCATCGGTTGGAGCCGCAACGACAACTTCGGCGAGGGCCACGCCTACAACCTGACCGTCAACGCGATGCAGATGAAGCGCATCGACGACGTCGTCAACGACACGCTCACCCACACGGTGGCCAGCAACACCGACAGCCTGCTGACCTCGCGCGGCCGCAGCGAGGAGGACCGCAAGGCCCTGAACCTGACGGGGCGCGTGCAGTTCAAGCTGAGCGCGACGGACAGCCTCGCCATCCAGCCCTTCATCGTCTCCAGCAAGTCCACGAGCAACTCGGCACTGCTGCAGACCACCACGCCCACGCCCAACCCGCGCCCGAACGGCTTCTACGACCAGGCCGACACCGACGGCGACACGCGCTTCAACATGGCGCGGCTGAACGCCCAGTGGCAAAGCCGCCTGAGCAGCGACACGCGCGTGGAAGCCCGCGCGGGCATCGGCCGCGCCCGCGCCGAGAGCCACACCCTGCGCCAGGAGCGGCTGGCCGGTGCGGCCACGCGGCTGCAGGAAGACACCAGCAACAGCCGCGACAGCAACTGGAGCGCGCTGGCCAAGCTCTCGCACAACCTGGGCAACGACCACGCGCTCGTCACCGGCTTCGAGGCGGAGGGCACCCAGCGCGACCAGAACCGCGTCACCCTGGTCAACGGCCTGCCGCAGGCCGGGCTCGACGACTTCGGCGACGACCTGGACGCGTCCACCACGCGCTACGCCGCTTACGCCCAGGACGAGTGGAACGTCGGCAAACAGTGGGATTTCTACGCCGGTGCGCGCTGGGAAGGCATCACCACCCGCTCCCGCGCCGCCAGCTACGACGCACGCAACCGCTCCAGCGTCTTCACGCCGCTCGCGCACGCCCGCTACAAGCTCGACGAGCGCGGCCGCGACATGATCCGCGCCAGCCTCACGCGCAGCTACCGCAGCCCGCAGCTGCAGGACCTGATCGCCCGCCCCACCATCAACAGCCAGGTCCCGCACCAGGCCAACACGCCCGACCGCGCCGGCAACCCCGACCTCAAGCCCGAACTCGCCACGGGCCTGGAGATCGGCTACGAGCACTACCTCAGCAAGGGCGGGCTCCTGAGCGCCAACCTCTTCGCCCGGCGCATCACCAACCTGATGCGCACGGTGACGGCGCTCGAAACCGTGCCCTGGTCCTCGACGCCCCGCTGGGTGGCGCGCCCGCAGAACATCGGCAAGGCGTCCACCGCCGGGCTGGAGCTGGAGGCGCGCTTCCGGCTGGACGAGTACTTCGCGGAGGCGCTGCCCATCAACGTGCGCAGCAACTTCAGCTTCTTCACGTCCAAGGTCGACGGCATCCCGGGGCCGAACAACCACATCGACGGCCAGCCCAAGGCCACGGCCAACCTCGGCGCCGACTACCGGCTGCGCTCGCTGCCACTGACGCTGGGGGCCTCGCTGAACTGGACGCCGTCGACCACCATCCAGCAGACGCTCATCACCGAAAGCACCGCCAGCCGCAAGGCCGTGCTGGACGCCTTCGCGCTGTGGGCCATCAACACGGAGCAGTCGCTGCGGGTGTCGGCAACCAACCTCTCGGCGATGGACTACTTCTCCGGGACCTTCATCAACACGGGCGACCAGGTGATCACGTCGCGCAGTGGGGGGCCGAGTTATGTGCAGTGGCAGGTGCGCTGGGAGATGAAGATCTGAGGGGTTCTCGCTGGGCGGAAGTCGGTCGGGGGCAACCGCAAATCAGCGAACGTCAGCCCCGCCCACTCTCCGTCACCCACGGCCCCGTGATCCCATCCAGATCACAGTCCCACAGCGCCTGCGCGTCCATCTCGTCCACGACGCCCTCGCCATAGACCTTCAGCGCGAGGCTCCGCAGCATGATCACCATGCCTCGCACGAAGGCCGCACGGCCCGCCTCGCCGGCCACGCCGAGCAGTACCGAGGCGTCCAGCTTCACGTAGTCCAGCCCGGCCTGGTACAGCCGCTCCACCTGCGCCAGCCCCGCGCCGGCATGCTCCAGCCCCAGCTTCACGCCCAGCGGGCGCAGTTGCTGGCCCAGCTCCAGCAGGCGCTCGAAGTGCTCGATGGCCGCCGCCTCGGTCAGGTCCAGCAGCAGCGCGCGGGCAGCCTGCGGCCACTGCGCCAGCAGCTCGCGCAGCTGCGGCAGGAAGGCGGCATCGGCCAGTGATGCGGGCGCGACGTTGATGCAGCGCGGCTGCCCGTCAGCCGCGATGGCCTGCAGAGCCAACTGCACGGCAAACAGGTCCGCCGGGCCGGTCAGGCGGGCCCGCACCGCCAAGGGCAGCCAGGTCGCGGCGGGCAGGTGCTCGCCGTCCAGCTGCAGCTGCAGCGGGCATTCCAGGTGCAGCAGCCGCCCCGTGCGGTCGCGCACCGGGAACTCCAGCAGGTGGCCGCGCTGCTGGCCGATGGCTTCCTGCAGCTGCGCACGCCACAGCGCCTCGCCCTGCTCGCGCCCGATACCGGGCTCGGCCACGATCTCCACAACGAAGCCGCCACGTGCTTCGCTCAAGTGCTCGGCGCGGGCCAGCGCGGCATCCGCTTCGCCGAGCCACACGCCGCTCGGGCGCTCGCGCGGCAGCTCGATGGCGCCCAGCGCCACCTGGACGCCGGGCCCGTAGGCCGGCAGGCTGGCGCGCAGCGCGTCGGCCAGCGCATGGGCCGTCTCCGCGGCAACGCCCTCGGCCGGCAGCCACAAGGCGAAGTCGCCGCCATTGAGCCGCCCGACGCGGCAGCCCGGCACCGACTCGGGGTAGGCCTGCAGGGCCGACACCACCGTCAGCAGCACGTCGTCGACCGCAGCGCGGCCCAGGCGTGCGTTCAGCCCGGCCAGGTCGCGCAGGCGCACGAGCACGAGGCCCGCGATGACGGGGCCATCGTCCCGCTGCAGGGCGGCGTCGAGCTCGGCCAGGAAATGCCGGCGCGTGGAGACGCCGGTCAGCGCATCGTGGTGGACCTGCTCGCGGAGCACGAGCAGTTGGCCGGCCTGGGCCTCGAAGAGATCCTTCACGCGCTGCACCATCGCGTTCATGGCGCGGGTCAGGCGCTGCAGCTCCGGCACGCGGGGCTCGATGACCTGGCTGTAGCTGCCGGCGAGCACGCCTTCGGCCTGGGCCACGGCGGCGTCCAGCGGGCGGCGGATGCGGCGCAGGCCGGCCCAGGCGGCCACCGCGGCGACGATGCCGACGACGAGCAGCCAGGCCACCAGCCGCCGCGTGGTCAACCAGAGGGAATCGTGCGCGTAGCTGGCATGGCTCTTCAGTTCGACGGTGCCGATGGCGTTCCAGCCGCTGGAGACCTGTGCCACGCCGGGCGCGGCGTCGATGGGCAGCAGCGAGCGGAACCACGCCGGCGCCTGGCTTTCCCGCGGTGCCCCGCCACGCTCGTACAGCGTGTCGCCATTGGCCGCGCGCCAGCGCACGAACTCGTACGCGCCGGTGTCGAACTGGGCCGACACGAGCAGCTTGATGAGCTCGCCATCGCCCTGCTGCTGCGACAAGGCCAGCGCCAGCGTCTGCGCGTTGTCGGCGTTCTTCAGCGCCAGCTGCGTGCGCATGAGCTGCTGGGTCGACACCGTGGACAGGCCCACGGCCCCGCCCAGCGCCGCCAGCACCACGCCCAGCACCAGCCAGGCGATCTGCCGCATCAACGACATGTCTCAGTCTCCATCAGAAGAAGCCCTCCGCCCGGACCTTGGCCACCAGCTCCCGCCACAGCGACAACCGCGCCATCGGGTCGCCCGCCGTCACCTGCCCGGCACCCTGCCACAGCCCCTCGGTGTTGAAGCTGAACACCGGCGTGAGGTCGGGCCGCTGCGACGCGGGCAGCACCTCGGGGCGCAGGTTGTCCAGGATGAGCGGTTCCGCCCCTGGCTGGGGATAGTAGGCCAGCACCATGTGCGCCAGCGACTGGCCTTGCAGCCGGGCGCGCACGTAGACCATGCGCAGCCGCGCCGTCGGCACACCGGCTGCGGCGAGGCTGAAGTACTTGGCGATGGCGTAGTCCTCGCAGTCGCCGGCGCGCTTGTCCAGGCTCTCCAGCGGCGTGGCCCAGTAGTCGGGCTGCCCCCAGGTCACGGCGTCGTCACGGAAGGCCAGGCGCCGGTTGAAGAAATCGTTGATGTCCTTGAGGCGCTGCAGCTCCTCGTGCGTGCCACTGCGCTCGATCTGCTGCACCAGGGCCTGCGCCTGCTCCACGACGCGCGGGCCCCGGCTGGCGGCCGCCTCCAGCACCCGGGCGGCGTCGTAGGCCGCGGCGGCGAGCAGCGGCCCCAGGGCCAGCACGGCCAGCCACCCCCAGCGCAGGCGGGGCAGCAAGGCGACACGGAACGAGGAAGTGGGCAAGATTGACGAAGCCGGGCAACTGAATTCACTGTAACCGTGTGTTGCCCGCCTAAGATTTTCAGATCATGCAAAACCCGGCCTCAACGCACGCCACACGCACGCAGCAGATCCGCGACGACCTGGACGCGTCGCGCCGCCGCGGCGCCCTGCAACACATCCAGATCCCGCCCTGCCCCGAACTCCTCGCCCAGCTGCAGCAAGCCATGCAGGGCGAGGAGCCTGACCTGAACCTCGTCGCCCGCATTGCCTCCAGTGACGTCGCGATGGCCGCCACGCTGCTGCGCATCGCCAACGGCCCTCTCTTCAAGCCCGTCGGCCTGCCCTGCACGACGGTGGGCCAGGCCATGACGCGCATCGGCCTGAACGAGAGCGTGGCGGTGATGACGGGCTTCCTCGCCCAGCACGCCATTCCCGTCAACGCGCCGCAGCTCGCCCGCTTCTGGGAGCGCAGCACCAAGCGCGCCATCGCCATGGCCACCATCGCGCAGCAGCTGCCGGGCCTGTCGCCGGACCTGGCGCACAGCTTCGGCCTCTTCCTGCACGTGGGCATGCCCGTGCTGCTGCAAAGCGTGCGCGGGTACGCGGCGACGATGGTCGAGGCTGGCGCGCGCATCGACCGCCCCTACATCGCCACCGAGAACGCCAACCACAAGACCGACCACGCCGTCGTCGGCGCGCTGGTCGTGCGCGTGTGGAACCTGCCGCCCGTGCTGATGGCCGCCATCCGGCTGCACCACGATTTCGCCGCGCTGGGCCATGCCGACATCGACCCCGAGGTGCACACCCTCGTGGCCGCCGGCCTGATCGCCGAGTACCTGATGCGCCGGCACGAAGGCCTGCCCGAAGACGCCGACTGGGCCGACCACCACCAGGACGCGCTGAACTGGCTGCACATCGGCTGGGACGACGTCGCGCACTGGGAAGAGGCCGTGACGGCGCAGTTCGACGCTGCGTGAGAGTTCCGCGGCTGCGCGTCCTCGTGCTCGTCGCCATGATCGTGGCGTCGCTGGGCACGGTGGGCTGGTGGATCTTCGGCCCACCCGGCGTGGCCGTGGAGCTGACCCGGCGCAGCTGGCGCCTGGAGATCATCGTGGAGCGGCTGCGGGTCGAGTCCGGTTCCGACTGGTGTGACGAGCTGCCGGCGGGCGCCTTCGACGTCAGCCGCCGCCTGATCGCCGACCCCAGCGGCAAGCGCGCCGAGCCGAGCGAGCACTGCCGCTACAACCTGCTGGCGTGGCGGCGCAGCTGGATCGTCAAGAACGAGGGCGGCCCGGGCGAGCGGCCCGAGTGGCCAAGCCCGCCGCTGCGAATTGCGCCACCGGGCGAGCCGGGCAGTGAACGGCTCGGAAAACGCGAGGCCTACTACGAGGTCGAACTCAGCGACGGTGGCGACCACGTCTGGACCTGCCGCCTGGACCTGCCGCGCTGGCAGCAGCTGCGGGTGGGCCAGCGCTTTCGCATCCCGGTGGACCGCTTTGGCACGGCGGATTGCCCGCGGATGTACGAGTCGAGGCTCTAGGAACTGCTGCCCGGGGCCACAGCCCCTAGTGCATCAGCTGCCACACGCCCACGGCCACGTTGCCCCACACCGTGATGTTGAAGGCCAGCAACGTGAACACCCGCAGGAAGTTCCAGAACTTGCGGGCCCGGTCCAGCGCCTCGTCGGCACCGGTGAACACGTACACGCCCATGTAGATGGCCGACGGCAGCAGGGTGCCGAGCATGATCACGGCCATGGACCAGTAGAAGAATCGCATGACAGCATTGTCGCGAGAGCGCCGGGCCTGCGAGCCCAGCGTTAGCCCGGAGCCGTGCGCGGGTCAGGGCGCCGGTCAGGGCGTTGGCTTCAGCGCCGCCAGCATCTCGCGCCACAGCGGCGCATAGGCCGGGTTGCCGATGCCCTCGCCGTGGGCCTCGTGCCCGGGCCGAACCGGCAGGTCCAGCGCATGCACCTGGGCAGGCGGGATGCGCAGGGCCTGGTAGCTCTGCGCGAGCAGCGCGGCCGCGCCTTCCTGGGCGTGGTACGTCGCCTGCCAGCGCTCAGGCGGCGTCACGCTCGGGCGCCGGTACCAGCCGGCCAGGCCGCCGTCGGGCGCGCGGTCCCAGCCGCCGGAGAAGCTGAGCACGCCGGCCACGACGCGCGTTTGCGCGAGAAAGGCCGCCATACCCCCGCCCTGGGACTGGCCGGCCAGCACGATGCGCCCCCAGCGTGGCTCGTTGCCGTCGAGATAGCCGGCCCAGCCGCCCTCCGGGTCCTGGCGCGCGAGGTGGCGCAGCAGCGCCGTCAGGCGCGGCACGATGGCGTCCTCGGGGCGGTCGTCGATGGGGGCGCCGGGCGCATCGCCCCAGACGCGCTGCTGGCGCATCAGCGCCGCACAGCGTGGCTGGCGGCGCAGGCGCTGGCCCACGCACACCTGGCCCACCGCCTGGTCGTTGAGGTAGCTCAGGCCGATCACGCGATAGCCGGCCTCACGCATGGCCTGAAGCAGCGG
Source organism: Roseateles sp. (assembly GCA_016790285.1). Taxonomy (GTDB): domain Bacteria; phylum Pseudomonadota; class Gammaproteobacteria; order Burkholderiales; family Burkholderiaceae_C; genus Pelomonas. The sequence continues at coordinate 5,002 of JAEUPJ010000079.1, read as the reverse complement.
CCGCGACCCGTCGCCCGGCTTGCCGTGCGTACCCGGCAGCCAGACGACGAGCGGCTCGTCCACCGCCGGGTCGTAGATCACCCAGTGCGGCGGCTCACCCGCGCCCAGGCGGGCGTCGGTCGCCTGCGGCGGCACGGGCAGCGAGCGCTGCTGGGCGTGGGCGCCGGGCCCCGCCAGCAGCACCGCTGCCAACGTGGCCATGGGCGCCAGCCGCCGCATCAGGCCTCCTACTTCTTGCGCACCGGCGGCACATCGGTGCACGACCCGTGCGCCACTTCCGCCGCCATGCCCAGGCTTTCGCCCAGCGTCGGGTGCGGGTGGATGGTCTTGCCGATGTCCACCGCGTCCGCGCCCATCTCGATGGCCAGGGCGATCTCGCCGATCATGTCGCCCGCATGCGTGCCGACGATGCCGCCTCCGATGATGCGGTGGCTTTCCTCGTCGAAGATCAGCTTGGTGAAGCCCTCGTCGCGGCCGTTGGCGATCGCGCGGCCCGAGGCCGTCCAGGGGAAGAGACCCTTGGTGAACTTGATGCCCTTGGCCTTCGCCTCGTCTTCGGTCATGCCCACCCAGGCGACCTCGGGGTCGGTGTAGGCGACGCTCGGGATCACGCGGGCGTCGAACTGGCTCTTCTTGAGCTTGTCGTCGCCCAGCAGCTCGCCCGCGCAGACTTCCGCCGCCACGTGGCCTTCGTGCACCGCCTTGTGGGCGAGCATGGGCTGGCCGACGATGTCGCCGATGGCGAACACGCTCGGCACGTTGGTGCGCATCTGCACGTCCACGGGGATGAAGCCGCGGTCGGTGACGGCCACACCGGCGTTCTCGGCGCCGATCTTCTTGCCGTTGGGCGTGCGGCCCACGGCCTGCAGCACGAGGTCGTAGCGCTGGGGCTCCTTCGGGGCGCCCTCGCCTTCGAAGCTCACGTAGATGCCATCAGGCCTGGCTTCGGCCGCCACCGTCTTCGTGTTCAACATGATGTTGTCGAAGCGGTGCTGGTTGAACTTCTGCCAGACCTTGACGAGGTCGCGGTCGGCGCCGGTCATCAGCGTGGGCAGCATCTCCACCACGTCCAGGCGGGCGCCCAGCGTGGAGTACACCGTGCCCATTTCCAGGCCGATGATGCCGCCGCCGACGATGAGCATCTTCTGCGGCTTGACCTGCATCTCCAGTGCGCCGGTCGAGTCGACGATGCGCGGGTCGTCAGGCAGGAAAGGCAGGCGCACGGCCTGCGAGCCGGCGGCGACGATGAGGCGCTTGAACGCCACGGTCTGGGCCGCACCCGTCTTGGCCTGGCCGACGGCGCCTTCCGTGGCTTCCACCTTGAGGTGCTGGGCGTCCAGCACGGTGCCCACGCCGCGCAGGACTGTCACCTTGCGCATCTTGGCCATGGCAGCCAGGCCGCCGGTCAGCTTGCCGGTGACCTTGTTCTTGTGGGCGCGCAACTTGTCGATGTCGACCGTGGGCTCGCCGAAGGCCACGCCCAGGTCGGCCATGTGGCTGACCTCGTCCATGACCGCCGCCACGTGCAACAGCGCCTTGGACGGGATGCAGCCCACGTTCAGGCACACGCCGCCGAGCGTCGCGTAACGCTCCACCAGCGCGACCTTCAGGCCGAGGTCGGCTGCGCGGAAGGCGGCCGAGTAGCCGCCGGGGCCGCCGCCGAGCACGACGAGGTCGAAGGCCTGGTCGGCGCTGCCGGTGTAGGGGGCTGCAGCGGGGGCGGCGACGGGCGCTGCGGGAGCTGCGGGAGCTGGCGCTGCAGCGGCCGGCGCAGGCGCGGCTGCCGCGTCGGACTCGACGGTCAGGATGACCGAGCCCTTGGCGACCTTGTCACCCAGCTTGACCTTGAGCTCCTTGACGACGCCCGCTGCCGACGAAGGGATCTCCATGGAGGCCTTGTCGCTCTCGACGGTGATCAGGCTCTGCTCGACCTTGACGGTGTCGCCGGCCTTGACCAGCACCTCGATGACGCCGACTTCGTCGAAGTCGCCGATGTCGGGAACTTGAACTTCAATGAGTGCCATGAGTTCAGCCTCCGATCACAGCGCGATCCGACGGAAGTCGGACAGCAGGCTGGCGAAGTAGACGTTGAAGCGCGCGGCCGCGGCGCCGTCGATGACGCGGTGGTCCCAGCTCAGCGACAGCGGCAGGATCAGGCGCGGCACGAACTGCTTGCCGTCCCACACCGGCTCGGTGCTGCTCTTGCACACGCCCATGATGGCCACTTCCGGCGCATTGATGATGGGCGTGAAGTACTTGCCGCCGATGCCACCGAGCGACGAGATCGAGAAGCAGCCGCCGCTCATGTCGGCGGGGCCGAGCTTGCCGTCGCGGGCCTTCTTGGCCAGGTCCGACATCTCCTGGCTGATCTGGAAGATGCCCTTCTTGTCGGCGTCCTTGATGACCGGCACGACCAGGCCGTTGGGCGTGTCTGCCGCGAAGCCGATGTGGAAGTAGTTCTTCAGCACCAGCGTGTCACCGTCGAGCGACGCGTTGAACTCGGGGAACTTCTTCAGCGCCGCGACGGCCGCTTTGATCATGAAGGCGAGCATCGTGACTTTGATGCCGGCCTTCTCGTTTTCCTTGTTCAGCTGGACGCGGAAGGCCTCCAGCTCGGTGATGTCGGCATCGTCGTGGTTGGTGACGTGCGGGATGACGACCCAGTTGCGGTGCAGGTTGGCGCCCGAGATCTTCTTGATGCGGGACAGCTCCTTGCGCTCCACGGGGCCGAACTTCTCGAAGTCGACCTTGGGCCAGGCGAGCAGGTTCAGGCCTGCACCGCCACCACCAGCGGCTGCAGCCGGCGCGGCGGCCTTCTGGGCCACCGTCTGCACGGCACCGGCCATCACGGACTTCACGAAGCCCTGGACGTCCAGCTCGGTGATGCGGCCCTTGGGGCCACTGCCCTTGACCTCAGCCAGCGGCACGCCGAGTTCGCGGGCGAACTTGCGGATGCTGGGCGAGGCGTGCGGCAGCTGGCCGGTGGGCGCGGTGGGCTGGTGCGCGGGCAAAGCCACAGCGGGCGATGCGGCGGGCGATGCAGCGGGCGCTGTGGCCTGCACTGGAGCGGGTGCAGCCGGCGCGGCAGCAGGTGCGGCTGCCGCAGGTGCGGGCGCCGCAGCGCCGCCCGCCGCCTTCACGCGGGCCAGGGCCGTGCCCTTGGCCACCTTGTCGCCGAGCTTCACGAGCAGCTCCTCGACGACACCCGCCGTGGACGACGGGATCTCCATCGAGGCCTTGTCGCTCTCGACGGTGATGAGGCTCTGCTCCACCTTGACGGTGTCACCGACCTTCACCAGCACCTCGATGACGGCGACCTCGTCGAAGTCGCCGATGTCGGGCACGACGACGGTGACCGAGCCGCCCGCGGCGGCGGCTGGCGCAGGCGCGGGCTCGGCGGCAGGCGCCGGGGCGGCGGCAGCGACCGGTGCGGGTGCTGCAGCGGCCGGGGCGGGTGCTGCTGCGGCGGCGCCTTCGGCCTCCACCAGCACGAGCAGGCTGCCTTCCTTGACCTTGTCGCCCACGGCGACCTTGATCTCCTTGACCACGCCCGCGGCGGACGACGGGATCTCCATCGACGCCTTGTCGCTCTCCACCGTCACGAGGCTTTGCTCGACCTTGACGGTGTCGCCGACCTTGACGAGCACTTCGATGACGCCGACCTCGTCGAAATCGCCGATGTCGGGAACCTTGACTTCAACCAATGCCATGTTTTGTCTCCCCCGGCGCTCAGGCGTAGAGCGGGTTGATCTTGTTCACGTCGATGCCGTACTTGGCAATCGCCTCGGCCACGCGCTCCATGGGGATCGCGCCATCGTCGGCCAGCGCCTTGAGCGCAGCGACCACGATGTAGTGGCGGTTGATCTCGAAGTGCTGGCGCAGCTTGGAGCGGAAGTCGCTGCGGCCGAAACCGTCGGTGCCCAGCACCTTGTACGACCGGCCCTTGGGCACGAAGGCGCGGATCTGCTCCGCGTAGTTCTTCATGTAGTCCGTGGACGCGACGACCGGGCCCTTGGTCTGGCCGAGCTGCTGCGTCACGAAGGGCACGCAGGCGAGCTCGGTCGGGTGCAGCAGGTTCCAGCGCTCGGCGTTCTGGCCGTCGCGCGCCAGTTCGTTGAAGCTCGGGCAGCTCCACACGTGGGCGCCGACACCCCAGTCTTCTTCCAGCAGCATCTTGGCCACCTGGCTCTCGCGCAGGATGGTGCCCGAGCCCAGCAGGTTGACCGTGACGGGCTTGGTCGCGTCGGCCTCTTCGAGCAGGTACATGCCCTTGAGGATCTGCTCCTCGGTGCCGGCCTTCAGGCCCGGCATCGGGTAGTTCTCGTTGAGCAGGGTGATGTAGTAGAAGACGTTTTCCTGGTCTTCCACCATGCGCTTCATGCCGCGGTGCATGATGACCGCCACTTCGTGCGCGAAGGTCGGGTCGTAGGAGATGCAGTTCGGGATGGTGCCCGCCAGGATGTGGCTGTGGCCGTCTTCGTGCTGCAGGCCTTCGCCGTTCAGCGTGGTGCGGCCCGACGTGCCGCCCAGCAGGAAGCCGCGGGCCTGCATGTCGCCCGCCGCCCAGGCCAGGTCGCCGATGCGCTGGAAGCCGAACATCGAGTAGTAGACGTAGAACGGGATCATGATCCGGTTGTTCGTCGAGTAGCTCGTGGCCGCAGCGATCCAGCTGGCCATGCCGCCGGCTTCGTTGATGCCTTCCTGCAGGATCTGGCCGGCCTTGTCCTCGCGGTAGTACATCACCTGGTCCTTGTCGACCGGGGTGTAGAGCTGGCCCTTGGGGTTGTAGATGCCGATCTGGCGGAACAGGCCCTCCATGCCGAAGGTGCGCGCCTCGTCCACCAGGATGGGCACGATGCGGGGGCCCAGGGCCTGGTCGCGCAGCAGCTGCGTCAGGAAGCGCACGTAGGCCTGCGTGGTGCTGATCTCGCGGCCTTCCGCGGTGGGTTCGAGCACGGCCTTGAAGTTCTCCAGCGCCGGCACGGTGAAGCTCTCGTCGGCA
>JAEUPJ010000067.1 GCA_016790285.1 Roseateles sp. | reverse complement strand
ACAGAGATCGTCTTCGAAGACAGCCGTGACGCCACGACGGGCGAGGTCCGCCATTTCAAGTCGATCAAGCGACCGTTCAAGGACGCACAGGGCCGTAACCAGATTCTGGTGATCGCGCACGACATCACTGATGTGGTCCGTGCCCAGCAGCAGGTTGCGCAGAGCGAGTTCACGTTGCAGCAGGTCATGATGGCCACGCAGGAAGGCGTCTGGGACTGGCATGTGCCGTCGGGTCGGTTGGTCCACAACGAACGCTGGTTCGGGATCCTGGGCTTCCAGGCGGGCGAGATTGGCGACCACCTGGAAGCGTTCGTCGGCCAGTTGCATCCCGACGACCGCTCATCAGTCTGGCAGCAGATCCAGCGCTTGCTGGATGGCGCTGACAGCCACTTGTTGGCGCCGACTGAAATTTGACCCACTTGTGAGGATCGTGCCGACCGAAATCTGACCCAGGTGTTCAACCTACCCTGTCCGAGATATCCACAGGAGGGCGGGGGCAGTAGGAGTGATCACCATGGCCATGATTGGCAAGGTCTTGCGGATGCACCACCGCGAGAAGAAGTCGGTGCGGGAGATTGCCAAGGCGACGAGCCTGGCGCGGAACACGGTTCGCAAGTACCTGAGGCTGGGCAAGGCCGAGCCACCGCAGTACCGCCGGCCGGCGGTGCCGACCAAGCTGGCGCCCTACGTCGAGCAACTGGAGCAATGGCTGCGCGCCGATGCCCGCCGACCGAAGAAGGAGCGGCGCAGCGCCAAGGCGCTGCTGGAGCAATTGAAGGCTGCGGGCTATGCCGGCGGCTACAGCCGGCTGACCGACTACATCCGCGCCTGGCGCGCAGCCCAGGGAGGTGCGGCGACGGGCGATGCCTACGTGCCGCTGAGCTTCGAACTCGGCGAGGCCTTCCAGTTCGACTGGAGCGAGGAGCCGCTGGTCATCGGCGGCGTGTACCAGCGGCTGCAGGTGGCGCACATGAAGCTGTGCGCCAGTCGGGCCTTCTGGCTGGTGGCCTACCCCAGCCAAGGCCACGAGATGCTGTTCGACGCCCACACGCGCAGCTTCGCGGCCCTGGGCGGCGTGGCGCGCCGGGGCATCTACGACAACATGAAGACTGCGGTGGATCGCGTCGGCCGCGGCAAGAACCGCGACGTCAACAGCCGCTTCGCCGCGCTGTGCGCGCACTACCTCTTCGACCCGGACTTCTGCAACGTCGCCAGCGGCTGGGAGAAGGGTGTCGTCGAGAAGAACGTGCAGGACAGCCGGCGTCGCATCTGGCTGGCGGCACGCGAGCAGCGCTTCGGCAGCCTGGAGGAGCTCAATGCCTGGCTGGGCGAGCGCTGCAAGGCGCTGTGGGCCGAACTCCGCCACCCCGAGCACAAGGCCTTCAGCGTGGCGGAGATGCTGGAGCTGGAGCGCAGCCACCTGATGCCCAAGCCCGTGGACTTCGACGGCTATGTGCAGGACGTGGCGCGCGTGAGCAGCACCTGCCTGGTCACCGTGGCGCGCAACCGCTACTCGGTGCCGTGCGAGCTGGCTCGGCAGACCGTCAGCACGAGGCTGTACCCGCAGCGCGTGGTCATCGTGGCCGACGAGCGCGTGGTGGCCGAGCACGCCCGGCTCAGTGGCAAGGGCCGCACGGCCTACGACTGGCAGCACTATGTGCCGCTTGTTCAGCGCAAGCCCGGCGCGCTGCGCAACGGCGCGCCGTTCGTGGACCTGCCCGAGCCACTGGCCAGGCTGCGCCAGGCGCTGCTGCGTCATGCCGGCGGCGACCGGCTGATGGCGCAAGTGCTGGCGTTGAGCAGCACGGCCGGGCTGGACGAGGTGCTGGTCGCGGCCGAGCTGGCCTTGGAGCATGCTGGCCCCAGCGGTCGGATCAGCCCGGAACACGTGGCCAACGTGCTGGCCCGGCTCACGGCGCCGGAGCGACCGCCCAACGTCGCCACGCCGCTGAGCACGACCACGCCACCGCAGGCCGACCCCGGCCGCTACGACCGACTGCGCCGCCTGGCTGAGCAGGAGGCCGACCATGGCTGACGTCATTGCAGAGCTGAAGGCCCTGCGCCTGCACGGCATGGCCGCCACCTGGGCCGAGCTTGGCGAGCAGCGCAACGCCGAAGTCGAGCGCTCGCGCTGGCTGCTGGAGCACATGCTGCAGGCCGAGGCCAGCGACCGCGCCACGCGCTCGGTGCAGCACCAGATGAGCAGTGCCAAGTTCCCGGTGCACCGCGATCTGGCCAGCTTCGACTTCGAGGTCTCGCCCGTGGACCGCAAGCTGGTCACGCAGTTGGCCACTTGCGAGTTCACGGCCGCGGCGCACAACGTGGTGCTGGTGGGCGGCCCGGGCACGGGCAAGACCCACTTGGCCACGGCCCTCGGCGTGGCGGGTATCGGCACGCACGGCAAGCGCGTGCGCTTCTACAGCACCGTGGACCTGGTCAACGCACTGGAGCGGGAGAAGGCCGAGGGCAAGGCCGGGCGCATCGCGGCCAGCCTGCTGCGCCTGGACCTGGTGATCCTCGATGAGCTGGGCTACCTGCCGTTCAGCCAGGCCGGTGGCGCCTTGCTGTTCCATCTGATGTCCAAGCTCTACGAGCACACCAGCGTCGTCATCACGACCAACCTGGACTTCGCCGAATGGAGCACCGTCTTCGGCGACGCCAAGATGACCACGGCGCTCTTGGACCGGCTCACGCACCACTGCCACATCGTGGAGACCGGCAACGAGAGCTACCGCGTCACGCAGGCCACGGCGGCCACGCGTAAGCGCATCAAGGCGAGGGAGCAGGAGCGACGCAACAAGGGCGACGAGGCGGGCTGAACGAGCTCACCGCTACAGTTGTCCACAGCCGGCATCACGCGATGCCGGCCCCAAGCCCTGGGTCAAAGTTCAATCGGCAGGGTGGGTCAAATTTAGATCGGCGCCAACAGATCTGTCTCACCCGCCATCTTCGACAGCACAGCCAGGTACGTCTGGGCTTCGGTGCCTTTGAACACGCCGCGCGGCAGCTGAACGACCTGCTCGATCATGTGCTGGCGCAGGAGCGCTCGACGGACGCCACTGAATCGTTCTGCCGTGACCAATCCATCGGGAAGGATCAGACCCAGCTTGCCATTGCGACGCAGGAGCCTGAGGTTCTGGGCAAGAAACAGAAGGTCCGCGCCAGCATCGTGCAGGGAAGCTAGCGCGCCGGAGAGGCCGGCGTCTTCCAGGATTCTGCCGAAGTCAGAGCGCCAACGAGGCCGGATGTAGGGAGGATTGCAGACTGCCACATCGACGGTGCCGAGGCGCAACCCAATCTTGCTCGACAGGTCCTGGTCCAGAGCATCTTGGACGAAGTGACTATGTTGGCCAGGCTTGGCAAGGCGCTGCCCGTTCTGCTGCTTGGACGTGCGCCGATCCGTGTCGACGGTGATGAGACGCGCATCCTGCCAGCGAGTGGCGGCCGCAGTGCACAGGGCTCCGGAGCCGGAACCAAGCTCTAAGACAAGCTTGGGTTTTGGAACGTTGATGCGCTCGATCAGTGAGCGGCTCACTTCAGGGGAGGTGTAGTACCTCCCCCACGGGTCAGAAGTCCGACCTGACCTCGACAAATCTTTACCGGTACCGCCTGTTGACGCTGTCATCTCCCTCGCCTTGTGCAACGCCGTTTTACAGGAAAAAGCTTCTCGAAAAGTGTATCTCTTCAGCGTTAGCGAGAGCCGGTTTCCCGTGTTGGATGATGAGGTGGGGCAGGCCATCGACTACAGCAGCCCAGCGCTCAAGAGCCACAGCTAGATCTGGCGGTGTCGCGCATCAGTTCAGAGTTGAACGCAAACAGTTCGAAACTCAGCGCAAATCGACAGTCAAGATGCCATCACTTTAGAAAGATCTTTACCGACAATGCGTTAGCGCACCAAAACGCCAGGGCGTCAGGCTTGCAAGCGATTTTTCCGCTTGTTGATATTGGGCCTTATCAACATGCGGTCAACACCCAGAAAGTCGCACTCCAACCGCGTCAGGCTCCGGTAGACCGATCAGTCGCCTGCGATCCAGCCGCTGATGGATGCGTGGGCTGTCGGTTTGCGCTGAGTTTGGAACTGTTTGCGCTTAACTCTGAACTCGACAAGCCAGCCAGGGAGCCTCCGTTGTGGATGTAAGTGATTGACCCCTATGGGAATCGGTGGCCATCGTGCCGCAGCAACGCGCTCAGCACATCGGCACATCCAGCAATTGCCCGCGCCAGGGCACTGCTCTTCAGATCGTGCGGATGATCCCGGCCTCGCCCAGGCGCTGCCACGGCAGGCCGAGCACCAGCGCGTCGAGCTGCACGCGCGTGAGGCTTTGCGTGCTCGCGCCGTCCAGCGGCCACACGAACTTGCCGGCGTTGAGCCGCCTGGCCGCGAGCCACACGCCGATGCCGTCGTGCACGAGGACCTTCATGCGGTTGGCGCGGCGGTTGGCGAAGAGGTAGGCGTGGTGTGGCTTGGCAGCGCCGAACACGTTCACGACTCGGGCCAGCGCCGCCTCGGTGCCGACTCGCATGTCCAGCGGCTCGACCGCGAGCCACACGGCGTCGATGCGAATCACCGCAGCAGCTCGCGGGTCCACGCGGCCAGCTCGGCCGCCCCGCTGATTGGCCAAGTGACGGTGATCACGACGGGCCCGCGCCTGAGCTCGACTCGGACATCGGCCGCTACCGCAGTGGGCACCTCAGGCGCCGGAAGCGACAGCGCCACGAACCCGCTTGCCTTGGCGGGACCGGCAAGACCCTCGCCCCGAGACAGTTGCCTCCAGCGGTGGACGATGTTGGCATTGATGCCGTGGGCCATCGCGACCTTGGCGACCGACGCACCCGGCTCGTCACACTCAGCCAGCACCTGCGCCTTCTGCGCCTCGCTGTACCGCCGCTTCGTCTTCTTGTCGCTTGTCATCGCGTCCACCTATCGTTACGTGGACAGCATCCTTGTCGTGGGCAACCCCTCGTTCAAGATGACTTTGCCGGACGCCTACCCCACAGTGGCCCGCCGGCCCAGATCAGCGCCAGCGTCGGCATTGCCAGCCTGCCACGGCATGCGGGTAATCGAATCGCTGCTTCGGGCCGTCCGCAGGTGCCGAGCGGCTCTGCAGGTCTTGCGCGGAGTCCAGCCAGGGCTGTCGGACGCCCGTTCTGCGCGGGCCCGCGCCGCTGTCGTAACGGTGCGCCCAGTCGACATTCGCGAACGTCAGCCAATGGCCCATGCGACATCGGCCACCTCGGACCCGGCGAGCACTGCGATCAGATTGTCCGCTGCGCGCATCTCGATTGCGAGGCGCACTTCGCGTACCGCCGAACCGAGGTGCGGCGTGAAGACCGTACGAGGGTGCTGTAGCAGCGCCACGGGAATGTCGATGGGGCGGTCCGGAAGATTCCAGTCCTCCATCTCGAAAACGTCTGCGGCATAGCCACCGAGACGGCCGTCTGCGAGCGCAGCCAGCACCGCCTGCTCATGGACCACGGAGCCGCGGCCCACGTTGATGAGCAGCTGCCCCGGGCGGATGCCGGAAAGTGCCGCTGTGTCGATTAGGTGGCGTGACGACTTGGTTAGAGGCACAGCCAGCAGCACGTAGTGCGCAAGCCGCAGAGCCTCGTCCAGCGTCGTGATGCGTACCCGCGGATCACGGCGCTCAGGGTCCACGCCCAGGATCTCCGCGCAACCAAAGCCTTGCACGCGGTCGACGATGGCGCGCCCGACGGCGCCCAGGCCCACCACCGCGACCGTCGAGCCGTGCAAGCCCGTGCCGTAGAGCGAAGGCCGCCAGCCGGCATAGCTGGAGCGCACGCGTCGGTCACCTTCGAGCACATGGCGGGCCAATGCGATGGCGAGGCCAACGGCCAGCTCCGCGGTCGGCTCCGTCAGCAAGTCGGGTACGAAGCTCACTTGCACGCCGGCGCGCGTGCAGGCCGCGAGGTCGAAGTTGTCATAGCCCTTTAGGGCGCAGGCCACCGTGCGCAGCCTCGGCGCCCGCTCAAGGATGCCGGCGTCAACGCGGTCGGTCATGAAGGCCATCCACGCGTCGGCCTCGCGCAGGTGGCGGGCCAGTTCCTCAGCAGGCCAGGGCTCGGGGCCGGCGTTCATCACGACATGGCCGGCGGACTGCAGGCGCGCGAGCACTTCTGCGTGCACGGGTTGGCTGACGACAATTCTGTTCATGTAACGACCCTGCTCACTTAAGGCGGCGACGCAGTGCGGCACCCAGTCCGTCGACCACCAGCACGCAAGCCAGGATGGCCAGCAGGATGGCCGACACCTCGTCGTACTTGATCAGTCGCAGTGCCGCCATCAGCTCGAAGCCGATGCCGCCGGCGCCTACGATGCCCAGCACGGCCGAGGCCCGGAAGTGGTATTCCCAACGGTAGATGGTGATGTCGGCCAGCTGCGGTAGCACCTGGGGCAGCACGGCATGCGTGATTACCTGCAGGCGGCTTGCGCCCGCCGCGATGGCGGCTTCGAGCGGCTTGGGGTCGACATGTTCTATGGCCTCGGCATAGAACTTGGCCACCATGCCGGTGGAGTGCAGCGCAAGGGCCAGCACACCGGGCAGGGCGCCGAAGCCTACGGCTGCGACGAAGATGACGCCGAGAATGATCTCAGGCACCGAGCGACAGCTCGCGAGCAACGTGCGCGCGACGCGCAACACGACCGGGTGCGGCGAGGTATTGGGCGCGGCCAGCAGGGCGAGCGGCAGTGACAGCACCATGGTGAGCGCCGTGCCGGCCACTGACATGGCCAGCGTGTCGCGTAGCGGCGTGAGCCAGAGCTGCCAGCGTTCGAAGTTGGGCGGAATCATTTCTGACCCCAGTTGCACGAGGGCTGGCAGACCGTCGGCGAAGCGCTCGGCGTCGAAGAACCCTGTGACGGCAAGCGCGACGACCGCGGCCGCGAGCAGCAGGCCGGCCCAGCCCAGGCCGCGGCGGCGCCTGCGGGTGTCCTCCGCTAGCACGGCGTCCATGGCCGCGAGGCGGGTGGTCACTTCATACTCCCGAGGTCGAGCTTAAGCACCGAGGCCGTGTCGCGAAGCACGTCGTAGGCGGCGTCAGTGGTGGACGCGAAGGCCTCGACGCGAAAGGCTTTGAGCACCTCCTTGTCCTTCATGTTGAGGAATGCATCGCGGATGCTCTGCTTTAGGGCCGGCGCGAGGTTGCCTTGCAGCACGACTGGGTAGTTCGGAATCGGCGCGGACAGGTCCAGCTCGACGATGCGGCTCGCATCGATGGTGCCGCGCTTGACGAGGTTGTCGAGAATGGGCTTAGAAAGGGCACCAGCCGGCACCTGGCCCGCCTGCACCGCACGAGCGACGGCATCGTGTGTGCCGAGGTGAACGACGCGGTAGTCCTTCTCGCCGTCGAGCTTGGCCTTCTTGAGCAGGTGTGCGCGGGGCGCCAGGTGGCTGGAGGTGGAGGCCTGGTCGCCAAAGCCGAAGGCCTTGCCGCGAATGTCTTCCAGCGTCTTGACCGGGCCGCCAGCCGTGGCGATCAGCACCGACTGATAGGTGGGCGAGCCGCGCTCTACGCCGACTGCGAAAGGCTCGATGGTCGGAGCCTTGGACTTGGCGAGCACATAGGAAAAGGGCCCGAAGTAGGCCACCTCGATGCGGCCGAAGCGCATGGCCTCGATCATGGACGAGTAGTCGGTCGTGACGACCAGCTCGACGTCCTTCTTCAGCGCTTGTTCAAGGTAGACCTTCAGCGGCTGGGCGTTCTGGATCAGCGTGGAGGCGTTCTCGTCGGGCAGCAGCGCCACGCGCAGGCGAGACGGATCGCGGCCTTGGGCCTGGACAGGTATGGCGCACGCCAACGCAGCAAGAGCGAGTGAGACGACGGCAAGACGGCGGTTGGGCATGGAAGCTCCTGGGTTCGAAAGATGAAGTCGGCGCGGCGCGCCGGCGATGCTCAGGCCAGGGCGGCTAGGGCGGAATCGGGCACTCGCTCGGCCGGCGCTCCGGCCGCAGCGAAGCCGTACAGGGCCGCCTCGCGCTCGGCGGTCAACGCCGCGGGCGGCCCGTCGAACACAACCTGCCCGCCACGAAGGCCGACGATGCGGTCGGCAAAGCGGCGGGCCAGCTCCACTTGGTGGAGACTGATGACTGCGGTCAGCCGATCGATCTTGCAGATGTGGTGGAGCAAGCCCATGACGCTCTCGGCCGTCGCGGGGTCGAGGCTGGCCACCGGCTCGTCGGCGAGCAGCAGGGTGGGCGATTGCATCAGCGCCCGCGCGATGCCGACGCGTTGTTGCTGACCGCCTGAGAGCGTGTCCGCGCGGGCCAGCGCCTTTTCAAGCAGGCCTACCCGGTCCAGAACTTGCAGGGCGCGCAGCTGATCTTCGCGGCTCCAGGGCCACAGTGTGCGCAGGGGATGGTGCTGGGCCAAAGCGCCCATCAGCACGTTGGCCAGCACGGTCTGGCGGCCGATAAGGTGGTGCTGCTGGAAGACCATGCCGCAGTGACGGCGGTGGGCGCGCAGGTGACGCGGCGTCAGTCTCCCCTGTGGCAGTTCACTCGCGCCAATGGCGCCTTCGGAAGGACGCACCAGACCGTTGAGGCAACGCAACAAGGTCGACTTGCCTGCCCCTGAAGCGCCGAGCAGCACGAGGAACTCGCCGCGCTCCACATTCAAGCGCGTGCGTGCAAGGGCCTCAATGCCGCCGGGATAGACCACGCGCACGTCGTGCAGTTGCATCAGCCAGGCGGCGGTAGGAGAGGAGGAGCGCTGCGTCATGGCGTGGCATTTTGTGCAACTTCCATGTCATCACGGTGACGTTTTGGTCCGAACAATGCGATGGCTTCATTGACGTCATCTATGGACCGCACATGACCAGTACCAGCCTTCTTGCCGCGCTGAAGGCATTCGACGCTACGGCCAGGTTAGGCAGCATGACGGCAGCGGCCCGCGCCCTGGGTCTGCAACAGCCCACGCTGTCGGCCCACATTCAGCGGCTAGAACAGGTTCATGCTGTCGAACTGTTCCGCCGCCGTGGTCGTCGCTTGGAGCTGACGGATTTCGGCCGATCGTTGCTGGAGCACACACGACGCGCTTTCACTGCGGAGGATGACGCTCAGGCCCTTTTGCTGGCCGCGCAGAACCGCTATGCCGGCCGGCTCGTCATCCACGCAGTGGGTCCCTACAACCTCGTCCCCATCCTGCGCGTGTTCACCAGACAGCACCCGCAAGTGAGTCTCGTAGTCCGTGTCGCAGACTCTCGTTCAATCGCTGCGAGGATTCTTGACCATCAGGGTGATGTCGGCGTGGTGCTCAACCCCGTGTACCAGCCCGAGCTGGAATGCATTGAGCATCGGCGTCAGCCCTTGGTCGTTTTCGCGAAAGCGGACCATCCTTTGGCGGGGCGGACCGACGTTCGTCTGGCGGACCTCCACCAGCAGCGATTTGTCATTCGAGAAGAGGGATCGACCACCCGTCAGGTATTCGAGGAGACGATGCGCCGCCGAGGTTTGAGCTTCGAGATCGCCGTCGAGATGGGAAGTCGTGAGGCGGTCCGCGAGGCGGTCGCGCAGGGCATGGGTCTGGGTGTCGTTGCGTCGCCGGCTTATGTCGCCGACGGCCGGCTGGCTCAGGTGCCGGTCATTGACAACGACATGGCCACGCATGTGCACCTGGTGTGCCGCCGAGAACGCAGACCATCCCCGTTGGTGGCGGCCTTCTTGGACATCGCTGAAGAGCTGCGGGCGGTGAACTGATCTGGCCCTAAAGCCGATAAGGCAGCCATCAACGGACATGCAACCAGCGAGCACATCGCCTTGTCACGTAAGCTGCTCGGCATCCAGAATGCTGAGACCTAACCCTTCGTATATGGACTCCCCCACAACGGCAAAGGCCTGATCGCTGGGGGCTGGCTGAGAGAAGCACCTGCAGTCGTATATCCGGCATCTGTTGTGGGATCTGTGATGTCCCGTGCCGACATGGAATCTGCGTCACCGCGGCGCCACA
>JAEUPJ010000041.1 GCA_016790285.1 Roseateles sp. | reverse complement strand
GAGGTCCACCGAACCCTTGGCCACGCTCGTGAGCGTGTGGCCCTCGAACTCGAACAGGTGCGAGAGCATCCACTCGTCCACGCGGTCCACGAGCAGCAGCACCTCGATGCCCTTCTTGCGGAAGATCTCCAGCTGCGGGCTGTGCTTGGCGGCCGCTAGCGAATCGGCCGTGATGTAGTAGATGGCCTCCTGGCCTTCCTTCATGCGAGAGACGTAGTCCGCCAGGCTCACGCCTTCATCGGCATGGGTGGAGGCGAAGCGGAACAGCTTGGCCAGGCGCTCCTGGTTGGCGTGGTCCTCGCCGATGCCTTCCTTGAGCACCTGGCCGAAGTCCTTCCAGAAGGCCGCGTACTTGGCGCGTTCGGCCTCGTCCTCGTGGTTGGCCAGGCTCTCCAGCATGCCCAGCACGCGCTTGGTGGAGCCCTCGCGGATGGCCCGCACATCGCGGCTTTCCTGCAGCAGCTCGCGCGAGACGTTCAGCGGCAGGTCGGCCGAGTCGATCACGCCCTTCACGAAGCGCAGGTAGACGGGCATCAGCGCCTCGGCGTCGTCCATGATGAAGACGCGTTTGACGTACAGCTTCACGCCGCCGCGCTTGTCGCGGTTCCACAGGTCGAACGGCGCCTTGGCGGGGATGTAGAGCAGCTGCGTGTACTCGCTGCGGCCCTCCACGCGGTTGTGCGTGTAGGCCAGGGGCGCCTCGGTGTCGTGGCTGATCTGCTTGTAGAACTCCTCGTACTGCTCGGGCGTGATCTCGCTCTTGGAGCGGCTCCACAGCGCGGAGGCCTTGTTGACCGGCTCCCACTCGTCCGTCACGACCTGCTTGGCGCTTTCGGCGTCCCAGGTCTCCTTCTTCATGAGGATGGGCAGGGAGATGTGGTCGCTGTACTTGCTGATGGTGCTCTTCACGCGCCAGGTCTTGAGGAACTCCTCCTCGCCTTCGCGCAGGTGCAGGATGACGTCGGTGCCGCGGCCGGGCTTGGTGATCGTCTCGATCTCGTACTCGCCGGTGCCTTCGCTCGTCCAGCGCACGCCCTGGTCGGCGGCGAGGCCCGCCCGGCGGGTCTCGACCGTGATGCGGTCGGCGACGATGAAGCCGGAGTAGAAGCCCACGCCGAACTGGCCGATGAGCTGGGCGTCCTTCTTCTGGTCGCCCTCGAGCTTGGCCATGAACTCGCGCGTGCCGCTCTTGGCGATGGTGCCCAGGTGCGCGGCGGCTTCCTCGGCGCTCATGCCGATGCCGTTGTCGCTGATGGTCAGCGTGCGGGCGGCTTCGTCGAAGCTCACGCGCACTTCGAGGTTGGGGGCGTCTTCCCACAAGGCGGCGTTGTCCAGCGCCTCGAAGCGCAGCTTGTCGCAGGCGTCACTGGCGTTGGACACCAGCTCGCGCAGGAAGATCTCCTTGTTGGAGTACAGGCTGTGGGTGACGAGGTGCAGGATCTGCTTGACTTCGGCCTGGAAGGCGTGGGTTTGCTTGGTCATGGTGGAGTTGCCGTGAACGAAAACGCGGCCCATCTGAGGCCGCGTCCGGGGGTTTCAAGAGGGGTCAATACGACACGGCCTGGCGTGCCACGTCAACCTTGATGAGGGCCTTGGACAGCGCGCCCGACGCCGCGCGGGCGTAGTCCAGCGCCCAGGCGGCGTCGGCGAAGCCGGCCGGGCCGGCGCCGGCGGCCACCTGGATGAGCTTGTCGGCCAGCAGCACCTTGCCCGAGCCACGCAGGGGCTCGCACTCCAGGCGCACGAACTGCTCGTCCAGCCACCGGCGGGCGGCCTCGAAGCTCAACACTTCGGCGCCGTCGAGCTGCAACTCGACGGGGGCGCCGGTCTCGAAGAGGACGGTGACACGGGCTTGCATGCCGCTGATTGTGTCAGGGACCGCTGACGGCCGGCGGCCCGTCGGCGCGCAGCTCGCGGGCGCAGGCATGGGCGCCGGGCCGCGGCCCGCCCGGGCGGCCCCGCACCCGCACGGCCACGAGGGCGACCGCCTCGGGCAGGGCCAGCGCGAACTCGTGGCTGTCCCAGCCGTTGCTCAGCTCGCGCGGATCGCTGGCCGTGGTGGCGGGGTAGCCGGCAAGGACACCCAGCGTGACCCACGCGGCGCCATCGGCCAGTTGCGCCTGCACCTCGGGCAGGCCGCCGGCAGCCACGTCGAACCAACCGCCTGCCGCACCGACCGGGCCCTGCACGTAGACGACGCGCTGCACCCGCACGGGCCGCGGCAGCGCCACGCCCAGCCAGTCCAGCGCCGGTGGCGTGCCGTGCCGGGTGCTCAGCGCCGTGGCCTCGTCGTCGTCCACCAGCACGGCCGCGCGTTGCGCCGCGGTGGCGTCGGGCAGCCACCGGCCGTCCAGCCAGACCGCCCCCGGGCGCGACGCGATGGCACGCCCGGGCCAGAGCAGGTTGTCGCCCGGCGCCCCGGCTTCGGCCGCGAGCAGGTGCACGCGAAAGAGGCTGCGCTGCGCGCCGGCGTCCGCGTAGGGCACGGCCACGGCGTCGTGGCGCGCGGGCCGGTCGCCGCCCCCGCGGGGCACCGCTTGCACGGGCACGGCAAACCGCAGCCGCCCCGGCCCGGCCAGCAGGCGCGCCGCGGGCTCGCGCACCCACGCCAGGCGATGCAGCGCCGACGACGGGTTGTCGGCCTGGTCCAGCGCCAGCACGAACGGCCCCCAGGCGCGCGCAGCGCGGCCGGCCTCGGCGGGCCAGCTCAGCCCCTCGCCCTGCGGGCGCTGCAAGGCCTGCAGCCCCAGCGTGAAGCCCAGCTCGACCGCGTCACCGTCGTGCCAGGCCTGCGCGGGCCAGCTCAGCCAACCGGCCTCCTCCACGGCGGCGGTGGGCGCCTGGCCGGCGCGGTGCAGGGTGGCCGTGGCGGGCCGCGCCCACCCGGGCAGCCGCCAGCGCAGCGCAAACCGCGCTGGCTGGGCCAGGCGCAGCGTGAGGCGCGCCGTGCCGCGGCGCGGAAAGCCGCTGTGCAGCACCGCGTGCACCTCCACGCCGCCCAGCGTGAGCCGGGCTTCGGACGTCTCCAGCGTGTTGACCGCCAGCGTCGGCACGGGCGCCTGCGCCACGAGGTAGGCCGCCTGCGGCGCCAGCGCCAGTGCGCGCGGGCCGCTGGAGTGGCAGCAGGTGATCTCGGCCTGGTGCCATTTGCGGCCTTGCAGTGGCGTGTAGTACGACCAGCGCGAGCCGGCCAGGTGCTGGGCCGCCGTGAGGTGGTTGTAGTAGCTGCGCTCGATCTCCTCGGCAAAGCGCGCCTCGCCCGTGGCGCACAGCAGCGCGAGGTTGAGCTGGATCCAGGTCGTCGTGACGCAGGTCTCGCCCACATGGGCGGCGACGTCCAGCCGCTGCCGCGCCATCGGCTGGAAATGCTCCCACTGGCTCATGGAGCCGGTCTGCGTCAGGCGGTGGGCGCGGATGTCGTGCCAGGCCGCCAGCGCGGCCGCCTGGCCTTGCGGCTCGCCGGTGGCGCGGCTGAAGGCCACCAGCCCGACGAGGTTGGACAGCAGCTCGTAGGCCTTGCCGTTGGCCACTTCATGCACGGGGCGCCCGGCCAGCAGGCTCGACAGGAGCGCCGGGCCGCCGGGCTCGTCGAGCGCTGCGACCAGGTAGCGGGCGAAATCCAGGTAGGGCGCATGCCCGGTGAGCTCGAAGAGCAGCACCATGGGTTCGAGCACGCTCGTCGCGGCCATGCCCAGGTGGGTGCCGGCGGCCAGGATGCTGCGCTGCGCGGGGAAGGTGCGCAGCAACAGGTCGGCCATGCGCCGGCAGGCCTGCAGGCTGGTGGGCTCGCCCGTGTAGCGGTGGTAGGTCAGCAACCCGATGAGGTTGTACTTGTGCGACCAGACGTCCCAGTCGGCGTTCGGGAACAGGCCCAGGCGCTGCCCGGGCAGGTAGGTGCCGAGGTAGCCGTCGGGCGCCTGCGTGGCGAGCAACGCCTGCACGGTGGCGTCGAGCCGGGCGCTCAGCGCGGTGTCGCCCGTCTGTGCCCAGGCCAGCGTCGCCGCATGCAGCCATTTGCCGACGTGCTCGCCGATCCAGGCCTGCTCGCCCGGGCGCTTCTCGTAGCCCGCCAGCAGGGGTGCCGTGTCGACGGCCGGCAGGTGGGCGCGAGCGTTGAGCCGCACGCGCTGCCCGAGCCAGCCCTCCAGCCGCACGCAGGCGGGGCTGAGCAGTTCGAGCCGGTCGGGCCTGGCAGGGGGGCGCTGCGGCGGCAGAGGCTGGCGGTCGGTGGCGCCACCCGGGGCCGCCGCAGCGACGGCCGGCCCGGTGGCCAGCGATTGCAGGATCACGCCGCGGCGCGTCACGCGGCGGGTCTCGTCGTTCATGGGGATGCTCCTGGGTTCAATCAGGCGAGCGTCCCCTCGCCGCAGAGTTACGCGCGGTCTGCGCCGCGTCGGGAAACTGCCGGCCGCTCGTTCAGCGGCGCGCCTTCACCGCCTCGCTCAGCACGTCCAGCACGGCCAGGGAGTCGTCCCAGCCGAGGCAGGCGTCGGTGATGCTCTTGCCGTAGGCCAGCGTGGCGGGGTCGTCCTTGCCGGGGGTGAACTTCTGGGCGCCGTCGTTCAGGTGGCTCTCCACCATGACGCCGAAGATGCGCTTGCTGCCCTCGCGCATCTGGCCGGCGATGTCGCGGGCCACGTCGAGCTGGCGCTGGTGCTGCTTGCTGCTGTTGGCGTGCGAGCAGTCCACCATCAGCCGCTCGGGCAGCTTGGCCTTGGCGAGGTCGGCACAGGCTTCGGCCACGCTGGCGGCGTCGTAGTTGGGCGCCTTGCCGCCGCGCAGGATGACGTGGCAGTCGGCATTGCCGCGGGTCTCGACGATGGCGACCTGGCCGTTCTTGTGCACTGACAGGAAGTGGTGGCCGCGGGCGGCCGCCTGGATGGCGTCGGTCGCGATCTTGATGTTGCCGTCGGTGCCGTTCTTGAAGCCGATGGGCGCGGACAGGCCCGAGGCCAGCTCGCGGTGCACCTGGCTTTCGGTCGTGCGCGCGCCGATGGCGCCCCAGGCGATGAGGTCGCCGATGTACTGCGGCGAGATCACGTCCAGGAACTCGGAGCCGGCCGGCATGCCCAGGCGGTTGATCTCCAGCAGCAGCTGGCGGGCGATGCGCAGGCCTTCGTCGATGCGGTAGCTCTCGTCAAGGTAGGGGTCGTTGATGAGGCCCTTCCAGCCGACCGTCGTGCGCGGCTTCTCGAAGTAGACGCGCATGACGATTTCCAGCGTGCCGGCGTACTTCTCGCGCTCGGCCTTCAGGCGGCGGGCGTACTCGATGGCGGCGGTCGGGTCGTGGATGGAGCAGGGGCCGATGACCACCAGCAGCCGGTCGTCCTCACCGCTCATGATGCGGCGGATGCGCTGGCGGGTCTGGCTGATCAGCTGCTCCATCGGCGTGTTGCGGATGGGGAAGAAGCGGATCAGGTGCTCCGGCGGCGGCAGCGGGGTGATGTCGAGGATGCGCTCGTCATCGGTCGCGCTGGTCTTGTCGTCCTGCGAGTACCAGCGCTGGGCTTCGGGTTCGACGGAGTTGAGCTTGGCATTCACGGCAAGGACCTTTCAGGAGAGCATAAAAAAACCGCCGGGCTTTGGGGGCCCGGCGGTTTGTAGGGAGTCTGGGGTCAGCGCGCGCGCTCAGGACTCTCCACCGCCGGGGCGGGGAAAAAACCAAAAGCGAAAGTAGACAGCGCGGGACATGGGAGCGGAATCTAGCACGGCCGCGGCGATGAGCTTTCGGCAGCAGGCAAGGGCGCCTTGCGCGCCTCAGCCGCCCGCCGGCAGCCCCAGCAGGGCGCGCACGCGCAGCTGCTCTCGCGCGTCGAAGCGCTCGACGAGCCAGCCCTGCAGGGCCTGGCTGCGCTGAGCGTCCGACAGCTCCGGCGCCGCCCGCAGCCGCGCCAGCTCGGCCCGCGCCTCGGCCAGCCGACGCTCCCAGCGGGCCCATTGGGCGTCGACCTCAGCCACGCGCTCGGCGGCCTGCGGGTGCTCGGCCACCGGGGTGGCGTCGGCCATCGCCGCCGGCTGGCCGGCCTCCAGCGACAGCACCTGCTGCCAGAGCAGCCGCTCCTCGTCGGCGAAGAAGGCGTCGGCGGCGGGCCGCCCGAGCAGCAGGCGGCGCACCGACTGCCGCTCCTCCAGCGCCGGCCGCCAGCTCGACGGGTCTGCCGGGCGCACGACGCGCTGCCAGGGGTGGCGCTGCAGATCGACATAGCGCTGCCACAGCGACTGCAGCTCCTGAGCCGCCGTGGGCGGCAGCTCGCGCTGCGCCGCAGCCAGCACCTGCGCGCCGATGACCTCGGGCGACCACTCGCCCACCGTGCTCAACCAGTAGTCCAGGCGCCGCCGCAGCGCACGGTCGACGACGAGGTGCCCCCGCTCGTCAGCGCGCCAGGCGCCGTCGGCCTCGGTGCCCTGCAGCGAAGCGGGCAAGGCCGCACCCGCCACGGCCTGCGGGGCCGCAGCGGCGGGTGTCGTGTCCGCCAGCGGGGCGTGCGGCACCGCGCGCGCGGCAGGCGCCGCGGCCTGCGCAGCGGGGGGCGGCGCCACGGCCGCGGGCGGCCACGCCACGCAGCCCGCCGCGACGGCAACGGCCGCCGCCACGGCCAGGGCGGCGGCCTGCCTCACAGCCCCAGGCCCTTGAGCCGGTTGGCGTGGGCGCGGTAGACCGACACCGGGTCGGACGAGAACAACCCGCGCAGGCCGAAGACGTGGTTGATCTCGTCGATGTGGTTCCAGCCGTAGTTGTCGCGCAGCACCTGCCCCCAATGGTTGGAGCAGCGCGACACCAGCCCGTCGTTGGCCTCCAGGCCGAAGAACACGCTGCTGGCGACCAGGAAGCCGTCGCTCACGTCCAGCAGGTTGGTGCCCACCGAGGTGCCACCCATGGAGTAGTAGCGCACGCCGTTGACCACGGCCGGCCCGCTGCCGCAGCTGCTGGTGGGCGCGCCCTGCGGGAAGCGGCGGTTGAAGTCCGCAGCACCGGCGCTGGAGAGCGACTTGAGCGAGGCCAGCGCGTTCTGCGGGTTGCCGGCACTGCCGGAGAGCGTGGCGATGACGCTGGACAGGCCATTGACCACGGCGGCGACGGCCCCCTGCGTGCCCGTGCTGCCGGTGATGGCGCCGACCGCATCGGCCACCTTGCTGCCCTGGTGGGGCGTGCCCATGGTCGTGACGCTGGCCACCAGGTCCGGCGCCACGGCCGCGACGTACCGGATGGTGTTGCCGCCATGGCTGTGCCCGACGAGGTTGAACTTGGCATGCCCGTAGCGGGCCTTGAGCGTCTGCAGCTCGCGCAGCAGCTGCTCGCCGCGCACTTCCGTGCTGTTGCTCTGCGACACGCTGGCGGTGTAGACCACCGCGCCGCCCGCTCGCAACTCGGCCGGCACGCCGTAGAAGTACTGCACGGGCCCGAGGGCATCGAAGCCCAGCAGGCCGTGCACGAGCACGATGGGGTGTTTGGTCTGGGTGTAGGTGTCCGCCCAGGCGGCGAGGCTCGCGCAGCCGGCGGCCACGGCCACTGCGCCTGCGCGCAGGATCGTTTTCCAGTTCATGGTCTGTCTCCGTTGATGTTTTTTGGGAAACAGGACGCGCACCGCCGGGTTCATTCCAGACCGGGGCCCACATCCCCTGGCCCAGCCAACTGCACTGGATCAGCGAGCGCGAGTGTGCAGAGTCAACCCCGACGGGGCCTCGGCATCACCCCGAACCCTGTTCGGAGGACAGACAAACGGCCTGGCTTCAGCGGGAGGCGCCTGACGCCGGGGTGCTGGCCGCGCCGTCGCCGGCGGTCGGCTGCACCGCGCCGCTGCGCGCGCCGCCCGAGGCCTGGTCGCCCCCGGTCAGCGAACCCACGGCGGGCGGGGCGTCGGCATGGTCGGAGGCGCCCTTGAGGTCGGTGCTGGGGGCCACCTTGGGCGCCGGCACGTCGGAGGGGGGCGTGGGCACGGGCGGGGCCTCGGGCCGGCGGCAGCCCGGCAGCACCAGGGCGGCAGCCGCCAGGGCCAGCGTCAGCGAGCCCAGGCGGGCAGCGTGGGGGAACGAGATCGACATGCGGCACTCCTGGCGGGCAGCCGCGCGGTAGGGCGGCTCACCAGCCACTCTAGGCAGCGACCCATGCCGCGCCCGTCGGCGCGCGCCGGTGTGTGCGTAGGAGAACGCCGTCAGGCGGTGCCGCCCACCGTCAGCCCGTCGATGCGCAGCGTCGGCTGGCCCACGCCCACCGGCACGCTCTGGCCTTCCTTGCCGCACACGCCCACGCCGGTGTCCAGCGCCATGTCGTTGCCGATCATGCTGACGCGGGTGAGCGCGTCGGGGCCGTTGCCGATGATGGTGGCGCCCTTGACGGGGTACTGGATCTTGCCGTTCTCGACCCAGTAGGCCTCGCTGGCGCTGAACACGAACTTGCCGCTCGTGATGTCGACCTGGCCGCCGCCGAAGTTGGTGGCGTACAGGCCCTTCTTGATGGAGGCGACGATCTCCTGCGGGTCGTCCTGGCCGCCGAGCATGTAGGTGTTGGTCATGCGCGGCATCGGCACGTGGGCGTAGCTCTCGCGGCGGCCGTTGCCGGTGGGGGCGACCTTCATCAGCCGCGCGTTCATCGCGTCCTGGATGTAGCCCTTCAGGATGCCGTCCTCGATCAGCACGTTGCGCTGGCTGGCACACCCCTCGTCGTCGACGTTGAGCGAGCCGCGGCGGTCGGGCAGCGTGCCGTCGTCCAGCACCGTCACGCCCTTGGCGGCCACGCGCTGGCCGATGCGGCCGGAGAAGGCGCTGGAGCCCTTGCGGTTGAAATCGCCCTCCAGGCCGTGGCCCACGGCCTCGTGCAGCAGCACGCCGGGCCAGCCCGGGCCGACGACGACGGTCATCTCGCCGGCCGGCGCGGGGCGGCTGTCCAGGTTGGTGAGCGCCGCATGCACGGCCTGCTCGACGTAGCTGGCGATCATCTCGTCGGTGAAGTAGGCCAGGCCAAAGCGCCCGCCGCCACCGCCCGAGCCGATCTCGCGGCGGCCGTTGCTCTCGGCGATGACGGTGATGGACAGGCGCACCAGCGGCCGCACGTCGGCGGCCAGCGTGCCGTCGGCGCGGGCGATGAGCACCACCTCGTGCTCGGCCGCCAGGCCCGCCATGACCTGGGCCACGCGCGGGTCCTTGGCGCGGGCCATCTTTTCGGCACGCTCCAGCAGGGCCACCTTGGCGGCGCTGTCGAGGCTGGCGATGGGGTCCGACACGCCGTAGAGCTCGCGGCTGCCCGCCACGCGGCTCTGGCCCGGCACCTTCACGCGCCGGCTCTGCCCGGCCGCTGCGATGGTGCGCACGGTGCGCGCAGCGTCCAGCAGCGAGTCCATGGAGATGTCGTCGGAGTAGGCGAAGGCCGTCTTCTCGCCGGCCACGGCGCGCACGCCCACGCCCTGGTCGATGCTGAAGGAGCCGCTCTTCACGATGCCCTCCTCCAGGCTCCAGCCCTCGGCGCGGGTGGTCTGGAAGTACAGGTCCGCGTCGTCGACACGGTGCTCCGTGATGACGCGCAGCGCCTGCGACAGCGACGCCTCCGTCAGGCCGAAGGGCTCCAGCAGTTGCGAGCGGGCGGTGGCCAGGCGGGCCAGGGTGGGTTCGACAGCGATCATGGCCCATTCTAGGAAGTTGGCCGTCAGCCCTTGCAAGACATGGACAAGCTTCTTTACCGGTGCGCTGTCGGCGCTGGCATCAGACTCGTCGTTGTGGAGGGGCCTCGTCACCCCACCCTCCCAAGGAGCCCACGATGAAGACCTCGCACAAGACCCTGATCGCCCTGCTGACGCTTGCCGGCGCCAGCGCCTTCGCCCAGACCCCGGGCACCAACACCCCCCGCGTCGACCAGCGCGAGGCCAACCAGCAAGCGCGCATCGCCCAGGGTGCCGCCAGCGGCAGCCTGACGGCGCACGAGACCCAGCGCCTGGAGAAGGAACAGGCCCGCATCGACAACGCCGAAGCCAAGGCCAAGTCCGACGGCACCGTCACCGCCAAGGAGCGCCGCCGCCTGCACGCCATGCAGGATGGCGCCAGCCGTGACATCCGCCGCAAGAAGCACAACGCCCGCGCCGCGAGCGCCCCGGGCTGATACCGGCCCTTACAAAACAGACCCTGGCGGCCCCCTGCTAGGGATGTCGCCGGGTTGAAGGCCCGGCCAGCATGCGGCGCATCGGAGTCCACCGGAGCGCCGCATGAAGTCTTTGCTCATTGCCACCCTGGCGCTGGCCGGCGCGGCCCACGCGCAGGCCGCCACGCTGGTGGCCTCCGGGTTCAGCCAGCCGCTGTTCCTCACCGCGCCCGTCGGGGATTCACGCCTCTTCGTCGTCGAGAAGGGCGGGCGCATCCAGGTGCTCGACAACGGTGTGAAGTCACTCTGGCTGGATATCTCCACCCAGGTCGACACCGCCGGCGAGCGTGGCCTGCTGGGCCTGGCGTTCGACCCGGGCTTTGCGAGCAACGGGCGCTTCTACGTCGACTACATCGACAAGACCACGCTCAACACGGTCGTGGCCAGCTACACCGTCAACGGCTCGGGCACCGTGAACCTGGCCAGCGCACGCACCATCCTCACGGTTGCGCAGCCGGCGGGCCTGAGCAACCACAAGGGCGGCTGGATCGGCTTCAGCGCCGCCGACCCCGGCCAGCTCTACATCGCCACGGGCGATGGCGGCAGCGGCAACGACCCCTTCAACAACGCGCAGAACCTGAACAGCAACCTCGGCAAGCTGCTGCGCGTCACGCCGCAGGCGGGCGGCGGCTACACGGTGCCGGCCAACAACCCCTTCGTCGGCGTGGCGGGCAATGACGAGATCTGGGCCTACGGGCTGCGCAACCCCTTCCGCAACAGCTTCGATCGCCTCACCGGCGACCTGTGGATCGGCGACGTGGGCCAGAGCGCGCGCGAGGAGATCGACTTCGCCTCGGCCGCCACGGGCCTGGGCCGCGGTGCCAACTACGGCTGGCGGGTGCGCGAAGGCAGCATCGCCACGCCCGGCATCAGCGACCCCACGCCGCCCAACCTGACCGAACCGATCTTCGACTACGACCGCAGCCAGGGCGGCTCCATCATCGGCGGCTATGTCTACCGGGGCGGGGCCGATGCCAGCCTGGACGGCAAGTACGTCTTCGGCGACTACGTCTCGGGCCGCATCTGGACGCTGTCTGGCGGCACCGCCACGGCGCTGGCCTCGCCTTTCGGGGGCTTTCAGCTGACGAGCTTCGGCGAAGGCGGTGACGGCGCGCTGTACGCCGTGGGCATCAACGGCAGCATCTACCAGCTGGCCGCCGCCGTGCCGGAGCCGGCACCGGCCGCGCTGCTCGCGCTGGGCCTGATCGCCCTCAGCCTGCGTCGCCGCCGGCGTTCTTGAGCGCCAGGCCCGCGTCGTAGAGGCGGTTACGTGGCGCGCCGCTGATCTGCGCGGCCAACGCCACCGCCTGCTTGAGCGGCAGCTCGGCCATCAGCAGCGTCAGCACGCGTAGCGCTTCGTCGGGCAGCGCGTCGTCCGTCGCGGCCTGCGACACCTGGGCGTGCACGACGAGCACGAACTCGCCGCGCTGGCGCTGGGCGTCGGCCGCGAGCCATGCCGGCAAGCTGGCCGCGTCGGCCGTGTGGACCTGCTCGAACTGCTTGGTGAGCTCGCGGCAGACCGTGATGCGCCGCTCGGGCGCCAGCTCGGCCAGCAGGCCGATCAGCT
The DNA here is from genome assembly GCA_016790285.1 of Roseateles sp. Lineage (GTDB taxonomy): Bacteria > Pseudomonadota > Gammaproteobacteria > Burkholderiales > Burkholderiaceae_C > Pelomonas. The sequence continues at coordinate 262,615 of JAEUPJ010000041.1, read as the reverse complement.
CCACGATGCGGTGCGGCGCCTCGAAAACGATCTGGCTCTGGCCTTCCACGGTCAGCACGCCCTGCAGCACGGTGCGGCGCTCGCCCGCCTTGGTCGGCAAGAAGCCCACGAAGGCGAAGCCATGGGCGGTGGTGTCGCCCGCCACGCTCAGCGCGGCCGCTGCGCTGCTCGGGCCCGGCAGCGGCAGCACGCGGTAGCCGGCGGCGGCCACCTCGCGCACCAGCACGGCGCCCGGGTCGGAGATGGCCGGCGTGCCGGCGTCCGACGCGTAGGCGACGCGCTCGCCGGCGGCCAGCCGGGCGAGCACCGCGGCGCTGGCCTCGCGCTCGTTGTGCTGGTGCAGCGCGATCAGCGGCTTGTGCAGGCCAAGATGGCGCAGCAGGCCGCCGCCCTGGCGGGTGTCCTCACAGGCCAGCGCGTCGACCAGGCCCAGGCAATGGATGGCGCGCAGGCTCAGGTCGGCCAGGTTGCCGATGGGGGTAGCCACGAGATAGAGGGTGGCAGCCGGATACTGCTGGCCACCGGCTGCGGCAGCAGCAGCCTGGCGCAGCAGGGACTGATCGGCAATGGCGATGTTCAAGGGGGGCTCTTCCGGGTCCAGGCCCGACACGGGCGCACGCGGCCAGGCGGCCGAGGATGCGGCACTGGCCCACCTGCAACGCGCGGGCCTGCGCCTTCTGGAGCGCAATTATCGAGTCGCGGCCGGCCCCAGCCGCCGCGCGGGCGAGGTGGACCTGATCCTGCGCGAGCGCGATGGCACGCTGGTGTTCGTGGAAGTGCGCGCACGGGCCGATGCCTCGCACGGCGGCGCGGCGGCCAGCGTGACCGTGCACAAGCAGCGCCGCCTGATCTACGCCGCGCAGCACTATCTGCAGCGCCACGCCACGCCGCCGCCCTGCCGTTTCGACGTCGTGGCCATCGACGGCGGGGTGCTCAACTGGTTACAAGGGGCCTTCGATGTGAGCTGACTATGATTCCCGACTCATGATCGAACAACGTATCCAGCAGCAGTTCTTCGAAAGCGCCGACCTGCTCTACCAGGCGGCCGAGCAACTCGCCCGCCCCCTGGCCATGGCCGCGCAGATGGTGGTCGAGGCCATCACCGGCGGCAACCGCATCCTGTGCGCGGGCCAGGGCCTGGCCGCCATGGAGGCCGACTACCTCGCCGCCCGCCTGGCCGGCCGCTTCGAGCAGGAGCGCCCAGGCCTGGCCGCCTGGAGCCTGGCCGCCCAGGCCCGCGACGCCGCCGGGCTGGACCTGGCCCGGCTGCTGCAGGCCCACGGCCACCCGGGCGATGTGCTGGTGATGATCGAGCCGCTGCGCGAGCAGCGCGACGCGTGGTCCGGCGCGCTCGCCGTGGCGCACTCGCAGGAAATGAGCGTCATCGCCCTCACCGGCGGCGCCACCGACGAATGGCGCGGCCTGCTGCAGGACACCGACATCCAGATCCGCGTCAGCCATGCGCGCGAGCCGCGCGTTATCGAGGCGCAGCGCGTGCTGCTGCATGCCCTGGTCGACGCTGTCGACGTGCAGCTGCTGGGCAGTGATGAATAACCTGATTGGAACCCCGAAGATGAAGAAGTTCTCCCTGACCCTGGCTGCGGCCGTCCTCGCCACCACGCTGGCCACCGGCTGCGCGCCGCTGCTGATTGGCGGCGCCATGGTGGGCGGCGTCCAGGTCGCCACCGACCGCCGCACCTCGGGCACCCAGCTCGAGGACGAAACCATCGAGCTCAAGGCCGGCGCCCGCATCCGCGAGCAGCTCGGCGACAAGGTGCACATCAACGTCAACAGCTACAACCGCGTCGTGCTGATCACCGGCGAGGCACGCAACGAGGCCGACCAGGCCGAGGTCGAGCGCATCGTCTCGGGCGTCGAGAACGTCACCAAGGTCATGAACGAGGTGGGCGTGACGATGCTCAGCTCGCTGAGCAGCCGCTCCAATGACGTGGTCATCCAGGGCAAGATCAAGGCGCAGCTGATCGACGCGCGCGACCTGCTGAGCAACGCCTTCTACGTGGTGGTGGAGCGCGGCCAGGCCTACCTGATGGGCCGCGTGACCGAGCGCGAGGCCAACCGCGCGACCGAGATCGCCCGCCAGGTGGGCGGCGTGAAGAAGGTGGTCCGCGCCTTCGAGATCATCAGCGAGGAAGAACTCGCTCGCATCACGCCGAAGAAGCAGTGATGCATCGGTAGAGGCCGGATCTGGCCACAGAGGCACAGAGCCACAGAGGCGCTCGGCCTCTGCGCAGACCACCGCGCCTCTCTGTGTCTCTGTGCCTCTGTGGCTGTGTCCCGGGCCTCACCTGAACCCAGCCGAGGCCCTGACGGTCAGAGGCGCTTGATCAGACTCGACGTGTCCCAGCGCTTGCCGCCCATCGCCTGCACGTCCGCGTAGAACTGGTCCACCAGCGCCGTCAGCGGCAGGCGCGAGCCGTTGCGGCGGGCCTCGTCGAGCACGAGGCCGAGGTCCTTGCGCATCCAGTCCACCGCAAAGCCGAAGTCGAACTTGTCGTCGACCATGGTCTTGCCCCGGTTGTCCATCTGCCAGCTCTGGGCTGCGCCCTTGCCGATGACGTCCAGCACCTGGTGCATGTCCAGGCCCGCGTTCTGGCCGAAGCGAACTGCCTCGGACAGCCCTTGCACCACCCCCGCGATGCAGATCTGGTTGACCATCTTGGCCAGCTGACCCGCCCCCGGGCCGCCGAGCAGCGTGACGGCCTTGGCGAACGCCAGGGCCAGCGGCTTCATGGCCTCGAAGGGCGCCGCGTCGCCGCCGCACATCACGGTCAGCGCGCCATTGACCGCACCAGCCTGGCCGCCCGAGACGGGCGCATCCACGAAAGCGATGCCGTGCGCGGCACCGGCCGCGTGCAGTTCGCGCGCGACGGCGGCGGAGGCGGTCGTGTGGTCCACGAACACGGTGCCGGCTGCCATGCCGGCAAAAGCCCCCTGCTCGCCGAGCACGACCGAGCGCAGGTCGTCGTCATTGCCGACGCAGCAGAACACGAACTCCGCGCCCTTCACGGCCTCGGCCGGCGTCGCGGCGAAGCTGCCGCCGTACTCCTTCGCCCAGGCCTCGGCCTTCGCCGTGGTGCGGTTGTAGACCGTGACGTGGTGGCCGGCGCGGGCGAGGTGCCCGGCCATGGGATGGCCCATCACGCCCAAGCCCAGAAAGGCGACGCGACGCGCGGGAACGGATTCGTAGGTACGGGTCATGGTCAAAGAATCGTGAGGTGTTCGGTGCCGGTGGACAGGTCGCCACTGCGGGCGCGCTCACTGTTGAGCTTGATCTGCAGGCGCAGGTCGTTGACCGAGTCGGCGTTGCGCAGGGCGTCCTCGTAGGTCACCTTGCCGGCCTCATAAAGGTCGAAGAGGGCCTGGTCGAAGGTCTGCATGCCCTGCTCTCGCGAGCGCTTCATCAGCTCCTTGATCTCGCTGATCTCGCCCTTGAAGATCAGGTCCGACACCAGCGGCGTGTTGAGCATGATCTCCACGGCCGCCACGCGGCCCTTGCCTTCGCGGCGCGGCAGCAGGCGCTGGCTGATGAGGGCGCGCAGGTTCAGCGACAGGTCCATCAGCAGCTGCTGGCGGCGGTCTTCGGGGAAGAAGTTGATGATGCGGTCCAGCGCCTGGTTGGCGCTGTTGGCGTGCAGCGTGGCCATGCACAGGTGGCCCGTCTCCGCGAAGGCCACCGCGTGCTCCATCGTCTCGCGGTCGCGCAGCTCACCCATCAGGATGACGTCGGGCGCCTGGCGCAGCGAGTTCTTCAGCGCGGCTTCCCAGCTGTCGGTGTCCAGGCCCAGTTCGCGCTGCGTGACGATGCAGTTCTTGTGCGGGTGCACGAACTCGATCGGGTCCTCGATGGTCACGATGTGGCCGTAGGTCGTCTCGTTGCGCTCGTCGATCATGGCGGCCAGCGACGTGCTCTTGCCCGAGCCCGTCGCGCCCACGACGATGACCAGGCCGCGCTTGTGCTGCACCACCTCGCGCAGCACCGGCGGCAGGTCCAGCGCGGCGATGGTCGGCAGTGTCGACGGGATCGTCCGCAGCACCATGCCCACCTGGCCCTGCTGGATGAAGGCATTCACCCGGAAGCGCCCGATGCCGTGCGGCGAGATCGCGAAGTTGCACTCCTTGGTGCGCTCGAACTCCGCGGCCTGCTTGTCGTTCATGATGGCCCGCGCCAGCTGCAGCGTGTGCTGGCCCGTGAGCGGCTGCGGCGACACCTTGGTCATCTTGCCGTCCACCTTGATGGCGGGCGGGAACTCGGCCGTCAGGAACAGGTCGGAGCCCTTGCGCGACAGCATCAGCCGCAGCAGGTCATTGATGAATTTCGAGGCTTGATCTCTTTCCATACGTCCTACCTGTCCTGCATGTCATTCAAGGCGCGCCGCGAGGCGCGCCGCTCCTCCAGCGACTCCCGCCGATCCGGCTACGCCGGGCGGTCGGGAGTGCCCCCTTGAGGGGGCGCGCGAAGCGCGTAGGGGGTGGTCTCGTCTACCCAGGGAAGTTCTCCGGGAACTTCGCCTTCGCGCGCGCCTCGGCCGGCGAGATGATGTTGCGCCGCACGAGGTCGGTGAGGTTCTGGTCCAGCGTCTGCATGCCCTGGCTGTTGCCGGTCTGGATGGACGAGTACATCTGCGCCACTTTGTTCTCGCGGATCAGGTTGCGGATGGCCGAGGTGCCCAGCATGATCTCGTGCGCGGCCACGCGGCCGCTGCCGTCCTTGAGCTTGCACAGGCTCTGCGAGATCACGGCCACGAGCGACTCCGACACCATCGCCCGCACCATTTCCTTCTCGGCCGCGGGGAAGACGTCCACGATGCGGTCCACGGTCTTGGCGGCCGACGAGGTGTGCAGCGTGCCGAACACCAGGTGGCCCGTCTCGGCGGCGGTAAGCGCCAGGCGGATCGTCTCCAGGTCGCGCATTTCGCCAACCAGCACGGCGTCCGGGTCTTCGCGCAGGGCCGAACGCAGCGCGTTGCTGAACGAATGCGTGTGCGGGCCGACCTCCCGCTGGTTGATCAGGCTCTTCTTGCTCTCGTGCACGAACTCGATCGGGTCCTCGATGGTGAGGATGTGCCCGTACTCGTTCTCGTTGAGGTGGTTGATCATGGCCGCGAGCGTCGTGCTCTTGCCAGAACCCGTCGGGCCGGTCACGAGCACCATGCCGCGCGGCTTGAGCGCCAGGTCGGCGAAGACCTTCGGGGCGGCCAGCTGCTCCAGGCTCAGGATCTTGCTCGGAATCGTCCGGAACACGGCGCCCGCGCCGCGGTTCTGGTTGAAGGCATTGACGCGAAAGCGCGCCAGGCCCTGGATCTCGAAGGAGAAGTCAACTTCCAGCGTCTCCTCGTACACCTTGCGCTGGGAGTCGTTCATGATGTCGTACACCATGTCGTGGACCGCGCGGTGGTCCAGCGCCTCGACATTGATGCGGCGCACGTCGCCATGCACCCGGATCATCGGCGGCAGGCCGGCCGAGAGGTGCAGGTCGGACGCCTTGTTCTTGACCGAGAATGCCAGCAGCTGAGTGATGTCCATGGTGTGCGAATAAAGAGCTCGGCTGATTATGGCGATCTACGAGGCCCTGCAAGCCACCAAAAACCGCATCACTGCGGCATGCGTCTCAGCTGGCCGTCCCCCCGACGCGGTACAGCTGCTCACCGTGAGCAAGACTTTCCCCGCCGCGGCGGTGCGCGAAGCTTTTGCGGCGGGCGCGTGCGCGTTCGGTGAAAACTACGTCCAGGAAGGCCTGGCCAAGATCGACGAGCTGGGCGACCTGCGCAGCCAGCTCGAATGGCACCTCATCGGCCCGCTGCAGTCCAACAAGACCCGCCCGGTGGCCGAGCAGTTCGACTGGGTGCACAGCGTGGACCGGCTCAAGGTGGCGCAGCGGCTGTCCGAGCAGCGCCCGGCAGCTCTGCCGCCACTGAACATCTGCCTGCAGGTCAACATCAGTGCCGAGACCAGCAAGAGCGGCCTGATGCCCGACGAAGTGGCCCCGCTGGCCGCGCAGGTGGCACTGCTGCCCGGGCTGCGGCTGCGTGGCCTGATGGCCGTGCCCGAGCCCGGCCCCGGCGCGCTGGCCCAGCACCAGGCCATGGCGGCGCTCTACACCAGCCTGCAATCGCGCGGCCTGGCGCTGGACACCCTGTCGCTGGGCATGAGCGCCGACCTCGAAGACGCCATCGCCGCCGGCTCCACGATGGTGCGCGTGGGCAGCGCCATCTTCGGCGCGCGCGGAGCGAAAGCGTGAGTGCCACGCCCGCCGCGGACCGTTTCACCGGCGGCTGCCTGTGCGGCGCCGTGCGCTTCGTGGCGAGCGGCCGCCCCTACCGCGTCGGCCTGTGCCACTGCATGGACTGCCGCAAGCACCATGGCGCCCTGTTCCACGCCTCGGCCATCTTCCCTGCCGATGCGGTCACGCTTGAGGGCGAGGTGAACACCTATGCCGGGCGCAATTTCTGCCCCCGGTGCGGCGCGCCGGTGTTCCACCGCAGCGATGACGAGATCGGGGTGAACCTGGGCTCACTCGACGCGCCCGACCTGCTGACGCCCACCTACGAGCTCTGGACGGTGCGCCGCGAGGCCTGGCTGCCGGCCTTCCCGCTGGCCCACCACTACGAACGCGACCGAGACGCCAGCCGCCGTGACGAAGACTAGCGCCCTGCTGCTCGCTGCCGCCCTGCTGGTTCTGGCCGCCCAGCCTCTGCAGGCCCAGCAGCCTGTGCCGGACACCCTTGCCCAGCGGGCGCTCGCCTGCACGGGCTGCCACGGCAAGCAAGGCCGCGCCGCAGCGGACGGCTACTACCCGCGCCTGGCGGGCAAGCCGGCCGGCTACCTCTACAACCAGCTGCTGAACTTCCGCGACGGCCGGCGCGACTACGGGCTGATGAGCGAGCTGATCTCGCCGCTGTCCGACGCCTACCTGCGCGAGCTCGCCGGCCATTTCGCCGCGCTGGACCTGCCCTACCCGCCGCCGCAGCCCACGACGCTGCCCGCCGCCGAACTGGCGCGCGCCGAGCAGCTCATTCGCCAGGGCGACCCGGGCCGCAAGCTGCCGGCGTGCGTCGCCTGCCACGGCGAGCGGCTGACGGGGGCGCAGCCGGCGGTGCCCGGGTTGCTGGGCCTGTCGCGCGACTACCTCAACGGCCAGTTGGGTGCCTGGCGCAGCGGGCAGCGCCGCGCCCAGGCGCCGGACTGCATGGCCCAGGTCGCCCGCGCGCTGACCGATGCCGAGATCAACACCATCACCCAGTTCCTGGCCAGCCGGCCCATGCCCGCCGACACCCACCCGGCGGCGGCGCTGCCCGCGCCCAGCCCGCTGAAGTGCGGCGGGGTGGCACCGTGAGGCGCTTGCTGGCCGGCCTGGCCCTGCTCGCCGCGCTGCTGGCCGTGGCGGCCGGGGCGCTGCTGACCTGGCAACGCCACCTGTCCGACGCCACCCCCACCCGCCCGGCCTCCAGCACGGCTGCGGACGTGCGACGCGGCGCCTACCTCGCCGCGGTGGGCAACTGCGCAGGCTGCCACACGGCCCGCGGCGGCGCCACGCTGGCGGGCGGGCGCCCCATCCCGACGCCCTTCGGCACGGTCTTCTCCACCAACTTGACCCCCGACGCCACCGGCCTGGCCGGCTGGAGCGCGGACGATTTCTGGGGCGCCCTGCACTTCGGCCGCAGCCGCGACGGCCGGCTGCTCGTGCCGGCCCACCCGGTCACCAACACCACCCTCGTCACCCGCGAAGACGCAGACGCCCTGCACGCCTGGCTGCAGGCCCAGCCGGCCGTGGCCGCGCCGCGGCGTGCCCACGAGCTGCGCTGGCCCTACGGCACGCAGCTGGCCATGGCCGCCTGGCGCGCCGTGAACTTCCGCCCGGGCAGCTACCAGCCGGATCCGGCGCAGGATGCCGCCTGGAACCGCGGCGCCTACCTCACGCAAGGCTTGGCGCATTGCAGCGCCTGCCATGCAGCGCGCAACGCCCTGGGCGGCGACGCCGGCCCGGCGGACTTCCGCGGTGGGCTGCTTGCGGGGCTGGGCTGGGTCGCACCGTCCCTGCACGACCCCGCCGAGGCCGGCGTGCAGCGCTGGCCGGACGAGACCCTGCAGCGCTGGCTGAGGGACGGCCACGCCGAGGGCCACACCGCCCAGGGCCCGATGGCCGAAGTGGTGCTCGGCAGCACCTCCGCGCTCGACGATGCCGACCTCGCCGCCATGAGCCGCTACCTGCGCAGCCTCCCGGTGCAGGCCGTGGCACGCGCCAACTCGGTGCGCCCGGACGCGGGCCGGCGTGAGCGCGGCGCGGCCCTCTACCGCGACCATTGCGCTGCATGCCACGGCGCACAAGGCGAAGGCCGGCGCGACACCAGCGGCGCGCTCGCCTACCCGGCGCTCACAGGCAGCCGCCTCGTGACGCAGGCCAGCGCCGCCAACCTCGTGCGGCTCATCGAGCGCGGCGGTTTCGGGCCGGCCACGCCAGGGCATCCGCAGCCCTACGGCATGCCGCCTTTTGCGGGCCTGCTCGACGCCGAAGACCTCGCCGCCGTGGCCAGCCACCTGCGCCAGTCCTTCGGACACCAGGCAGGCGAGGTCGATGCCGTCGAGGTCGTGCGTTTGCGCGCGGCAGCCACGCAACGCTGAACAAGCCCGCGGGCGCGGGGGGGCGACGTGAACGACTTCACGCAAGGGTAGCGCTCGCAGGAATCAAATGGTCACAGGTCGCGACACACTGCGCGGCGGCCCGAGGGTAGGGGCGCAAAAACACAGCCGCGAGGCATACATTCCCGTTGGATTCAAGCGCGGCAGCGAAGCCGCCGATACCCGAGATCACCGGACAAGGACCTGAACCGCATGAACTTCCTGACCCAATTGCGCATTGGCCAACGCCTTGCCGTGAGCTTCGGCCTGCTGATCGTGCTGCTCGTGGCCATCGGCGTCTTTGGCGCCACCAACGCCAACCGCCTGGCCAAGGACCTGGACCGGACGGCCAACTCGAGCCTCGTGAAGATCAGCGCCGCCAACGCGCTGGAGAGCCAGATCAACATCATCTCGCGCGCCGTGCGCGACCTGCTGCTGCTGGACACCGCAGGCGCCATCAAGAAGCAAAAGGCCGCCATCGCCGGCGCCCTGGAGGAAACCGAGAAGCAGCTGGCCGGTCTGGAAGCCTCCGTGGCCGACGACCAGGAAAAGGCCGCCGTGTCGGAAGTGCGCGAGCGCAAGTCCAAGTTCCTGACCGCGCTGGAGAAGTTCCAGAAGATCCAGACCGACGGCAGCCCTGACGAAGCGCGCGAAAGCCTGATCACCGACCTGCGCCCCGCCCAGGGCGCGCTGCAGGAAGGCCTGAAGAAGCTCGTCGACATGCAGTTCGACAGCGGCAAGGAACTCGCCACCAAGGGCGGCGAGCTGGCCCGCTCCTCGGTGCTGCTGACCTTCGTGCTGGTGGCCGTGGCCGTGGCCATGGGCATCGGTGGCGGCATCGTCATCGCCCGCTCGATCGTCGGCCCGGCCCGCAAGGCACAAGCCGCCGCCGAGGCCATCGCCGCCGGCGACCTCACGCAGGACATCCAGGTCGAAGGCCGTGACGAACTCAGCCAGATGCTGCAGGCCATGAAGGACATGCAGACGGCCCTGTCCGGCGTGGTGCGCGACGTCTCGACCGCCGCCAGCCAGGTGGCCGAGAACTCCGGCTCCATCGCCGACAGCAACGCCAACCTCGCCGAGCGGACCAACCGCTCCGCCGCCAGCCTGCAGAACACCGCCGCCTCCGTGGAAGAGATCGCCTCCACGCTCAAGGGCGCCAGCGACCTGACCCGCCGCGCCGCCGGCATCGCCGTGACGGCTCGCCAGTCGGCCAGCAACGGCGGCGCCGTGGTCTCCAAGGTCGTCGAGACCATGGAAGAGATCAGCGCCAGCTCCAAGAAGATCGGCGACATCATCGGCGTCATCGACGGCATCGCCTTCCAGACCAACATCCTGGCGCTGAACGCCGCCGTGGAAGCCGCCCGCGCTGGCGAACACGGCCGCGGCTTCGCGGTGGTGGCCGCCGAAGTGCGCGCCCTGGCTCAGCGCTCGGCCGGTGCCGCCAAGGAAATCAAGGTGCTCATCCAGGAATCGACCGTCAAGGTCGAGAACGGCACCACCCTCGTCAACGACGCCGGCGTCACCATCCGCAGCGTCGTGGACGAAGTCAACAACATGGGCCAGCTGATCGAGGAGATCTCGCACTCGGCCCAGGAGCAGGCCACGGGCGTGGGCGTCGTCAACGGCGCCATGAACGAACTCGACAAGGCCACGCAGCAGAACACCAGCCTGGTTGGCGAGCTCAGCCGCTCGGCCGACGCCCTGCGCGACAGCTCCACCCGTCTCATCGAAGCAGTCGGCTTCTTCCGCGCCGCCTGAACCCCCATTTCCAACATCCGAGGGCCGTCATGTCATTGCTCCGCTCCGCCACCGTCCTTGCTGCCAGCCTGATGCTGGCCCTGGCCGCCCAGGCCACGCCCAAGATCGTCAAGAAGGTGCCGCCCGAGTTCCCCGCCGAGGCCTCCAAGAAGGGCATCTCCACGGGTGTGGTCAAGGCCAAGCTCGTCATCGAAGCCGACGGCAAGGTCAGCGACGTCGAGATCCTGGAAGCCGAGCCCAAGCGCGTCTTCGACCGCGCGGTGAAGGCCGCACTGATGGAGTGGAAGTTCGAGCCGGGCGAGAAGGCCACCCACGAAGTCAAGCTCGTCTTCAAGAACGAAGACTGACGCCGGGCAGCCACGCAGGCGGCCGCCGCTGGGGCTGGCCTGTCAGCGCCGCAGCGCGGGGGTGTCGCCCGCCTTGGCCGCAGGGTGCCACCAGTGCACGCCACCGGCCACCAGCATGACCGTCACGACGGCGCCGCCGGCCATCAGGCCCAGGCGCCGTTTCCTTTGCGCCTGGCGCACGCGTGCCGAACCAGCGCCCACGGCCTCGCGATGGGCCGTGTTGGTGGTGGCGCGCGGCAGGCGACGCAGGTTCACCGCCTGCTTGCGGCCGTCACGGCCCGTCACAATTTCAAAGCTCAGCGGCTCGTCCGGGCGGGGACCCTCGCCGTCCGTCGGGAAGGCAGCCAGGCCCACGAACACCTCGTCACCGCCGCCACGCGGCCGGATGGCCCCGTAGCCAGCTTCGTGATTCCACGCGCTCAGCACGCCTTCAAATCTCATATCCACCTCAACGACAACCCTGAAATCTTGGGGGATGGCTGCCCGATGGCCGCAACCGGATGTAAGCCGGGGACAATCCGCCCTCCCCACTTCCCACCCGACAGCGCATGCCCATCAACTGGTTCCCCGGTCACATGAATGCCACCCGCCAGGCGATCAAGGATCGCGTCAAGGCGGGGCTGGATGTGGTCATTGAACTGCTCGACGCGCGCCTGCCCGGTTCCAGCAGCAATCCGCTGCTGGCGGCGCTGACCACGGGCCGCCCGTCGCTGAAGGTACTCAACAAGCAGGATCTTGCCGACCCCCTGATCACGGGCGACTGGTTGGCCTATTACAACGCCCAGCCCCACACCCGGGCCATTGCGCTGGACGCCAGCGACCGCTCCCCGGCGCGCGCCCTGATCAAGGCCTGCCGCGAACTGGCCCCGCTGCGCGGCGACCTGCACAAGCCGCTGCGGGTGCTGATCTGCGGCATTCCCAACGTGGGCAAGAGCACCCTCATCAACACCCTGGTGGGCAAACGGGCGGCCAAGACGGGCGACGAACCCGGCATCACCAAGACCGAGCAGAAGATCGTGCTGGAGAACGGCTTCTACCTGTTCGACACGCCCGGCATGCTGTGGCCGCGCATTGCCATCGAGCAAAGCGGCTACCACCTCGCGGCCAGCGGCGCCATCGGGCGCAACGCCTTCGACGAGGCCGAGGTGGCCCTGGAGCTCATCGGGGTGCTCAAGCGCCGCTACCCCGACAGCCTGCGCCAGCGCTACGGCCTGGCCGAACTCGGCGAGGACGACGCCATCCTGGAGGCCATCGGCGTCAAGCGTGGCGCCAAGGTGCGCGGCGGCGCGGTGCAGATGCACAAGGCCGCCGAAGCCCTGCTCATGGACTACCGCCAGGGTCTGCTGGGCCGCATCACGCTGGAGACGCCCGCGGAGATGGCGGCCTGGCTGCAGGCCGCCGCCGATGAGGAAGAGCGCAAGGCCACCCAGCGCGAGGCCGAGAAGGCGGCCGACAAGGCCCGCCGCAGCGGCCGGCGCGCCGCCAGCAGCGGCGACGCGAGCGGTGAGGCCTGACACCACGGGCGTGATTCCCCGGCCTTGACCGCCGGCGGCGGCTGCCTATGCTGGGGCGACCGCCACTCGACGCGCCACCATGTCCCGACTCTCCCTGCTCGATCTCGCCTTCTTCATCGCCGAGAGCGAGGCCAGCCCCAAACACGTGGCGGGGCTGCACATCCACCAGCTGCCCCAGGGCGTCAAGGGCAACGGCACGGCCTTCGCCAAGCAGCTGTACGAGGAGTTCCTGGAACACACCGACGTGCAGCCGCCGTTTGACCAGGTCATCAACTTCGTCTCGCCCACGCTGATGCCCAACTGGCGCACGGCCGACAGCGTGGACCTGTCCGAGCATGTGTTCTTCCACAAGCTCAAGCCCGGCGCCAACGACCGCGAGGCGCTGTACGCGCTGACGTCGCGGCTGCACGAACCCGTGCTCGACCGCAGCCGGCCGCTGTGGGAGGTGCACGTCATCGCCGGCCTGTGGGACCGCCAGTTCGCCATTTACTACAAGATGCACCATGCGGTCGCCGACGGCATCACCATGACGCGCTGGGGCGTGGACTCCCTGCGCACCACGCCCGAGGACGACACCCTCACGCCCGTCTGGACCTTCGACCACACCCGCCGCGGCGGGCACGGCCGCAAGAAGCGGCTCGACCAGGCCGTGGCCGGCACGGTCTGGAAGCAGCTCACGGCCAACAGCAAGCGCGCCGTCGGCATCGGGCGGCTCACCGCCATGCTGGCGCTGGAGGCGGTCAAGCTGACCAAGAACGCCATCGCCCTGCCCTTCATGGCCAGCGGCGACACGCCCTTCACCGGCAACGCCACGCCGGGGCGGCAGTTCGCCACCGCCGCGGTGCCCATGGCGCGCATCGACGCCATCCGCAAGGTCTCGCGCGCGACGCTCAACCACGTCGCCCTCACCTGCCTGGACGGCGCCATGCACCGCTACCTGGCCGACGAAGGCGTCACGCTGGACCGCCCGATCACGATCCAGATGCCCGTGAACCTGCGCCGCGAAGGCGAGAAGGCGGCGGGCAACAAGATCGGCATCATCCTCGTGGACCTCTCCCCGCCGACCGACGACGCCTACGTGCGGCTGCGCAACGTCGGCTACTCGCTGCGCAACGTGCGCGCCATGATCGACGCCGTCGCGCCCGAGGCGGTGGAGACCTACACCATCCTCACCGGCCTGCTCGGCCAGATCGCCGGCATGCTCAAGCTGGCCGACGTCGTCACGCCCATGGGCAACACGCTGGTGTCCAACGTGCCGGGGCCGGCCGAGCGGCTCTACCTCAAGGGCGCGCCGTTGATGGAGATGCACCCGGTGTCCACGCTGCCGGCGACGCACCTGCTCAACATCACCCTCTTCAGCTACGCGGGCACGCTGTACTTCGGGCTGATCGCGACCGATGCCCTGCCCAACCTCGGGCGGCTGGCGGCGTATGTGGAAGAAGAGATCGCCACGCTCGAAGTCGCGGTGGGCCTGTGAGCCCGACAGCCCCGATGTTTGACGCCTACCTCTACGACCACTGCCGCACGCCGCGCGGCCGCGGCAAACCTGACGGCGCCCTGCACGCGGCCACGCCGATCTGGCTGCTGCGCACGCTGCTGCAGGCGCTGCGCACCCGCACGCAGCTCGACACCGCCCTTGTGGACGACGTCGTGCTCGGCTGCGTGACGCCCATCGGCGAGCAGGGCGGCGACATCGCGCGCATTGCCGTGCTGGACGCAGGCTGGGACCAGCGGGTGGCAGGCCTCACGCAATCGCGCTTTTGCGCCTCAGGGCTGGAGAGCGTGAACCTGGCTGCCGCCAAGGTCGCCAGCGGTTTCGAGCGCCTGGTCGTGGCCGGCGGGGTGGAGAGCATGAGCCGCGTGGCCATGGGCAGCGACGGCGGCGCGTGGCTGCAGGACGAACGCGTCATCGAGGCCATCGGCTTCGTGCCGCAGGGCATCAGCGCCGACCTCATCGCGACGCTGGAAGGCTTCTCACGCGAGATGCTGGACGACTACGCCGCCCGCTCGCACGCCCGTGCGGCGGCTGCCCGCGCGGCCGGGCGCTTCGAGCACGCCCTCGTGCCGGTGCACGATGCGGCCGGCGCGCTGCTGCTGGCCGAAGACGAGACCATCCGGCCGCAGACGAGCGCCGAGACCCTCGCCGCGCTGAAACCCAGCTTCGCCAAACTCGGCGAGCGCTTTGACGCGCCGGCCCTGCGCAAGTACCCACCGGCCACGGCCATCGAGCACCGCCACCACGCCGGCAACTCCTCGGGCATCGTCGACGGCGCCGCGCTCGTGCTCGTCGGCTCGCGTGCGGGTGGCCAGGCGGCGGGGCTGCGCCCGCGGGCGCGCATCCGCGCAGCGGCCGTGACCGGCAGCGAACCCACCATCATGCTCACCGGCACCACGCCGGCCTGCCAGAAGGCCCTGCGCCAGGCGGGCATGCAGCCGCAGGACATCGACCTGTGGGAGATCAACGAGGCATTCGCCGCCGTCCCCCTGAAGACCGCGCGCGATCTCGGGCTGGACCTGGACCGCGTCAACGTCAATGGCGGCGCCATCGCGCTCGGGCACCCGCTGGGCGCGACCGGCGCGATGCTGCTGGGCACGCTGCTCGACGAACTCGAGCGGCGCGACCTGCAGACCGGCGCCGTGACGCTGTGCGTGGGCGGTGGCATGGGCATCGCCACCGTGATCGAGCGCGTCTAGCGCCCCATCTACAGCCGGATCCAGCCGCCGATGCGCAGATGCCAGCGGCCGCCGCGGTTTTCCCAGCGGTGGGGTTCATAGCGGTAGCCCGGGTGAGGCCGCTCGTAATAGCCGGGCACCCAGGTGTGCCGACCGCCGCTCCAGCCCCAGTAGCCGTTGATCCACACCGCGCCCGGGTAAGGCGCGACGGGCACGACCTCGGCGTAGGGCGACGGCGGCGGCGCGTCGACGACGATGCCGGGCTCGGCCACGTAGGCCGCGCGGTGCGCGGGCACCACCACACAGCCCGCCAGGAGCGCGGCCGCGGCCGCGACGAGGGCGAGTGCCAGCCGTTTCATCAGCGTGGCCCTGGTTGCACGTAGACGGTGCCGCTGCGGTAGTAGCCGCCCTGGTAGTGGCCATGGCCATGGCCATCGCGGTAGCCACCATGGCGGTGCGGCACGATGATGCAGCCCGACAGCAGGGCTGCGCAAGAGATCAGCGTGATGGCCAGGGCCAGTCGTTTCATCGGGCAACTCCCGGCCGCTGAAGGTGCGGCCGCCTGCCACTAACCACTGGCGGCGCTGCGCGGATGACGGCGTCACACAGAGTTACTTCGTGGCGCGATGTCGCGGACGGGATGCGGCGATCGCGCGGGGCGGCGCGGCCGGGGGTGCCGCATGTCACTGGGTTGGCACGTCAGGCCGCGCTATCCTGCGCGGCTTCACGCCTGCCTCCATTGCCCATGAACCGCTTCCTTGTGTGCCTGCTGCCCCTCGCCCTTGCCGCCTGTGCGGCAGCCCCTCAAGCCGACAAGGCCCAGGCTGGCGCCGATGCCGGCACGGTCTGCGACCGCGAAACGCGCACCGGCACCCTGATGCCCACGACCCGTTGCACGACCGCGGCCGAGCGCGAGGCGGCGCAGCGCGCGGCCCAATCGGTGGGCGACGCGGTTCGCCAGCAGAGCAGCGCGCCGCCGAGCAAGGGCAGCTGAGGCCCCCCGATCGCCGATCACGGCTGGCGCCGCACCGCCGCCAGGCAGGCCGTGCCCACGGCCAGCACGGCGGCAGTGAGCCACAGCGCGGCGTCGAAGCTGCCGCTGGCCTCCACCATCCGCCCGGTCAGTGCCGGAGCGCTGACCTGCGCGACGCCATAGCTCAGCGTCAGCCGCGCCATGGCCTTGCCCGGGTTGGCCGGTGAGCGCCGCCCGACGAGGGCGAGTGTGAGGCTGACGATGCCGATGAAGGTCGCGCCATACAGCAGCGCGCCGGCCAGCGCCGCCGCCAGGCCGCTGGCGAGCACCGGCAGCAGCACGCCCACGATCTGCACGCCGTAGGCGAGCAGCAACGCGCCGACGTCACCCGTGCGGCGCGCGATGCGGTCCCAGACGAACACGGCCGGCGTCGCCGCCAGCCCCACCAGCAGCCAGGCCCACGGCCCCTGCCCGGCCAGCAGCGGCTGCTTCTCGACGATGGCCACCGTGAAGGTGGCGTTGATGACGAAGCCCCAGCCCGCGCAGAAGTACGCCGCCACCATCAGCAGCATCCAGCGCCGGCTCGGCGCCGCGCCTGCTGCCGCCTTGGCCGCCGCGGGCGGCACCGGCGGGCGCCACAGCCACGCCGGCACGAGGAACACCAGCCCCAGCAGCGCGAAGCCTTCCCACTGGGCCGCCCAGTCCAGGCCCTGCCCCGTCATGCCCATGGCGCCCAGGGCCGACACGACGATGCCCAGGCCCAGCCCGATGAAATACAGCCCTAGCTCGGGCCGCCGCCCGGCGCGGATCAGCCAGCCCTGCACCAGCCCCGAGCCCAGCAGCATGCCAGCCGCGCCGCACAGGCCACCCAGGTAGCGCGACGCCGCCCAGACGCCGAACGACGAACTCCAGCCCATCAGCGCCGTGATGGCCAGCGCCAGCGGCAGCCCGAGGCTGTAGAGGCGGTGCCGCCACGCCGGGCTTTCGATCCACGACGCGAGCAGGGCGCCGCTCATGTAGCCCGCGTAATTGATGGCGGCGAGCAGCCCGCCGTCGGCCACGCCCAGGCCCGCTTGCGCGTGCATCTGCGGCAGCAGCGGCGTGTAGGCGAAGCGCGCCAGGCCGATGGTGAGCACCAGCGCGCAGATGCCACCCAGCAGCACCTGCCAGGCGTGCAGGGGCGGTGCGGCAGGCTTGGGCATGGCCGTGTTGTACCAGTTGGGGTTTAGCCGCAGCTTGCAAACGGGCTGCGCGCACCCAGTTGCCGGGCATGGCCCTGTTCATCTGCTTCTGTCTCGTGCTGCTGGCCGCCGCCGGCATCGCGCTGTGGCCCCTGTGGGTACGCCGCCGCCGCGAGCGCATCGCCAGCCGCCCCTTCCCGGCCGCGTGGCGGCGCCTGTTGCGCCGGCATGTGCCGCTCGTGAACCGGCTGCCGGCCCGCCAGCAACTGCGTCTGAAGGCGCTGATGCAGGTCTTCCTGGCCGAAAAGCCCATCCTCGGCTGCCGCGGCCTGCGCGTGACGGACGAGATCCGCGTCACCATCGCGGCGCTGGCCTGCCTGCCGCTGCTGGGCGCGGCGCGCGGCATCTACCCGGAGCTGCGCCAGGTGCTGGTGTACCCCGGCGCCTTCGTGGTGGACCGCCCCGTGACGGAGTCGGGCGGCGTGCTGTCCGACCAGCGCCGCGTGCTCGCGGGCGAGAGCTGGAGCCAGGGCCAGGTGCTGCTGGCCTGGGACGAGGTCAAGCGTGGCGCCGCCACGCCGGGTGACGGCCACAACGTCGTCATCCACGAGTTCGCCCACCAGCTCGACCAGGCCGGCGGCCCGGCCAATGGTGCGCCCGCCCTGCCCTCGGCCAACGCCTACCGGCGCTGGTCCACGGTGATGCAGAACGAGTTCGATGCGCTGCGCTGGCGGCTTGCGCGCGGCGAGCCCGGTCTGATCGATGCCTATGCGGCCACCGACCCGGCGGAGTTCTTTGCGGTGATCAGCGAGCTCTTCTTCGAGCGGCCGATCGAGCTGGCCGCGGGCCACCCGGCGCTGTACGCCGAGTTGAGCAGCTACTACAAGCTCGACCCGGCGAGCTGGGCCTGATCAGAAGCCGAGCGAGGCGAGCAGGTCGTCCACGTCGTCCTGCTTGAGCGCCTTGTCGGGCGTCTGCACGCCGCCAAGTTCCTGCGGGGCCATCGGCTCGATGGGGGCGGGCAGCGAGTTCATCAGGTCGCGCAGCGGCGGCTCCGCGCGCTCCATCATCTTGCTGACCTTGTTGATGACCTGACCCGAGAGATCCTGGAAGTCCTGGGACATCATGATCTCGGTGTGCAGCGACTTCTCGCGGGCCGCAAAGCTCGCGGCGTCGGCGGCGTAGGCCGCGCACAGCTTCATCAGGGCGCGGGCGCGGTCCTGGCTGATGTTGGTGGACAGCGCCAGGCGGTTCAGCGCGTCGGAGAGCTCACGGCCCTTCTTGCGCACGGCTTCCGCATCTTCCTGGGCGGCCTCGACGAGGTTGAGCACCTTGGTCGCGGCCTGCTCCGTCATGCTGCGCACATAGGCCAGCCGTTCGCGGGCGTCGGGCAGTTCGTCCACGACGTTGTGCAGGATCTGGGCAGCGTCGGCCCGGATCACGGCCTGGATGGATGCGTCGGACATGGAGAACTCCCTCGGTGCACCCGACACCAGCGACGGGCTCGGAGCAGTTTAGGAGCCTTGCCCAGCCGCGCAAGCGCCGTACATCGGGTCGAACGCGGCCTTTATCACGCTGCGGGCTGCAAACGACTTCAGGCTTTGCCCAGGTGCGCCCGCAGCGCCGTGACTTGTGTCTCACTCAGGCGGCCGCCGGCCTGCGCCAGGGCCAGCTGGCGCTGGGCAAGCGCCAGCAGCAGGTCCTCCGGCAGGCCCGCGGCGGCCAGCGCCTGCCGGTGCCGGGCCAGCACGCCCGCATCGCCACGCGCCACGGGGCCGGAGACGGCGCCCGTCAGGCCGCGGGCCAGCGCCGTGTCCAGCGCGCCGCGGGTGAGCGGGGCGAGTGCGGGCAGCGCATCGGCGCCCGCAAGGCCCGCTGCGGCCCAGAGCGACTGCGCCTCGGCGAGCACGGCCAGCACGCCGCTGGCGGCGAGGTTGGCGGCCGCGTGATAGGCCGCCCGCGCAGGCGCGTCCATCGGCGTGGGCAGGCGCAGCGGCACGAGGCCCAGGGCCAGCGCGAGCGCCTCGAGCGCCGGGCGGTGCGCGTCGCCGGCCTCGATGCCCACGTGCGCGCCGGCCAGGCCCGCGTCGCCCGCCAGCAGCTTGAGCGGGTGAAACCCCGCCACCGCCGGTGCGGGCGCGAGCGCGGACAGCGGCGTGGCGCCGCTGCAGTGCAGCGCGAGCTGCCCCGGCCGCCAGGGCAGCGCCGCGGCGGTGGCGGCGATGTGGTCGTCAGGGACGGTGAGCCAGACCCAGTCGGCCTGGCGGGCCGCCTCGGCGTGCGTCAGTCCGCCCTCGCCGGGCAGGCGCCGGCCGATGACGACCGTCTCGCCTGCCTCACGCAAGGCCGGCACCAGCGCCCGAGCCAGGCGGCCCCAGCCGATGACGGCGTGCGTCATGCGCGCCCCCGTGCAGCCGGGCGCCCGGTCCTCAAGGCTTCACGAACTTGAGCGTCATGCGGTCGCTCTCGCCGATGGCCTGGTACTTGGCGCGGTCCTTGTCCTTGAGGGCGTAGGTGGGCGGCAGCGTCCACACGCCGTCAGGGTGGTCGGCCGTGTCCTTGGGGTTGGCATTCACCTCGCTGCGGCCGGCCAGCTTGAAGCCGGCGTTCTCAGCGAACTTGATGACGACGGCCTCATGCACGTAGCCGCTGGCGGCCTTGGGGTCCTGTGTGCGCGAGGCGGGCAGGCGGTGCTCTTCCACGCCCAGCACACCGCCCGGCTTGAGCGCCTTGAAGGCGGCGTCGAACACGGCCTGCGCCTTGCCCTCGCCCATGCTCATCCAGTTGTGCACGTTGCGGAAGGTCAGCACGGCGTCGGCGGTGCCGGCCGGCGCGATGTCCAGCAGGCCCTTGTTGGCGTCGAAGGTCGTGATCTTGACCTTGCCGTACACGCCCATGGATTCCATCTTGGCCTTGAAGCGGGCGCTGCCGCCGTCGGCCGCATACAGCTGGCCGGATTCGCGCAGGTAGGGCGCCAGGATCTCGGTGTACCAGCCGCCGCCCGGCGCCAGCTCCACCACGGTGTGGGTGGGCTTGATGCCGAAGAAGCTCAGCGTTTCGTACGGGTGGCGCGCGGCGTCGCGGGCGACGTTGCCAACGAGGCGGTTGTCGGCAGCGACGGCGGCCTTCAGCGGGTCGGCGGCCTGGGCGTGGGCGCCGGCGATGGCGGCAGTGGCAAGAGCGGCGGTCAGCCAGATCTTCATGGGGGCGTCTCCTGGTAGGGAGGGGCAGTATCCCGTGCGCCGCAATTCCCTGCCGAAGGTCAGCCCACCCAGCCGAACCAGGCCGCCAAGGTGTCGAACAGCAGCGTCACGACCGCGATGGGCAGGGGCAGGCCGAGCAGGGTGGCAACGACGTAATGGCGCAGCTTCACACCTGACAGCGCCAGCGCGTAGTTCAGGGCCGGCACGGAGTGGAAGACGAGCCTGAGCATCACGATGCTGCGCACCGGCTGGGCGTCCAGCCGGGCGAACAGGCGCCGGGCGATCGGGTGGTTGAAGTCGCGCAGGGCGTCGGCCCCGAGCGCGCGCACGACGATGAAGGTCACCGTGCAGGAGATGCAGGCCGCGACATAGGTCGTCAGCGCGCCCCACAGCGGGCCGAGGGCCAGCACGGCCGCCGCCAGGAAGAAGCCGCCCGGCACGTGCACCAGGTTGGCCAGGATGAAAAGCCCCGTGAACACCGCGAAGCCCTCGAGCCGGTGCGCGGCGAAACCCTCGCGCACCGCCTCCAGGCCCAGTTGCCCGCGCAGCCCGCTGGCCTGCACGACGCCCCACAGCACGGCCACGAAGAGCAACACCGCCAGCCACCGCCAGCGGTCACGGCTGCGGCGGCGGGGGGCGGTGTCGGGTGTCTTCAACGCTTGGGCTTGGGCGGCTTGTGGGAGCCCGAAGTATCGGCGGGCGCGACGACGCCCTTCACCGCCGCCTGCGCGAGCTTGAAGAACACGTCGGTGTTGTCCATCACGCCGGTGAAGGCGAGCGCGCCGGGGCCGTAGGCCGACAGCGGCACGTCGGTGGCGGTGTGCACGGCCTGTTCGCCCGGGACCTGGCCGGTCACGAGGTACTCGCCCAGCGCATCGTCACGCTCCTGGGCATTGGCGGGGTACCACTTCAGCGGCGCGACGCTGGCAAAGGGCTGCTGGCCGTCGCGCTGCGGGGTCTTCTTGGTGCGCCAGTCCTCGTAGCGGTCGGCGTTGGCGCCGTAGCCCACGAGCAGCCGGTAGTCGATGTCGGTCGTCTCGGGGTAGCCGTCGGCGGCGAGGCGATAGCGCGGGAAGCCGGCCTTCTCGTACACGCCGACGACGCCGTTGCGCAGGTTGGCCGTGCCCTTCTTGGCAGCCAGCTCGGCCAGCGCCTTGTCGGTGACGGTCGCACCGCCGATCAGCGCCGCGCCGGAGCATTCGTGGTCGGCCATCACGATGACGATCGTGTCGCCGTGCTCGGCCGCGAAGTCCTGCGCCACGCGCACGGCGCGGTCGAACTCCAGCGTGTCCAGCATCCAGCGCTCGGTGTCCATGGCGTGGGCCTGCTTGTCGATGGACGCGCCCTCCACCATCAGCACGAAGCCCTTGGGCGAGCGCTTGAGCACGGCCAGCGCCTTGGCGGCCATCTCGTCGAGCATGGGCTGGTCGGGCAGGCCGAAGTCCTCCACGACGCTGGCGCCGGACAGGCCGTTCTTGTCGGTGCCGCGGCGGCCGTTGATCTTGTCCAGCGCCACGTTCATGTTGGAGAACGCGAAGAGGCCGAGCAGCGGCTTGGCCGTGTCGGCGCGGTCCAGGTCGGTCTTGGTCGCCGCATAGCCGAAGCCCGCGGACTGGAACTCGGCGATCAGGTCGCGCCCCTTGTCCATCGCGCCCGGAGCGGCGCCCCAGCGCTTGACGATCTCGGCCGTGTGCGGGTCGCTCGCGGAGAAGGCGTAGTCGTTGGTCTCGGTGCGCGCCGAGCCCGGCGTGCCCGCCGGCAGGAACCACTTGCGGCCGCCGCCCATCAGCACGGTCAGGCCGGTGCGGCTGCGGTCGTCGAAGAACTGGTCGACGATGCCGGTGCCCGCACCCCGGTTGCTGGTGTGCACGGCGTTGCCAGCTGGCGTGGCGTCGAAGACGTCCGCCGTGGTCACGATGCCGAGCTGCTTGCCCTGGGTGCGGTGCAGGTATTCGCTGAGGTACTCGACGCGCGGGTTGTCGAAGGCGTCCAGCGTGTCGTCAGGGAACACGCCCTCCTCGTTGTTGTTGTTCTTGTTGCCGCTGACATAGGCCGTCATGCCGGGCGACGAATCCGTCACGATGCTGTTGAGCGACGCCGTCTTCACGAGGCCCGTGGCGGTGAAGCTGTCCATGGCCAGGGGCTGCAGCGCCTTGCCCTGGGCGTAGCCATGCACGATGCGCGCCGCCGTGCGCTGCGACGCCCCCATGCCGTCGCCCAGCAGGATGATGATGTTCCGGACCTTGGGGCCGAGGGCCGCAGCGAAGGGCACGACCTCGAAATTGCCGGTGGCGACCACCTTCTGGCCGTCGGCCTGCGTGGCTTCGACGCTGAACTCATGCCGGCCCGCGGCCTCGACGCTGACGGCGCGCACGGTGGCGATGGCGGCCTGGGCGGGCAGGCCCTTCACGCAGCCGCTGGCGCAGGCGCGCAGGGCCACGGTTGCGGCCACGGGCTTGCCGTCGATGCTGAAGCGCGCGGCCGTGATCGCCTGCCCGGCGTCGGGCTGGACGGTGGCCTGCAGGTCAAAGCGCTGGCCCGGCAGGAAGCGGGCGATGACCGGGTCCGCGCGGCCGCTGGCAAAGCGCTCGCTCGGCGGCGTGAGGCGGGTGACGGTGGGCGCGGCGAGCGCGGGGCTGGCCGCCAGGGTGGCCAGCAGGACGGAGCAGAGCAGCTTGGCGTTCATGAAAGGTCTCAGTGAGCAGCAGACGGGGCGGCAAGGGCCTCGGGCGGCAGGCGCAGGCGCAGCCAGGAGATGCGGCCGGTCTCGTCCTCGAGCGGGCCGTATTCGAGCCGGCCAGTCAGGGTCAGCGGCCCGGGCTGGTGGGCGACGATGCGGGCCGCCTGCCCTTCGGCCAGCAACACCGTGACGGTGGCAGCCGGCAGGTCGTCGGCCTCGCCGTCGGCGTGTTCGGCCATGGACAGCGGCCGGGGCGTGAGCAGGAAGCGCCCGGGCTGGGCGTGCTCACGGTGCACCATGAAGCCCACCAGCCGCACCTCGCGGCCGACGGCGTCGAGCAGCCGCGGCGTGGGCGTGAGCCCGCGCGGGCCCAGGGGTTGCACGAAGAAGTCACCGAAGCCCAGCGCCAACGGGGCGTCGCTGGCGTGGCTGGCAGAAGCGACGAGGAGGCCCGTCGCGGCCACGAGGGCCAACGAGGCCGACCGGAAGGCAGGCACCGGCAGGCGCAGCCGGGCAGTCAGGGTTGTCATGCAGCACCGCTCACACAAAGGCGCGATGCTCGCGCCGCTGCGTGACAGCCGCGTGACGAGGCGGCAGCCCTGCGCTCAGGCCAGGCGGTCAGCCCAGAGCCGGGCCAGCTTGCGCCAGCCGCTGGCGTTGGGGTGGATTTCGTTCTTCCAGTCGCCACTGCTGCCGGTGGAGCCGGGCGCTGCGGGCGTGAGCACACCGGTGGTGGGCACCAGCGCCACGCCCGTGCGGCCGGCCTGCCAACCGCCGAGGGCCGCGGTGATGGCCGCAAACACGGCCGCCGTCAGGGCTGGCCACAACGACGGATCGATGTGGTTCTTGCGGTAGGCCGCGTAGAGCCAGGGCCCGACGAGGCCCGGGATGGCTGGGGCGTCGCGCGCGACGGGGGTGTCGTAGCCATTGAGCAGCAGCGGCGTGGCGGCGTTCCTGGGGCTTGCGCGCAGGGCGTCGTAGATGGCGGCGAAGTTGGGCGCGAGGTAGTCGTCGACGAGCTGGCGCAGCGCGTCCTGGCGCAGGCACGCGGCGCCGTCGGGCGGCAGCGGCTGGCCCTGCATGTCGCGCAGCAGGCCCAGGCCCGGCCCGGGGTCGCGCGCGGCGTCGATGAAGTCGTTGCCGCCCGCGCTGAACAGCACGGCGTCGTAGGGCAGTTGCGCGAGCCACCAGACGAGGTCGCCGCGCA
This sequence comes from Roseateles sp., assembly GCA_016790285.1. Classification (GTDB taxonomy): domain Bacteria; phylum Pseudomonadota; class Gammaproteobacteria; order Burkholderiales; family Burkholderiaceae_C; genus Pelomonas. The sequence goes on along the minus strand of JAEUPJ010000041.1, from coordinate 238,439 downwards.
TCGTCTGCGTGATGCGCCGCAGCGTCTGCCCCGAGGTGGAGATGTTGATGATGAGGTGGGTCTTGCCGCGCTTGTTGAACTCCTGGGTCAGGTAGTAGGGCAGCGATCCCTGCGCCGCGGCGCTGGCGTCCATCCAGGAGTCGCCCTCGGCGAGGAAAGTCTTCTCGAAAGGGCCGTGCCGGTCGGCCTGCTCTGGGTGGGTGAGGTAGCGTGCCCCTGTGATCACGACCGATGTCATCTGCGGGTCTCCTTGGCGAAACCGCGAGCGTCGGGCAAATCGAGGCCCTGCACCAGCGCTGAAGGGCGCCGGGCTCCACAACACTGCGGATGCGGGCTGAAAGGGCGCCCCGGTCGGGCTCAGCGGTCTTGCGGCGGCACGCGCTGCTCCGGCCGGCCCGACGGGGCGCGGTTCGCTCGCCAAGCGACAAGCAACCGCCGCGCCAATGCGGGCAAGGCGCCATGGCCCACGCGCTTGGCGAAGCCGAAGCGCTCGCCGGCGTAGAGCCTGTCGTAGGCCAGGCGCGACACATGCGCCGGCCAGCCCTGGGCCGCCATCAGCGCCGAAAAGCGCTCAAGCTCGGTCAGCGCTACCTGCACGGGCCGCTCGTGGGCGGCAAGCCACTCTTGCAGCACGAGCCGCGGCGAGCCCGGCGGGCAGAGGGCCAGACGGGGGCCGAGACTCGGCAGGGGCGAAGGGCGGCGGCGGGAGCGCATGGCCGTGACGATAGGAGCAGCACGCGGCTCACAGGCGCCGAAAAGCACCGCTTCAGCGCCACCTAGGGCACGCCAGCTCACGAAGCGCGCGCGGGCGTGGTTTCGGTCACGCGGCGCTCCAAAGAAAAACCCTTCGGCCGGTGACGGTCCGAAGGGTGAATCCACCCAAGGCGGGAGGAGGAGACAAGCGAGCGAGGTTAACGCGCACCATCGCTCGTCTTCGCTCAACTTGCTGATCGAAGCCATGACAAAAGCAGCACCCGCCATGAGCGGAACTCAGGCTTGCCCGCCGCCCGGGCCGCCCGGGCCGCCCTTTGGCGGTCAGCCCTTGGTGCAGCCGTCGGCGCAGACCGTGTGGTGTCGGCCCACGAGCTTGCGCGTCTTGAGGGCGGCGCGGGGGCGGTGGCGGCCACAGAGGAAACACGACAGCACCATGCCGAGGTCCCGCGCATAGGGGCTGCCGCCGGCCTTGCTTTCATAGCGCAGGCCGCCCTCGCGGATGCGGGTGGGCGCCTCGTCGCGGACGGGCGGGCGGACTTCCTTGAACTGCTTGGACATGGGCTGGCTCCGGCAGGCAGTGAACGAGCAAGGCCGACCATAGGCAGCCGCCGGCCCGCCGCGCCAGCTTCAGACGAGCCGCCCGGCGGGCTGCCCGAAACGCCTTGGCGGGCGACCAGAGTGCGCCGCCTGCGGCGCCTCAGTGGTGCTGCCAGAACGCGACCGTGTCCGGCCAGGGCTGCGGCTGCGCTGCCGCCGCGGATGACGCAGGTGCCGGTGCCGGACGGGCATAAGCCAGCTCGAAGCGCAGCGCCTGGGCGGCGCGGCGGCGCCGGCCGCGGGCTTCGGTCTTGCGGGCGTGCTCGACGAACCAGCGCGGCATGCGCATCAGCAGGTGCTGGAACCCCAGCGGGCGCGCGCTCACAGCACCGTCCGGCGGACGTCCATCTCGGTGTCTTCCCAGGCCTCGGCCTCGGGCTTGGGCGACACCACGAGCTGCCGGGAGGCCATCACCTCCCACTCGCGCAGCTGGCGGATGCTCAGGCCCAGCACGGCGCGGCTGGCGTAAGGGGCGCACTCGGCGGGCGCGGGGCGGGTCTGGGTTGGTGAGTTCATGGCGGCTCCTGTGTCGATGGCCGTCAGTCTCGGCCGCAGGCCTCAAGGCCGGTATCGCCCCGAGGGGGGGCGGAGGTGGCCTGCAGGAGGGGGGTCCCCGGCCCCCTCCCCACACACCCCCTAAAAGGGGGAGGGCCTCCCGTCCGACTCCCCGTTCAGGGCGATGGTCGGCCGGGCGGTGGCTGCAGACACTGGCGGTCATCGAAAACGTTCATCCAGGAGCCGCCATGCAAGCCGTCGCCACCGTTGCCGCCCACCGCGCCATCCAGTTCCCCGGCCTCTTCGCCCGCTCCGCCGAGAAGCTGCAGCCCATCCAGCGCAATGTGCAGCCCACCTACGCCAACCAGGTGCGCGACAGCATCCTGCGCTGCAGCCGCCAGATGAGCGGCGCGCAGTCGCACCAGCAGCGCGTGCGCTTCCTGTCGGGTGTGGACGTGAGCGAGATCAGCATGGACGACTGGGCGGCTGCGAACGAAACGTTCCGGCCCGTGTGGCTGGGTTGAACGGCCGGGGCGGCACGCCAGCGTGTCGGCAGTTTTGATGATGCGGTCGGGCGCGTGCAATGCGAGCCTCCCTGCCGTGCCTCGTTGGGCGTGTGGATACGCAACCCCGTACCCCAGGCCCGCGCAGGCAGGATGCCTCATCGCGACACCTGGCTGGCGCCGGGCGTCGTGAGTCCGACGTTTGCTGACCTTGCGGCCCGTCCAGGCCCGACTGCCCATGACACGATGTTCCAGACTCCTCAGACTGCTGCTGGTCGTGCTGGCCGCCGGCGGCGCGATCCTGTACTTCAGCCAGAGTGAAGGCCATCTCCGTGGCGACACCATGAAGGAGATGCTGGAGCCCTTCGCCAAGGGCAAGGACGCCGACAAGGCCGCCGTCGCGAAGGCGATCATCGGCAACTACACCGAGACTCGCCAGATCGCCGCCCTGTGGAGCGGCCTGTACTGGGGGTTCACCTGGGCCGCAGCGGTGTTTGGTGCGCTGTCGGGCCTGATCCTGAAGCTGGAGAGTTACATCAGCGAGGAGAAGGTCAAGAAGGACATCGCCGCGGTGCTGACGGTGTCGGCCGCCGTGATGATCACGGTCTCGACCGGCGGCGAGTTCCAGCGCAAATGGCAAGCCAACCGGCTCGCCGCTGCAACGATCGAAGAGATCGGCTACGACTACCTCGCCGTCAAGGGCGAGAACAGCCTCACCCTCGTCCCGCGCATCCGCGACGCACTCAAGCACCGGCACATGGCCATCCTCGGCAAGCAGGAGCCCGACGCCGTGGTGAAGCCTGGCGCAGCGCCGGCGCAGTGACGCCGCGCAGCGCAGGCCCGGGGTGGACCGACACCCTTAGCATGCGCGGCATGGCCATCCACATCCCGACGCCCCTCATCGCCTCCGACGCCTTCAGCACACCGAACCAGCGGGTCTGGTTGAAGCTGGAAGCACTGCAGCCCAGCGGCTCGTTCAAGTTGCGCGGGGTGGGCCATGCCTGCGAGTGGCACGCGAAACAAGGGGCGCGCCGCCTGTTGTCGTCCTCTGGCGGCAATGCCGGCCTCGCCGTGGCCTATGCAGGCCGGCAACTGGGCCTGCCCGTGCTGGTCGTCGTGCCCGAGTCCACGCCCGAGTGGCCCCGCACGCTGCTGCGCCGCTACGGCGCCGAGGTCGTCGTGCAGGGCAAGAGCTGGATGGAGGCCAACGAGCACCTCATGTCGCTGCGAACACCGAGCGACGCCTTCATCCACCCCTTCGACGACCCGCTGCTGTGGGAGGGGCATGCGTCGATGATCCACGAGGCCGCACGCCAAGGGCCGCGGCCAGACGCCGTCGTCCTGTCCGTCGGCGGGGGCGGCCTCATGTGCGGCGTGCTGCAGGGCATGGCGGCCGTGGGTTGGGCGGGAGTCCCCCTCGTCGCGGCAGAAACCGAAGGCGCAGCGTCGCTGCACGCGGCCGTGAACGCCGGCCACCTCGTCACCCTGGACGCCATCAACAGCGTGGCCACGTCACTCGGCGCGCGGCGGGTGAGCGAGGAGGCCTTCGCCTGGACGAAGCGCCACCCCGTCACCACCACGACCGTCACCGACCGCGAAGCGCTGGCGGCCTGCTTCGAACTCGAACGCGAGCACCGCTGGGTGGTGGAGCCGGCCTGCGGCGCAGCCATCGCCGCCATGCGCCAGCGGTCCTCGGCAGCCCTCCAGAACGCCGCCGACGTTCTCGTGATCGTTTGCGGCGGCGTGTCTACCACCTACGCGGATCTTGTGCGGCTGGACGCTCAGTTGGCGAGCGGCGTGGAGGGCTGACCTGTGCAGGTTCCGCTGGGTCAATACGGACCTGCGCACATGGATCGTTAAATCCGTCCGCCATGTCTGGAACATTGAGCGGCCCCAGGTCCAAGCCCGGCGGGCGCTTCGACTGGCGAAGCCAGATCGCGGAGACGGCGCAGCCGGCTTCGCCTCGGACTCGTGTCAATAACTGTACGGACCGGCGGGGGCCGGAAGTCAGCAACGAAAGGAGTCAGCAGGGCATACTGTCCAACCATCAAGATTTCCGGCCATCCAAGCCAAGCAATAGTTAGTAGTCGGATGCAATCACCAAAGCTGCCAGCAAAAGAGGAGGTCAAGTACAAGTACTACGCAGGGTTCTCGAATACCTTTGTACAAGATGTCCTCGAGAGGTTTTCGACCTCCGCCACGCGAGTTTTAGACCCTTGGAATGGAAGTGGCGCCACGACTAGCGTGTGCGCACACCTAGGCATCCAAAGCGTCGGCGCAGACATTAACCCGGCAATGCTCCCGGTTGCTTGGGCGCGACTTGCACGGTCAGACCTGGTGTTGAAGCTATGCAAGCATCTAGCTGCTCAGCGTAGTTCGCACCTTTTCTCTGCTAGTCACTTGGGTGCTCAGGAAAACGATCTGTTGTCGTCTTTCTTTGATTCAAAGTCGGCCGCCAACCTGCGGATTCTCAGGGCTTATCTCATTGACGCCGCTAATGTGCATGCGGCTGGCCTCGATAGCAATGAACTAGCGGCGCTTTCAGGGGCGGCATTTATCGTACTTTCAGAGGTTCTGCGCGAAGCACTTCGCCCTTTGCGCGGCACGAATCCTTCCTGGTTCAGTCGCCCACGTCATAAGGAACAGTTAGTCCAACTGGATCGCGCAGAACTACATTCGCTCCTATTGAGGGCCGTCGCTGGCCTTGAAGCTTCCTCCAAGTCGGCACCCAATGCCCGGCCCGATCATTTCCAATGGCCCGATCTGCGCGTTTGCGATTCTCGGCAGAACCTTGCGAACCTTGGGAAGTTCAACCTTGCGATTACTTCGCCTCCATATTGCACTCGCATTGATTACGCAGTGGCTACCATTCCAGAGCAGCTTGCCTTGGGCGAACTTGACGAAATTGGCTTCTTAGCGCTTCGTCGCGAAATCATGGGGTCCGTCGTTACGGAGAAGCACTCCTCTGGCCCGCCAGAAGTAAGCCCAACATCGCTCCTGGGCAGAACACTTACGGCGATCCAAAACCATCCTACGAAGGCAGCAGGCACCTATTACTCAAGATACTTTTCAAAGTATTTTGATGACTTACTGCGCTCTATTTCTCAGTTGACATCTGTCATTGAAAATGGCCACATCGCTGTGGTTGTACAAAGCTCCTATTTCAAGGACGTAAAGATCGACCTGAGCGGAATAGTTACCGAAGCCATGCTGGCAAAGGGGCTAACACTATCGTCGTCACGCGCGCATTTTGCCAAGTCGTCGATTGCTTGGTCCAATCCAAAATTCAAGCTTTACCGCAGCTCCAACGTTGACACTGAAGATGTGTTGGTGTTCGCAACCTCACCAATAACCCAACGAGGCCTTCAATGAGCAATAGCAAAATCAATTTTGTTGACGATGCGGATGATGAAAACTACTCACCTGAGCTGGATGCAGACGACGCACTTGAGAAAAAGTATGCAAAGCAGATGCGCCAGATCCATCCACAGAAAATCGAACTGCCTATATCGACATTGAAGGCAATGGTTGAGGATCAGATCGGCCTAAATCCTGACTTTCAGCGCCGAGATCGATGGGATACCAAGAAACAATCCAGGTTCGTCGAATCCATCATAATGAACGTGCCTGTGCCGCCGGTCTTCTTGGGAGAAGACCGCTATGGTTCGTATGTGGTTCTTGATGGGCGCCAACGTCTGACTGCAATCTACGAATTCCTGCGGGGAAGCTATGCCCTCGAAAAACTCGAAGTTTGGAAGGAACTAAACGGAATGAGGTTTACGGACCTTGAGGACAAAGGTCTCGCGCCGACAATCAAGCGGCGATTCATTCCAGCAGTTCTGTTGCTCCGCGAATCATCGCCAGAAGTAAAATACGACGTATTCGACCGACTTAACACGGGTGGCGTTCCATTGAACACAATGGAGATTCGCAATGCCGTGTTTCAAGGCAAATTCAACAGGGTGCTACATAAACTGTCTGACGAGCCTGTATTCCGTGAACTCTGGGGAATTCCGCTCGACAATGCAGATCGAAAATCGAATACGCTCTATAGCCAAATGAAGGATATCGAGCTCGTGCTGCGCTTCTTTGCACTCAAGGAGCCTGCAAAGATTCGTCGAAGTTTCAAATGGTGGCTGGGGCACTACCTTGACGCCAGGAACCAAGAGGCGGAGGTCAATCCCGAAGCCGACGAATATGAGGAGGACAAACAGTCTTTCTTCCGCGCGATCAATTCAGTTAAGCGCGTTTTCGGCGCTGACGACGCCTTCGTCCGCCCAGATGACACGGATAAAAAGTCGAAGTCGGCCCCGCTCTCCGATGCCGTGATGGTCGCCTTTGCGTCATTGGATCCAGCCAAGATTGACGATGGCATCGCTACGGCGCTGAAAGACGGACTTGCCAATCTCGTTAAATCGGATCAAGCCTTTCGCGAATCAATTACAACGGGCACGAACGGCAAAGGTGCGATATCTACCCGAGTGGCTAGACTTGTTGGCCTTGTGAATCAATGTGCAGGCTCCGCATTGGCCTGAGGCGAGATGCGTAGCTCCATTCGCGCCGCCTATACTGAGTTTTCCCAATCTGCCGGCCCTATCCTGAAATTGATGGAAAGGGTACAGATTGAAGCTCCCCAAGCCATGCGAGACAGCGGCCTGCTGGCACAGCACAATACCATTCAGTTAGGCAGCGTAGTGCTCCTAAGTGGATTTCTGGAATCATTTCTACGATCGGCATGCGAAGCCTACTTTGCTGAATTGCTTAGCAAGGGCTACGGAATGGGCCGGCTTTGCCCCTCATATTTGGAAACGCACCTACGTGAGGGTGCCGGGCATCTTGCCGACTTGGTAAAGCGAGAAGTCAAGCGAAAGAATTCACTCACTGATTCCTCAGCTTTTGTGCGCCGACTAGTTGCCCCAATCGTCGACGCAACTAAATCCCCAGTATGGGAAGCGTTCGCACGGACGCAGGGAAATCCTTCGCCGGACGTGGTGAAGGCCGTACTTTCAGGACTAGAAATCAAGGGCGGCTTTGACGCCATCTCCCAAGCATTAAAGGGAAAGTACTCCGCAAGCACAGTCGCAGGTCTGTTAAAAAACCTGAACGACATCAGAAACGAGTGCGCGCACACCGGAACGACGTCAAACGTACCTCAACCAAGCTCGATCATTGACCTTGTGCAATTCACGCGGTATCTGACACTTGGAATCAGCAGATTGATCGACCTAAAAATAACCGAACTGACAAAGCCATAGGTGCTCGAGTAGGGGCTGCCAGAACGCAGGGTGCCGGATGTAGCACCGGGTGGCCGGTCGCTATCAGCGTGGAACCGACCCTTTGTCTTAACGGCGACTTCTGGCTACATGGCGGCTACATGACCTTGAGATCACGCGATGCCAGCCAACCATGATTCATCCGTAACCTATTGATTTTGTTGGTAGGCCGTATTGGACTTGAACCAATGACCAAAGGATTATGAGTCCTCTGCTCTGACCAACTGAGCTAACGGCCCCCGGGGGAGAGCGGCGGATTCTAGTCAGCGCTGGGACAGCGCCTGGCCCACCATGCGGCTGGTGATGTCGACGATCTGGATCATGCGGTCGTAGGCCATGCGGGTGGGGCCGATGACGCCCAGGGTGCCCACGACCTGGCCGTCGACCTCGTAGGGCGCGGAGACGATGGACAGCTCCTCGTAGGGCACGACCTGGCTTTCGCCGCCGATGTAGATGCGCACGCCCTCGGCGCGGCTGGAGGTGTCGAGCAGGCGCATGAGCTGGGTCTTCTGCTCGAAGAGGTCGAAGAGCCGGCGCAGGCTGCCCATGTCGTGGCTGAAGTCCTGCACGGTGAGCAGGTTGCGCTCGCCGGAGACGACGACGCGCTCTTCCTGCTGGGCCATGGCTTCGGTGCCGACGTCCACGGCCGCGCTCATGAGCTGGGCGATCTCGCCGCGCAGCGCGTCCACCTCGTGGCGCAGGCGCTCGCGCACGGCTTCGAGCGTGAGGCCCGCGTAGCCCGCGTTGAGCCGGTTGCTGGCTTCGGCGAGCTCGCCCTGGCTGAAGTCCTGGGCGGTGAAGATGACGCGGTTCTGCACGTCGCCGTCCGGGGACACGAGGATGACGAGCACCCGGCGTTCGCCCAGACGCAGGAATTCGATGTGGTGAAAGACGCTGGGCTTCTTCGGCGCCGTGACGACGCCCACGAAGCTCGACAGGTTGGACAGCATCTGCGCCGCGCTGGCGATGACGCGCTGGGGCTGGTCGGGCTGCAGCTGGGCCGTTTCCACGCCGATCAGCCCGGGCTGGGCCGTGAGCATGGTGTCCACGAACAGCCGGTAGCCGCGCGGTGTGGGGATGCGCCCGGCGCTGGTGTGGGGGCTGGCGATGAGGCCGAGCTCTTCCAGGTCGGCCATCACGTTGCGGATGGTCGCCGGGCTCAGCTCCAGCCCCGACGCTTTGGACAGCGTGCGCGAGCCCACGGGTTGCCCGTCGGCGATATAGCGTTCGACCAGGGTTTTCAGCAGGGATTTCGAGCGCTCGTCCAGCATGCAGTCATTCTAGGAAAAGCCCCGGCTTGCCCTGGGAAGGCAAAACCCCTGTGGTGTAATTTGCCGCATGGCCGAGCGCTTCAGACATGTCGCCATCGTGGGCAAGCATCAGGCGCCAGGCATCCGTCCGGTGCTGGAGGAAATCGCCCAATTCATGTGCGCCAGCGGGCTGGACGTTTCGCTGGAAGCCGACACCGCCCTCAACACCGGCCTTACGGGCTACGACGCGTTGTCGCACGAGCAGCTCGGCCGCGCCTGCGACCTGGCGGTGGTCATCGGCGGCGACGGCACGATGCTGGGCTTTGCCCGCGAGATGGCGCCCTACGGCATCCCGCTGCTGGGTATCAACCAGGGCCGCCTGGGCTTCATCACCGACATCCCCATCGAGCGCTGGCGCGAGTCCCTCGCCCCGGTGCTGGCGGGCGACTACGAGGTGGAGCCCCGCGCCATGCTCGAAGGCGAGGTCTGGCGCGACGGCGAGGCCATCTACACGGGCCTGGCGCTCAACGACGTGGTCGTGAGCCGCGGCGGCACGGCCGGCATGGTGGAGCTCAAGATCTCGGTCGGCGAGCATTTCGTGGCCAACATGCGGGCCGACGGCCTCATCGTCGCCTCCCCCACCGGGTCCACGGCCTACGCGCTTTCGGCCGGCGGGCCCATCCTGCACCCGAGCATTGGCGGCTGGCTGATGGTGCCCATCGCGCCGCACACCCTCTCCAACCGGCCCATCGTGCTGCCCGACCTGGGCGAGGTGCGCATGGAGATCGTCGCCGGGCGCGACGCGTCGGTGAACTTCGACATGCAAAGCCTGGCCAGCCTGCTGCACGGCGACACCATCACCGTGCGGCGCAGCCAGCACCAGGTGCGCTTCCTGCACCCCAAGGGCTGGAGCTACTACGCCACGCTGCGGCGCAAGTTGCGCTGGTACATCTGACCTAGAGACTCACCATGCTGCGGCACCTGAGCCTGAAGGATTTCGTCATCGTCCCCACGCTGGAGCTCGACTTCGAGCCCGGCTTTGCCGTGCTGACCGGGGAAACCGGCGCGGGCAAGTCCATCCTCATCGACGCCTTGCAGCTGGCCCTGGGCGGCCGGGGCGACGCGGGCGTGGTGCGCGAAGGCGCGGCCAAGGCCGAGATCACGGCCGAGTTCGACACCCCCACCCACCTGCGCAGCTGGCTCGACGACGCCGGTTTCGACGCCGACGACACCCTGCTGCTGCGCCGCGTGATCGACGCCGCCGGCAAGAGCCGCGCCTGGATCAACGGCGGCGCCGCCACGCTCACGCAGCTGCGCGAGCTGGCCGACCACCTGCTGGACATCCACGGCCAGCACGCCTGGCAAGGCCTGACCCGGCCGGCTGCGGTGCGCAGCCTGCTGGACGGCTTTGCCGGCCTGGACACCGCCCCCCTGGCCCGCGCCCACGCCGCCTGGAAGCAGGCGGCCGATGCCCTGCAGCGCGCCCAGGGCCAACAGGCCGATGCCCTGCGCGAGCGCGAGCGCCTGGCCTGGCAGATCGGCGAGCTCGACAGCCTCTCGCCGGGCGACGGCGAGTGGGAGGAGCTCAACGCCGAGCACGAGCGGCTGTCGCACGGGCAAAGCCTCATCGACGCGGCCAAGTCGGCGCTCGACGCCCTGGACGAAGCCGAGCCGAGCGCCCAGTCGCTGGCCGGCGGCGCGCTCGACCAGCTCGAGCGCGTGCTCGACCACGACCACCGCCTGCTGCCCGCCGTGCAGGCCCTGCGCGACGTGCAGGCCCAGCTGCAGGACGCGAGCCACACGCTCTCGGCCTACCTGCACAAGGCCGACCTCGACCCCGCCCGCCTGGCGGAGCTCGACGAGCGCGTGTCCGCCTGGATGACGCTCGCCCGCCGCTACCGCCGCCAGCCGCAGGAGCTGCCCGCGTTGCTGGCGCAGTGGCGCGCCGAGCTCGCCGCGCTGGACGCCGCGAGCGACCCCGCCCAGCTCGAAGCCGCCCTGGCCGCCGCGCGCAAGGCCTTCGACACCGAGGCGCAGGCTGCCAGCCGCGCCCGCAAGAAGGCCGCGCCGCAGCTGGCCGCCGCCGTCACCGCGGCCATGCAGCAGCTCGGCATGGCGGGCGGCAAGTTCGACATCGCCCTCACCGCCACCGACGGGCCGCAGAGTTTTGGCGTGGAGTCGGCCGAGTTCCTCGTGGCCGGCCACGCAGGCAGCACGCCGCGCCCGCTGGCCAAGGTGGCCTCCGGCGGCGAGCTCTCGCGCATCGCGCTGGCCATCGCCGTCACGACGAGCCAGCAGGCAGCCAGCCAGGCCGCAGGCGGCGCGCCGGGCACGCTCATCTTCGACGAGATCGACGTCGGCATCGGAGGCGCCGTGGCCGAGACGGTCGGGCGGCTCATGAAGCAGCTCGGCCAGTCGGCCACCGGCCAGCGTCAGGTGCTGGCCGTCACCCACCTGCCGCAGGTCGCGGCCTGTGCCGACCGCCACCTTGTCGTCGCCAAGGCGCTGCAGGGCAAGACGACGGTCAGCTCCGTCAGCCCCGTGGCCGGCGAGGCCCGCGTGGCCGAGATCGCGCGCATGCTCGGCGGCGAGCGGCTGTCGTCCACGAGCCTGGCCCACGCGCAGGAAATGCTCGACGCCTCCACCGCCCAACCCGCGAGCAAGGCCAAGCCATGAACCTCGACACCGAACTGCAGGGCGACGTGGTGCTGCTGACCGGCATGTCCGGTGGCGGCAAGTCGGTGGCCATGCATGCGCTGGAAGACGCAGGCTATTTCTGCGTCGACAACCTGCCGGCCGAGCTGCTGCTGGACTTCCTCAAGCTCGAGGAGCAGCGCGGCGAGCGCCGCGTGGCCATCGCCGTGGACGTGCGCTCGGCCAGTTCGCTGCCGCTGCTGCTGCCGCTGCTCAAGCAGCTGCGCGCGCAGGGCGTGGCGGTGCGCTCGGTGTTCCTGGACGCGAGCAACGACGCGCTGATGCGGCGCTTCTCCGAGACCCGCCGCCCCCACCCGCTGCGCGAAGACCGCGACACCGCCTTCGGCACGCTGGACAACACCGCCGAAGACAGCCACCGCCTGCTGCTGGACGCGATCAAGCTCGAACGCGAGCTGCTCGGCGGCCTGAAGGCCGAGTCCACCGTCATCGACACCAGCCAGCTGCGCCCGGCCCAGCTGCGCGCCTGGCTGGCCGACCTGGTGGGGCCCAACGCCGGCGCCAAGCTGACACTCGTGTTCGAGAGCTTTGCCTTCAAGCACGGCGTGCCCAGCGACGCGGACTTCGTCTTCGACGTGCGCGTGCTGCCCAACCCCTACTACGACCGCGAGCTGCGCCCGCTGACCGGCCGCGACGCCCCCGTGGCCGCCTACCTGGCAGCGCAGCCCGAGGTCGGTCTGATGATGGGACAGATCGCCGGCTTCCTGTCGCGCTGGCTGCCCAATTTCGCGGCCGACCAGCGCAGCTACCTCACAGTCGCCATCGGCTGCACGGGCGGGCAGCACCGCTCGGTCTACCTCGTCGAGATGCTCGCCCGCCAGTTCAGCCACCACGGCCACGTGCTCAAGCGCCACCGCGAGCTGGACGCCCGCTGAGGCAGGGCCGCAATTTCAGAACAATTGTTCTAGACATCGAGTTCTAGAACAGTTATTCTGAATTCATGCCCTCCTCGCCGCCCACCAAACCCACCGCTGCCGAGCTGGACCTGCTGCAGGTGCTCTGGCGCCTGGGCCCTGCCGACGCCAAGGCCGCCCACGAAGCCCTGCTGCCCGACCGCCCCGACGCCACCTACGCCACCGTGCTTCGACAACTGCAGGTGATGCACGCCAAGGGCCTGCTCACCCGCGACGAAGACCACCGGCCCCACCTCTACGCGCCGGTGCAGGCGCAGGAGAAGCTCCAGCAGTCGCTCGTGAAGGACTTCATCGCCAAGGCCTTCGCCGGCTCGGGCAAGGCGCTGGTGCTGGCCGCGCTGCAAGGCCACGTCAGCGCCAAGGAGCGGGCCGAGATCCGCCAGCTGCTGGCCAAGGGCGGAGACGACGCATGAGCCTGGACGCTGCGATCGACCTCGTCATCGGCGCCTGGGGCTGGGCGCTGCTGCACTTCCTGTGGCAGGGCGCCGTCATCGGCGCGCTGGCAGCACTGTTGCTGGCCCTGCTGCGCGGGTCGTCTGCACGCTGGCGCTACGGCGTGTGCGCGCTGAGCCTGGCGCTGTGCCTCGTGCTGCCGCTGGCGCAGTGCCTGAACATCACCCCGAGCGACACCGACTTCATCGGCGAACTCTCGCCACTCGCCGCGCAGATGCCCGCCCTCGTGGGGGCCTGGGCGCTGGGTGCGTCCCTGATGCTGGGCCGGCTGGCGCTTGGCCTGGCCTGGGTGGCCCGCGCGCGCCGGCGCAGCGAGCCCGCTCCGGCCGAGTGGCAGCAGCGCCTGGACACCCTGGCCCGCCGCCTGGGCCTCGCGCGCCGCGTCAGCCTGCGGCTGCTGCCCGACCTCGGCGGCCCCATTGCGCTGGGCACGCTCAAGCCCTGCGTGCTGCTGCCCGCCGCCCTCCTCACCCGCCTGCCCGTGAGCCTGATCGAGGCGCTGCTCGCGCACGAACTGGCCCACGTGCGGCGTTGGGACTACCTGGCCAACCTGCTGCAGAGCGCCGTCGAGGCCCTGCTCTTCTTCCACCCGGTCGTCTGGTGGCTCTCGGCCCGCATGCGTGCGGAGCGCGAGCTCGTCGCCGACGAAATCTCGGCCGAAGCGCTGGGCGACTCCCGTCGCCTCGCCCAGGCCCTGCATGCCCTGTCTGAACTGGATCACGACCCCATGACCCCTCCCCTCGCCCCGGCCGCCCGCGGCGGTGACCTGCTGCACCGCATCGAGCGCCTGCTCGCCCCCCGCCCCCAGGCCACCGGCTGGAAGCTCGCGCTGCCCGCCCTGCTTGTCGCCGCGACCAGCTTCGTCGTGCAGGCCAAGTCCAAGGACACGCCGCCGCCCGAGCCCACCGCCCAGGTCGCGCAGGCCGCCCCGGGCGCCGACGCCCCGCCCGCCCAGCAGCTCAAGCTGCCGGTGAACGCCAAGCACGTCGTCGTCATCGACGACGCCACCGGCAAGGTGCTGATGGCGCGCGACGCCGATGCCGTCGTGCCCATCGCCTCGCTGACCAAGCTGCTGACCGCCATGGTCGTGCTGGATGCCAAGCTCGACCCCAACGAGAAGCTGCGCATCACCAGCGACGACGTCGACACCCTCAAGCACAGCCGCTCCCGCGTGCGCGTGGGCACGCAGATGAGCCGCCAGGCCGCGCTGGAGATGGCGCTGATGGAGTCCGAGAACCGCGCCGCAGCGGCGCTGGCCCGCACCTTCCCCGGCGGCGAGGCGGGCTTCACCAAGGCCATGCAGGCCAAGATCCACGCACTCGGCCTCAAGCGCACGGCCATCAGCGACCCCACCGGCCTGTCTCCCGCCAACACCTCCACCGCCACCGAGATGGCGCGGGTGACCGCAGCCGCGGCGCGTTACGACGAGATCGAGCGCATCACCAGCGTGAAGAAGGCCAAGGTCCCCGTGGACGGCAAGCCGCGCGAGATCCGCAACACCAACCGCCTCGTGGGCGCCAAGGGCTGGAACATCCGTGTCTCCAAGACCGGCTACACCGAGGAGGCTGGCCGCTGCCTGGCCATGCGCATCCTCAACGGCAAACGGCCCGTGACGGTCGTGCTGCTGGACGCCGACGGCTCGGCCCAGCGGCTGCGCGACGCCGCGATGATCCGCAAGTCCCTCGCGAAGCAGGCCCTGTGAAGCGCCGCCACCTGCTCGCCGCCGGCAGCGCCGCGATGGCCCTGCCCGCGCAGGCGATGGACTTCGCCGCGCCGCACGCGCCCGCAGCCATCCGCGCCAGCGTGGACCGCATCGTCGACATCGCCGTCGGCATCCGCCCCTTCCGGGCGCAGGGCCCGCGCATCGAGGCCGAACGCCGCTTCGGCAAGGCGCTGGTGCACCACTACGGCCACGGCGGCAGCGGCTGGTCGCTGTCCTGGGGCTCGGCGCAACGCGCCCTCGCGCTGGTGCAGGCCAGCGGCGCGCGGCCCGGTGACCGCATCGCCGTCATCGGCTGCGGCGCCATCGGCCTCACCACGGCGCGCACCGCGCAGCAGGCGGGCTACCGCGTGCGGCTCTACGCCAAGGACCGCCCGCCGCGCGTGCACTCCAGCGCCGCCACGGGCCTGTGGACGCCGGACTCCCGCATCGTCGCGAACGAGCACGCCAGCGACACCTGGCAGGACGGCTGGGAGGCCATGGCCCGCGCGTCGTTCAAGGTGCACCAGAGCTACCTGGGGCTGCCCTCCGGCCCGGTCGAGTGGCACGACGGCTACGTGATCGCCGACGACGGCTTCGACACGCCCCTGCCCGGCCACGCCGGCGAGCCCGAGTACCCGGACCTGTACGACCGCATCCACGACCTGCGCCCCCAAGGCCGCGCGTTGGCGCCGGGCGAGCACCCCTTCCGCTCGCCGCACGTGCGCCGCTTCACGCAACTCGTCTTCAACATCCCCGCCTACCAGCGCCTGCTGCTGGACGACTTCGCCCGCGACGGCGGCGAGTTGGTGCAGCGCGAACTGCACACGCCGCGCGACTTCGCCCGGCTGCCGGAGCGCGTCATCGTCAACTGCACCGGCGACGGCGCGCGCACGCTGCTGGGCGATGCGGGCATGACGCCGGTGCGCGGCCAGACCGCGCGCCTCATCCCGCAGCCCGAGGTGGGCTACGCGGTCATCTACCGCGGCCACAACTGCGTGGCGCTGCCCCGCCGCGACGGCCTGCTGGTGGCGGCCATGGGCGAGCACGACTTCGGCAGCGCCGACCTGCAACCCGACCGCGCCCAGAGCGAAGACGCCGTGCGGCGCCTGGCCAGCCTGTTCTAGAAGGTCTCCCAGTCGCCTTCGGCAGCCGCGGGTGCGGGAGCGGGTGGGGGCGCTGAAGGCCTTGGGGCGGGCGCGCTGGCCGTCGGCTCCGCCTTCGAGGCAGCCGGCGGCTTGCTGGCCCGCACCGCAGGCCTGGCCGCGGGCTTCGGGGCCGACGCCTTGGCTGCCGGTGCCTTCGCCGCCGCGCGCGAGACCACCGGCGCCGCGCCCGCATCCACGCGAAAGGCCGACACCGCCTCGGTCAGCTTGGCCGTCTGCATGCGCATGCTCTCAGCTGCCGCGGCCGTCTGCTCCACGAGTGCGGCGTTCTGCTGCGTGGCCTGGTCGAGCTGGCTCACCGCGGCGTTGATCTGGCCGACGCCTTCGGACTGCTCGCGGCTGGACACCGTGATCTCGCCCACGAGGTCCGTCACGCGGCGCACTTCGTTGACCATCTGGCCAATGGTCTCGCGCGCCGCCAGCACCTGGCTGCTGCCGCTCTCGACCTTGGTGACGCTGTCGCCGATGAGGCTCTTGATCTCCTTGGCCGCCTCGGCGCTGCGCTGGGCCAGCAGGCGCACTTCGCCCGCCACCACCGCGAAGCCACGGCCCTGCTCGCCCGCGCGCGCGGCCTCGACCGCGGCATTCAGCGCCAGGATGTTCGTCTGGAAGGCGATGCCGTCGATGGTGCCGATGATGTCGCCGATCTTGCGGCTGGACGTGGAGATCGCGTCCATCGTGGCCACCACCTCGCCCACGGCCGCGCCACCGGCTCCGGCGACTTCGGACGCGCGGTTGGCGAGCTGGTCGGCCTGGCGCGCGTTGTCGGCATTGGCCTTGATCTGCGCGGCCATCTGTTCGACCGACGCGGCCGTCTCTTCCAGGCTCGACGCCTGGCTCTCGGTGCGGGCCGAGAGGTCGGCATTGCCCTGGGCGATCTCCGCCGCCGCCACGGTGATCTGCTCGCAGCCCTGGCGCACGCCCGACACCATGCGGGCGAGGTTCTGGGTCATCTCGTCGAGCATGCCCAGCAGCTGGCCGAGTTCGTCGCGCGACGAGCTCTGCAGCCGCTGCGTCAGGTCGCCACCCGCCACAGCCCGCACGGCTTGCGAAGCGCGCCGCACGGGCTCGGTGATGGAGCGGGTGATCACGAGGGCCGCTGCCACCCCGAGCACGAGCGCCACCGCGGACGCCGCCGCGAACGTCAACAACACACGCCGGTAGGCCGCCTCGGCAGCCTCGGTCGCCTCCGCGGCGATCTGCTCGTTGTAGGCCCACCAGCCCTTGATGTCGTCGCGCAGCTTGCGGAAGGCGTCGCGCGCCGGGCCGAAGGTCAGCTCCTTGGCCGCTGTACCCTGCGTGGGGTCGGCCGCGCTTTCCTCGGAGGCCTTGAGCACCTTGGCCTCGACCGCGAAATACGCCGCGCCGCCTTCGCTGACCTTCTTCAGGAACTCACGGTCCTTGTCGTCGGACAGCAGGGGCTCGTAGTCCTTGAGGCTCTTCTCGAAGGACTTGCGCGCGTCGGCGATGCGCGTGGCCAGCGACTTCTTCTCCTTGTCGTCGTCGGTGAGCAGGTGCTGCTGCTCCAGCCGGCGGGCGTCGGAGACGGCACTTTCGATCTCCCTCACCACGCGCAGTGACGGGATGACGTCGCTGCCGTAGTACTCGGCGTAGTGGTTGATCGACCGCGCCAGCAGCGCCCCGGTGCCCGCCATCGCGAGCAGCAGGCCCAGCACCAACGCGAACGCAAGCCCCAGTCGCGCGCCCACGCGCATGTTCTTCAGGAAATCCACGGCTGTCCCCTTTGTCGTTGTGCTGGGGACTTTGCGCCTTCCGCCCACGCCCGGCAATGCAGCGGGCGTGCAGACTGCACAACCTGTCAGGTGTCTGCGCTGTCGGTGTCGCCCAGCAACAGCGCCAGGAGCACGGCCGAGCCGATGGGCATGAAGATGACGATGCCCACGAACCACGGCCAGAAGCTGCGGCCGGTGCGGCGCACCAGCTGCATCATGAAGACGCAGTGCATTGCGCCGGCCACCAGCAGGCCCATGCCCATCAGCACCACCTTGGCCGCCGGCGGCTCGTCGTCCTGCGTGGCGGCGAGCAGCTGCCACATGCATAGGCCCGCGACCAGCAGCGTGATCACGGCGTATTCGAGGCCACTCTTGACCTGGGGTTTCATCGCTAGCTTTCCTCGATCAGCTTCTTCAGCGGCGCTGGCAGCGCGTAGGCGGGGAGTGTCTCGCGTGCGACCCAGGTGCCGTCAGGCGTGTTTCCCCCGTCCACCTCGGCGCGCAGCGTGTGCAGCACCCAGTCGAAATGCGTCAGCGCATGCTGCAGCCGCGGCAGCGTCTGCAGCTGCGCCCCCGGCAGCGCGGCACGGGCGGCGTCTTCATCGTCGTACATCGGCAGCGTCCACAGGCCCGCCCAGACGCCGGTGGCCGGCCGCTGCTGCAGCAACACCTGGCCTTCGCGCTCCAGCCACAGCCACCAGTTCTCGCGCCGACCCCGCTTGAGCTTCCTCGTCTTGATGGGGTAGCGCGTGGGGTCGCCCTGCTGCTGGCCCCGGCACAGCGGCTGCACCGGGCAGATCAGGCAGTTGGGCGACCGCGCCGTGCAGACCGTGGCGCCCAGGTCCATGAGGCCCTGCGTGTAGCGGTCCACGTCCTGCATGGGCAGCAGCGCGGTGGCGTGGTCCCACAGGCGCTTCTCGGCGGCGCTGCTGGCGAGGTCGCCCTCGAAGGCCAACACGCGCCCGAGCACACGCTTGACGTTGCCGTCCAGGATGGCCACGCGCTCCCCGAAGCAGAAGGCCGCAATCGCCGCCGCCGTGGAACGGCCGATGCCCGGCAGCGTCTGCAGCTCCGCTGCCGAGCGCGGGAAGTCGCCGCCATGCAGCGTGGCCACGGCCTGCGCGCAAGCGTGCAGGTTGCGCGCCCGGCTGTAGTAGCCCAGGCCCGCCCACTGCGCCAGCACCTCGTCGAGCGACGCCGCCGCCAGGTCCGTCACGCGGGGCCAGCGGGCGAGAAAGCGCTCGTAGTAGCCCAGCACGGTGGTCACCTGGGTCTGCTGCAGCATGATCTCCGACAGCCAGACGCGGTAGGCGTCGCGCGTGTTCTGCCACGGCAGGCTGTTGCGGCCATGGCGGCGCTGCCAGGCCACGACGGTCTTGCCGAAGTCGTCGATCAACGCTTCTGGCATGACGGGCAGAAGAAGGTGGAACGCTGGCCCTGCACGATGCGCCGGATGGCCGTGCCACAGCGCCGGCAGGGTTCGCCCTCGCGGCCGTAGACCTGGGCCTGCATCTGGAAGCTGCCGGCCACGCCGTGCGCATCGCGGAAGTCCCGCAACGTGGTGCCGCCCGCCTCCAGCGCCTGCGCGAGCACGCTGCGCACGGCCGCCGCCAGCTTCTCGGCACGCGGGCGGCTGAGCTTGCCGGCAGGCAGGCGCGGGTCGATGCCGGCCATGAAGAGGGCCTCGCAGGCGTAGATGTTGCCGGCCCCGACGACAATGTCACCCGCCAGCAGCGCCTGCTTGATGGCCACGCGCCGCCCGCTCAGGGCCGCGTGCAGGTGCAGGCCATCGAAGCGCTCGTCGAAAGGCTCCAGGCCCAGGCTGCGCAGCAGCGTCGCCACGGGCTCCGCGTCCATGGCGGGCGCCCAGACCACCGCGCCGAAGCGCCGCGGGTCGGTCAGCCGCAGCAGGCCGCGGTCGGTGTGCAGGTCGAAGTGGTCGTGCGCGCCGGCCGCCGGCGTCGTGCCCAGGAAGGCCAGCGACCCCGACATGCCCAGGTGCATCAGCAGCCCACCGCGGCCATCCAGCGGAAGCCACAAATATTTACCGCGTCTTTGCACGGCGCCGACGTGGGTATCCAGCAGCGTTTCGGGGTCCACACCCAGGGGCCAGCGCAGCGGTTTTCCCAGGCGCAGCCCCGTGACTCGGGCGCCCTGGATGGCATCGGCAAAGCTGCGGCGGGTGACTTCGACTTCGGGCAACTCGGGCATGGGTCGGAAATCATAATGAGCCCCTGCCCCTGGAGTACGAATGCCCTTGCCTCTGCACCGCGTGATCACCGCTGCCGCCCTTCTGGCGGCGCTGCAAGCCCACGCCCAGGCCCCGGCCCCCGACGCGCCCGCAACCCCAGCCACCCCGGCCACACCGCCCGCCGCCGCGTCGGCCGTGCCCGACGAGCCGGCCACCCACTCGGCCATGGACGCGCCGCTCTTCTACCAGCTGCTCATCGGCGAGATCGAACTGCAAAACGGCCAGGCCGGCGTCGCCTTCCAGGTCCTGCTGGACGCCGCGCGCCGCACGGCGGACGAAGCCCTCTTCAAGCGGGTCGTCAACATCGCCATCCAGGCCCGCGCCGGCGACCAGGCATTGATGGCGGCACGCGCCTGGGCCGAGACGGTGCCGACGTCCTCCGAAGCGCTGCAAAGCGTCGTGCAACTGCTGGCCCTCATGAACAAGCCCGCCGAAGTGCCCCAGCCGCTGGCGGCGCTGCTGCGCGTGGCACCGGCGCCTGAGCGCCCGGGCTACATCGTGGCACTGACTCGGCTGTTCCAGCGCTCGCCCGACCCGAAGGCCGTGCTGGCTGCGCTCAGCCCCGTGCTGCGTGCACAGACCGGCCCGCTCAAGGGGCCCGCGCTCTTCACCGAGGCGCGGTTGGCCCTCAACGCGGGCGACAACGCGCGGGCACTCGCACTGACCCGCGAGCTGCACCAGGCCGTGCCGGACAACGACGACGCCATGCAGCTGGCCATCGAGCTCATGCCTGCCGAGCCGCAGGCCGAGAGCCTGATCACGGAGCGGCTGCAGCAAAAGCCCGGCCAGCATGCCCTGCGCCAGGCCTATGGCCGCGCCCTCATCCAGGCCCAGCGCCCCGCCGAAGCCGCCCAGCAGTTCCGCCTGCTCACCGAGGCAGCGCCCGACAACCCCGCGCCCTGGCTGGCGCTGGGCGCCATCGAGCTGGAGCTCAAGCGCCCCGCTGCCGCGGAAGCCGCGCTGCGCGAGAGCCTCAAGCGACTGGACACGCCTGCCGCCGGCACCGATGCCGAGATCAAGTCCCGCGCCGACGGGCGCCGCCAGGCCCTGCTGATGCTGTCCCAGGCCGCCGAACAGCGCGGCGACTTCAAGGGCGCCGAGGCGGCGCTGCAAAAGGTCGACGGTGCCGGCATGGACGTGCGCTACCGGCGCGCCAGCCTGCTCGCCCGCCAAGGCAAGGTGGCAGACGCCCGCAAGCTGCTGCGCCCCGCAGCCGATGCCGGCGACGCCGACACCCGCGCCGGACTGCTGGCCGAAGCCCAGCTGATGCGGGACCTGCGCGACTACCCAGCGGCCTACGGCGTCCTCAACGCTGCCATCGAACGCTTCCCACAGGACGTCGACCTGATCTACGAGCAGGCCATGATGGCCGAGAAGGTCGGCCGCTTCGACGACATGGAAGCCCAGCTGCGCAAGGTCATCGAGCTCAAGCCCGACTACCACCACGCCTACAACGCGCTGGGCTATTCCTTCGCCGATCGCAACGTGCGCCTGCCGGAGGCCAAGCAGCTCATCGAAAAGGCCCTCAAGCTCGCGCCGGGCGAGGCCTTCATCGTCGACAGCCTCGGCTGGGTCGAGTTCCGCCTGGGCAACCTCGACGAGGCCGCGCGGCTGCTGCGCCAGGCCCACAAGGGCCGGCCCGACGCCGAGATCGCCGCCCACCTGGGCGAGGTGCTGTGGGCGCAGGGCGCGCAGGAGGAGGCGCGCCGCATCTTCGCCGATGCAGCCCAGCGCGAGCCCGACAACGAGGCGCTGCGCGAAGTGCTCACGCGGCTGAAGGTCAAGCCTTGATGCGGCTCGCCACTGCCCTGCTCGCGCTGGCCCTCACGGGCTGCGCCCAACTGCCCAAGTCCACGCCACCGGCCACCACCGAGGCGCGGCTGAGCGGTCGCATCAGCGTCACGGTCGCCGGGGACGTCCACAACCGCGGCACCGGCGGCGCAGCGAGCTTCGAGCTCTTCGGCGGGCCCGAGGCCGGTCGGCTGGAGCTGACGACGCCGCTGGGCTCACTGGTTGCCCGTGCGGCCTGGCGCCCAGGCCTTGTCACGCTGCAGACCCCCAATGAAGAGCGCCGCTTCGATGACCTCGACGCGCTCACGCGCGAACTGCTCGGCGAAGCCGTGCCGGTGGCTGCCCTGTTCGACTGGCTCCAGGCGCGCCCTTGGCCCGCGGCGCCCCACGAAAAGACGGCCAGCGGCTTCGAGCAGCTCGGCTGGCGCATCGAGCCGAGGCTGCCGGCGCTCGTCGCCACGCGCCTGGCCGCCCCGGTCGTCACGCTGCGCGCCAAGCTGGATGGGAGCGATGAAGGCACTCCATGACCTGGCCGCGCCGGCCAAGCTGAACCTCTTCCTGCACATCGTCGGCAAGCGCGAGGACGGCTACCACCTGCTGCAGTCGGTCTTCGTCCTGATCGACTGGGCGGACACGCTGCATGTCGAGCGCCGCAGCGACGGCCGGCTCCAGCGCCACGACGTGCTGGGCGGCGACCTGCCCGCCGACGACCTGTGCCTGCGTGCCGCGCGCCTCCTGCAGGCCGAGTCGGGTTGCGCATGGGGTGCCGACATCCACCTGGAAAAGCGCCTGCCGGCCGGTGCGGGCATGGGCGGCGGCTCGTCGGATGCCGCCACCACGCTGCTCGCGCTGAACCGCCTGTGGGACCTGCGCCTGCCTCAAGACCGGCTCTTGGCCCTCGGGCTGAGGCTGGGGGCCGATGTGCCCTTCTTCCTTGGCGGCCGCCCGGCGTTCGTCGAGGGCATCGGCGAAATCCTGCAGCCCATCACCCTGCCCGAACAGCGCTTTGCCGTGCTCAAGGGCCCGGCGGGTCTGGCGACCAAAGACATTTTTTCGAGCGCTCTCTTGGCAAGGTCCGAAAAGCTGGCTATAGTCGCGGGCTTTCCCGCCTCGGCAGGAACTGCAGACAAAACCGCAGAAGCATGCAGCCAAGGTCGCAATGACCTGCAGCCCGCAGCGGAAGCGATCAGCAGTGAAGTACGAGATGCGCTGGCCCTGTTGTCGAAGCAATTCGGCAACGCCCGGATGACGGGCTCGGGGGCTGCCGTGTTCTCCGTGCTCGCCGAGGATGGAAAAGATGGCAAGGACGACCAGTCCCTGGCGATATTGCTTCAGGCGCAACCTGAAGGATGGACCGGTCGAATCTGCCACAGCTTGGCTCAGCACCCGCTCGCGGGTTGGGCCGACTGAACAGGTTTATAGGGTGCAGCAGCTCTGCTGTGTCCTGTGTAGGGGAGTCGCCAAGTTGGTTAAGGCATCGGATTTTGATTCCGACATGCGAGGGTTCGAGTCCTTCCTCCCCTGCCAAATTTCTGTTTTTCGCTGAACCGGCTCGGCGCTCAGCGAGCCACTGACTTCACCAGAGGCTCCCAGTGCTGCTCAACACGGTTCTCTTCACCGGCAACGCGAACCCGGTTCTCTCCCAGGAAATTGCAACCCATCTCGGCCTCGAGCTGGGCAAGGCCGTCGTCGGCCGCTTTTCCGATGGTGAAGTCACCGTCGAGATCCAGCAGAACGTCCGCGCCCGTGACGTCTTCGTCGTGCAGCCCACCTGCGCGCCGACGAACGAGAACCTGATGGAACTGCTGATCATGGTCGATGCCCTCAAGCGCGCCAGCGCCCGCCGCATCACCGCCGTGATCCCCTACTTCGGCTATGCCCGCCAGGACCGCCGTCCGCGTTCCACCCGCGTGCCCATCTCGGCCAAGGTCGTGGCCAACCTGCTGGAAACCGTCGGCGTCGAGCGCGTGCTCACGATGGACCTGCACGCCGACCAGATCCAGGGCTTCTTCGACATCCCCGTCGACAACATCTACGCCTCGCCGGTGCTGCTGTCCGACCTGAAGGCCCGCAACTACAGCGACCTCGTGGTCGTGTCGCCCGACGTGGGCGGCGTGGTGCGTGCCCGCGCGCTGGCCAAGCAGCTGGGCTGCGACCTGGCCATCATCGACAAGCGCCGCCCGGCCGCCAACGTCTCCGAAGTGATGCACGTCATCGGCGAGATCGAAGGCCGCAACTGCGTGATCATGGACGACATGATCGACACCGCCGGCACCCTCGTGAAGGCCGCCGAGGTGCTCAAGGCCCGTGGCGCCAAGAGCGTCTTCGCCTACTGCACCCACCCCATCCTGTCGGGCCCGGCCATCGAGCGCATTGCCGGCTCGCAGCTCGACGAAGTCGTCATCACCAACACCATCCCCCTGACCGACGCCGCCAAGGCCTGCAAGAAGATCCGCCAGCTGTCGGTGGCCTTCCTGTTCGCCGAAACCATCCGTCGCATCTCGGACGGTGAGTCGGTGACCTCCCTTTTCTCCGAGCAGAACAACAACTTCTGATCGGAACGCCCTGGTCGCCGCGAGGCGGCCTTTTTCAAACGGTGCCTGGTCGCGGGTGCCGTTCTCTTTTGGAGAAAACCATGAAGTTTGTCGCCTTCGAGCGCAAGTTGCAGGGGACCGGAGCGAGCCGCCGCCTGCGTGTGGCCGGCAAGGTGCCGGGTATCGTTTTCGGCGCCGGTGAGCCCGTCATGATCGAACTCGATCACAACGCGCTCTTCCACGCCCTCAAGAAGGAAGCGTTCCACAGCTCGCTGCTGGACATGGAACTCAACGGCAGCACCACGCAAGTGCTGCTGCGCGACTTCCAGATGCACCCCTACAAGCCGCAAGTCCTGCACGCTGACTTCCAGCGCGTGGACGGCACGACCAAGATCACGAAGAAGGTGCCCCTGCACTTCATCGGCGAAGAGACCTCGCCGGCCGTGAAGACGGACCACTGCACGGTCAACCACGTCGTCACCGAGCTGCTGATCACCTGCCTGGCCAAGGAACTGCCCGAGTTCATCGAGGTGGACCTGTCCGGCCTGACCAAGGGTCACTCGCTGCACGTCAACGACATCAAGGTGCCCGCCGGCATCAAGGTCGTGACGCACGGCAAGCCGAACCCCGTCATCGCCACGCCGATCGAGCCGAAGACGGAAGAAATCGTCGTGGCTGCCGCTCCGGCCGCCGACGACAAGAAGGGCAAGAAGGGCAAGAAGTAATTCCTGCCGGCTTCTGCCATCGAGAAGGGCTCCGCAAGGAGCCCTTTTTTCATGGGCGCGCGGCTGCGGTGGTCGTCTCGGCCGGCAGCCGCCCACCCAGGTTCTTCAGCAGCACGTTCGCGGCCACCAGCTGACGGTTGCGGGCCGACAGCAGGTTGCCCTCGGCCGACAGCGCCGAGGACTGCGCCGCGCTGACGTTCAGGTAGCTCACCGTGCCGGCCCGGTATTGCTCCAGCACCAGCTCGAGGTTGCGGCTCGCGGCCTCGAACGCGTCGCGCTGCAGGGCCAGGGCCGCGCCGGCCTCGGAGAACTGCACCAGGTTGTCCTCGACCTCCTGGAAGGCCGTCAGCACCGCCTGCCGGTAGTTGGCCGTGGCGATGTCCGCCGAAGCCCGGGCCTGTGCTGACGCCAGGCGCCGCTGACCGCCGTCAAACAGCGGCGCCGCCACCGCCGCACCCAGCGACCACACGAGGTTGGGCGCCGAAACCAGCTGCGACCACGACGACCCGCGGTAGCCGGCGCTGGCCGACAGGTCCACGCTCGGGAAGAAGGCCGCGTCGGCGATGCCGATCTGCGCGTAGGCGGCCACCTGGCGGGCGCGCGCCGCGGCCAGGTCGGGGCGCTGAGCCAGCACGGTCGATGGCACGAGCGCAGGCACCGGCGGCAGCTCGGGCAGTGCGGCGCTCGCCGGCAGCTGGAACTGCCCCGGCAACTGACCGAGCTGCGCCGCGATGGCATGCAGCAGCTGCGCCCGCTGGGTGCGCAGGTCGCTCAGCTGGGCCTGCACGCTGCGCAGCTGGGTGCGCGCCTGCAGCACGTCGCTTTGAGCCACCACGCCACCGGCGTAGCGCGCCTGCGTCAGCTCCAGCGTGCGCTCGCTCGCGGCCACCGTGCGCTCCAGCACCGCCTGCTGGGCCTCGGCGGTGCGCAGCGAGAAGTAGCTCTGCGTGAGCGTCGCCTGGGCCGACAGGCGCAGCGCGGCGAGATCGGCCTCGCTGGCCCGGTAGCTGGCGCCGGCCGCCTTCACGCCTTCGGCCAGGCGGCCCCAGAGGTCGATCTCCCAGGCCGCGTTGGCGGTCAGCGAGTTGTTGGTGGACACCGTGCGCTGGCCGTTGCTGTTCTCGGCCGTGGCCGAGCGCGTGGAGCCCGCGCCGAGCGACAGCGTCGGGAAGATGGCGGACTGGCTCGCCGACACCACCGCGCGGGCCGAGCGCACCTGCGCCAGCGCGACCGCGAGGTTCTGGTTGCCGACGACGAGCTCGGCCTGCAGCCGGTCCAGCACCGGGTCCCTGAAGAGCGTCCACCAGGCCTCGGGCACCTGGGCGTCGGCCGGCACGCGCTGCCAGTCGGCCGAGCCCTGGAAAGCCGCGGGCGGTGGCGCCTCCTGCGGCGGGCGTTGCGAAGTGACGGCACAGCCGGCGAGCAGGGCCGCCAGGGCCAGGGGCGTGAGCAGGGTCTTGGTCATGGCGTCAGGTCACCGTCTGCAGCGTGGGCGCGGGGGCAGGCGTGCGGCGCGGGCGGCGGCGCAGCCGGTCCATGGCGCAGAACACGACGGGGGTGGTGTAGAGGGTCAGCAGCTGGCTCAACAGCAGGCCGCCGACGATGGAGATGCCCAGCGGCACGCGCAGCTCGGCGCCCTCGCCGTGGCCCACGGCCAGCGGCACCGCGCCAAACACGGCCGCCACCGTCGTCATCAGGATGGGGCGCAGGCGCAGCAGGGCCGCGCGGTAGATGGCCGCACCGGCACCCAGCCGCCGGCCGCGCTCGCCGGCCTCGCGCTGGGCGGAGATGGCGAAGTCCAGCATCATGATGGCGTTCTTCTTGACGATGCCGATCAGCAGGATCACGCCGATCAGCGCAATGATGGTGAAGTCCGTCTTGAAGGCCATCAGCGCCAGCAGCGCGCCCACGCCGGCCGAGGGCAGCGTGGACAGGATGGTGATGGGGTGGATGAGGCTTTCGTACAGCATGCCCAGCACCAGGTAGATGGTGACGATGGCCGCGAGGATGAGCAGCGGCTGCGACTTGAGCGAGCTCTGGAAGGCCTGGGCCGTGCCCTGGAAACTGCCGCGCACCGACACCGGCGCGCCGGTCTGCGCGACCGCATCGTTGATGGCCGCGACCGCATCCGACAACGACACGCCCTCGGCCAGGTTGAAGCTGATGGTGCTCGCCGGCGTACCGCTCTGGTGGTTGACGGCCAGCGGCGTGGCCGTGGTCTCCACGCGGGCGATGCTGGCCAGCGGCACCTGCTGCCCGCCGCTGGCCGTGAGCATGAGGCGGTCCAGCGTCTGCGGGCTCTGCAGCCAGGTCGGGGCCAGCTCCATCACCACGCGGTACTGGTTCAGCGGGTTGTAGATGACACCCACCTGGCGCTGGCCGAAGGCGTCGTTGAGCGTGCTGTCCACCGCACTCATCGTCAGGCCCAGGCGCGCGAGCGCATCGCGGTCGACGACGAGGGAGGTCTGCACGCCCTTGTCCTGCTGGTCGGTGTTGACGTCGGTGATCTCGGGGACCTCGGTGAGCGCACGGCGGATGCGCGGCTCCCAGGTGCGCAGGTCGGCCAGGTCATCGGCCTGCAGCGTGTACTGGAGCGAGGCATTGGCCTGGCGGCCGCCGATGCGGATGTCCTGCACCGGCGCCAGGAAGAGATTGGCCCCCGGCACCTTGGCCAGCTTGCCGCGCAGGCGGTTGATGACGTCGTCCACGCTCTCCTGCCGCTCGCTGCGCGGCTTCAGGCTGATGAACATGTTGGCGCTGTTGCGCTGACCGCCGCCGGTGAAGCCCGTCACGTTGGCCACGGCCGGGTCGGCGCGCACGATGTCGTGGAAGGTGCGCAGCTTGCCCTGCATGGACTGGAAGGAACTGGCCTGGTCGGCCTGCACGCCGCCGATCATCAGCCCCGTGTCCTGCTGCGGGAAGAAGCCCTTGGGGATGGTCATGTACAGGTGCACGTTGAGCGCGACCACGCCCGCCAGCGCGAGGAGTGCCAGCGGCTGGTGTCGCAGCGTCCAGCGCAGCGAGCGCCGGTAGCCGCGCATCAGGCCGCGCTGCATCGCGCCCAGCCAGCGGCCGAAGCGGCCCGGCGGCTTCGCGGCCTCGTGGGGCTTGAGCAGTGTGGCGGCCATCATGGGCGTGGTCGTGAGCGACACCACCGTCGACACGAGGATGGCCACCGTAAGCACCACCGCGAACTCGCGGAACAGCCGGCCCACGATGCCGCCCATCGCGAGGATGGGAATGAACACCGCGATCAGACTCAGCGAGATGGAGACGACCGTGAAGCCGATCTCGCGCGCACCGCGCAGCGCCGCCTCGCGCGGGCTCAGGCCGCGCTCGATGTGCCGCGAGATGTTCTCCAGCACGACGATGGCGTCGTCCACGACGAAGCCGGTGGCCACGGTCATCGCCATCAGCGACAGGTTGTCGATGCTGTAGCCCAGCAGGTACATGACGCCGAACGTGCCCGCCAGCGACACCGGCACCGCCACCGCCGGCAGCAGCGCCGCGCGGAACCGCCGCAGGAAGACGAACACCACGACGATGACGAGGCCGAAGGCGATCACGAGCGTGCGCTGCACCTCGACGATGCTGCCGCGGATGGTGGCCGTGCGGTCCATCACCACGTCCACGTTGATGGCCGGCGAGATGGACGCGCGCAGCTGCGGCAGCAGGGCCCGCACCGTGTCGACCGTCTCGATGATGTTGGCCGACGGGGCCTTGTTCAGGATGAGCAGCACCGCCTGGCGGCCATTGGCGAGGCCGTCGTTGCGCACGTCCTGCACGCTGTCCTGGATGTCGGCCACGTCGCCCAGGCGCACCGCGGCACCGTTGCGGTAGCTCAGCACCAGCGGCAGGTAGTCGCTCGCGCGGCGGGCCTGGTCGTTGGCGCCGATCTGCCAGCTGCGCTGGCCGTCCTCGAGCACGCCCTTGGGGCGGTTGGCGTTGGTGGCGACGACGGCCGCCCTCACCTGCTCCAGGCCGATGCCCTGGGCGGAGAGCTTGTTCGGGTCCAGCTCGATGCGCACCGCCGGCAGCGCACCGCCGCCCACGCTCACCTGGCCCACGCCGTCCACCTGCGACAGCCGCTGCGCGAGCACCGTCGACGCGGCGTCATACATCTGGCCGCGCGTGAGCGTGTCGGACGTGAGCGCCACGATCATGATGGGCGCGTCCGCCGGGTTGACCTTGCGGTAGGTCGGGTTGCTCGGCATGCCGCTGGGCAGCAGGGCGCGCGAGGCGTTGATGCCGGCCTGCACCTCGCGCGCGGCGGAGTCGATGCTGCGGCTGAGGTCGAACTGCAGCGTGATGCGGGTGCTGCCGAGCGATGACGAGGAGGTGATCTCCGTCACACCGGCGATGCTGCCCAGCGTGCGCTCCAGCGGCGTGGCGACGGTGGCCGCCATGGTGTCGGGGCTGGCGCCGGGCAGGGAGGCGCTGACCGAGATGGTCGGGAACTCCACCTGCGGCAGCGGCGCGATCGGCAGCAGCAGGTAGGCCAGTGAGCCCGCCAGCGCCACGCCGCAGGTGATGAGCGCCGTGCCGATGGGGCGCTCGATGAAGAGGCGTGACAGGTTCACGCCACCGCCTCCGCTGCCGGCTTGCGGCCGCGTTGCAGGCGCGCAGCCAGCGCCGAGAAACCCAGGTAGATCACCGGCGTCGTGAACAGCGTGAGCAGCTGGCTCACGATCAGGCCGCCCACCATCACGACGCCCAGCGGGTGGCGCAGCTCGCTGCCCACGCCGGTGCCGAGCATCAGCGGCAGCGCGCCGAGCAGCGCCGCCATCGTCGTCATCAGGATCGGCCGGAAGCGCAGCAGGCAGGCCTGGTGGATGGCCTCGCGCGGGCTCAAGCCATGGTCACGCTCGGCCTCCAGCGCGAAGTCGATCATCATGATCGCGTTCTTCTTGACGATGCCGATCAGCAGCACGATGCCGATGATGGCGATGATGTCCAGATCCAGCCGGAAGGCCAGCAGCGCCAGCAGCGCGCCCAGCCCCGCGGAGGGCAGCGTGGAGAGGATGGTGAGCGGGTGGATGGTGCTCTCGTAGAGCACGCCCAGCACGATGTACATCGTGACGATGGCGGCCAGGATGAGCAGCAGCGTGCTCGTGAGCGAGGCCTGGAAGGCCAGCGCCGCGCCTTCGAAGCGGGTCTCCACGCTCAGCGGCAGCTGCAGCGCGTCGACCTCGGCGCGGATGGCCTTGACGGCTTCGCCCAACGAAGCACCCGGCGCCAGGTTGAACGAGACCGTGGACGACGGGAACTGCGCCACGTGGTTCACCGCCAGCGGCGCGACCCGCTCGGTAAAGCGCGCCACGGAGCTGAGCGGCACCTGCGTGCCGCCGCTGCCGGGCACGTACAGGCGCCGCAGCGCATCCAGGCCCGCGCGGTCCTGCGGCGCCACCTCCAGCACCACGCGGTACTGGTTGCTCTGCGTGAAGATGGTGGAGATGAGCCGCTGCCCGAAGGCGCTGTAGAGCGCGCTGTCGATGGTGGCCACGCTCACGCCCAGGCGGCCCGCGGCGTCGCGGTCGATCTCGACATAGGCCTGCAGGCCCTGCTCCTGCGCGTCGCTGGCCACGTCGGCGATGGCGCGCACTTCGCGCAGCCGCTCAAGCACCGCGGCGGTGGCGCGGCTGAGCTCGGCGGCGTCGGGCGAGCTGAGCGTGAACTGGTACTGGGTCTTGGCGATGCGGTCCTCGATGGTGAGGTCCTGCACCGGCTGCAGGTACAGCGCAATGCCGGGCTCGTCGGCCACCGCGTCGGCAATGCGGCGCGACACCTCGGCGGCACTCGCGCCCCGGGCCTCCTTGGGCTTGAGCGTGATCTGCAGCCGGCCCTGGTTGAGCGTGGTGTTGCCCCCATCCACGCCGATGAAGGACGACACACTCTGCACCGCCGGGTCCTTCAGCACGCGTTCGGCCAGCCGCTGCTGATGCTCGGCCATGGCGGCGAACGACGTCGACTGCGCGGCCTCCGTGATGCCCTGGATCTGCCCGGTGTCCTGCACCGGGAAGAAGCCCTTGGGCACGAGCAGGTAGAGCACCCCCGTGAGCACCAGCGTGGCCAGGAAGACCACCAGCGTCGCGCCCGAGCGGTCGAGCACCCAGGTGAGCATGCGGCCGTAGGCGGCGATGGTGTCGTCGAACATGCGGCCCACCGCACGCCAGAGCCGGCCGTGGTCTTCGTCGTGCTCGTGCTTGAGCAGCCGCGCGCACATCATGGGCGTGAGCGTGAGGGAGACGAAGGCCGAGATCAGGATGGACACGGCCAGCGTGATCGCGAACTCGTGGAAGAGCCGGCCCACCACGTCGCCCATGAAGAGCAGCGGGATCAGCACGGCGATCAGGGACACCGTCAGCGAGATGATGGTGAAGCCGATCTGCTTGGAGCCGGTGAGCGCGGCGTCGTAGGCCGAGACCGCTTCGCCGCCCTCCTCCATGTGCCGCGCAATGTTCTCGATCATCACGATCGCGTCGTCGACCACGAACCCCGTGGAGATCACGAGGGCCATCAACGTGAGGTTGTTGATGGAGAACCCGGCCATGTACATGACGCCGAACGTGCCCACCAGCGACACGGGCACCGCCACCGCCGGGATGATGGTGGCCGGCAGGCTGCGCAGGAAGACGAAGATGACGCCGATGACGAGCACGATGGCGAAGAGCAGCTCGTGCTGCACGTCGGCGACCGAGGCGCGGATGGTGGTGGTGCGGTCGCTGAGGATCTGCATGTCCAGCGACGCGGGCAGGCTGGCCTGCAGCTGCGGCAGCACGGCACGCACGCGGTCCACCGTCTCGATGACGTTGGCGCCGGGCTGTCGCTGCACGTTCAGGATCACGGCCGACACTGGGCGCGCATCGGCCTGCCCGGCCCAGGCGGCCAGGCGGATGTTCTCGGCGTCGTCGACGAGTTGCGCCACGTCCTTCAACCGCACCGGGTTGCCGCCCTTGTAGGCAATGACGAGGTTGGCGTACTCGCCCGCGCTCTTGAGCTGGTCGTTGGCGTCCAGCGTGGACGCGCGCAGCGGGCCGTCGAAGCTGCCCTTGGACTGGTTGACGTTGGCCGCCGAGATCGCGGTGCGCAGGTCGTCGATGGACAGGCCCAGCGACGCCAGCGCCCCCGGGTTGGCCTGGATGCGCACGGCCGGCCGGCGCCCGCCGGCGATGCCCACCAAGCCCACGCCCGGGACCTGCGAGATCTTCTGCGCGAGCCGGCTCTCGACGAGGTCGTGCACCCGCGTGATCGGCAGCGAGGTGGACGACACCGCGATCGTCATCACCGGCGCGTCCGCCGGGTTGACCTTGCTGTAGACCGGCGGCATGGGCAGGTCGCTGGGCAGCAGGTTGCTGCCGGCGTTGATGGCGGCCTGCACCTCCTGCTCGGCCACGTCCAGCGCCAGGCTCAGCTCGAAGCGCAGCGTGATGACCGACGCCCCACCCGAGCTGGTGGAGGACATCTGCGCCAGGCCCGGCATCTGCCCGAACTGCCGCTCCAGCGGCGCGGTGACGGAGGACGTCATCACGTCGGGGCTGGCGCCGGGGTAGAGCGTCGTGACCTGGATGGTCGGGTAGTCGACCTCGGGCAGGGCCGACACCGGCAGCAGCCGGTAGGCCAGCGCGCCGGCCAGCACGATGGCCAGCATCAGCAGCGAGGTCGCGACCGGCCGCGCGATGAACAGGCGCGACGGGTTCATCGCGCAGCGCTGGAGGCAGGCGCCGAGGCGGCCGCGCCCCGGTTGCGGCCACGCTCACGGCCGCCCGCGCCCGAGGCCGCACCGGCGGCCGGCTTGATGACCTCGGCCTTGCCGCCGTCACGCAAGCGGTCGGCCCCGTCGATGACGACCTGGTCGCCGGGCTTGACCTCGCCCTGCACGGCCGTGGCGTCGCCGTCTGTGGCCAGCACCTGCACCTTGCGCAGGGCCACCTGGCCGTCGGCCACCACGTAGACGAAGGTGCCGGGCGCGCCGCGCTGCACGGCGGCGGTGGGCACGACGAGGGTGTCCTTGAGCCGGTCCAGCTGCAGCCGCACATTGACGAACTGGTTGGGGAAAAGGCCGCCGTCCTTGTTCGGGAACAGGGCCTTGACCTTGATCGTGCCGGTGGTGGCGTCGATGGCGTTGTCGGTGCTGGCCACGCTGCCTTCGGCCAACATCTGGCGGCGCTCGCGGTCCCAGGCCTGCACGGCCAGGGGCTGCTTGTCCAGCAGCTGCTGGCGGATGCGGGCCAGGCGCGCATCGGGCACCGCGAAGACGACCGCCGCGGGCTGCGTCTGCGCGATGGTCAGCAGCCCGTTGGTGTCGCTCGGGCTCACGTTGTTGCCGAGGTCGGCTTGTTTCAGGCCCGCCTGGCCGGCGATGGGCGCGGTCACGCGCGTGTAGGAGAGCTGCAGCCGGGCGTTGTCGAGCGTGGCCTGGTCGGACAGCAGCGTGGCTTCGAGCTGGCGCACGAGGGCGGTCTGCGTGTCGAGCTGCTGGCGCGGCGCGGCCTCCTTGGCGACGAGGTCCTTGTAGCGGGCCAGGTCGGCGCGGGCGTTCTCGAGCTGGGCCTGGTCACGCGCGAGGGCGGCCTGGGCCTGGTCGCGGGCGATCTCGTAGGGCCGCGGGTCGATCAGCGCGAGCACCTGGCCGGCCTTCACCGGCTGGCCTTCGTGGAAGTACAGCGCCTTGAGCTCGCCGCTCACCTTGGGCCGCACCACCGCCGTGTTGGCCGAGGCGATGCTGCCGATGGCGTCGATGACGACGTTCATGTCGCGCCGCTGCACCACGCCCACCGACACCGGCTGCGGCCCGCTGCGGCCGAAGCGCCCGCCGGCCGGGCGCGCCGCGCCGGACGCCGCAGACGCCGCCGAGGCGGGGCCATCGGCTCCGCCAGCGGTGCCGCGCCCCTGCCACCACCAGGCCAGCAGGCCCACCCCCACGACGGCCACCACGCCCAGCACCCACACCTTGGCCACGCCCCTGCAACGGCCACGCCGGGAAACCTTGTTGTTCATTCGAGTTCACTCCGTGCAGCCGATCGTGCCGGGCAAATGTAGCTACAGCGTTGCTGGGTATGGCCGGATGCCAAAGCTACGATCACGGCCATGATCAAGTTGATGGTCGGCCTCGGCAACCCGGGGTCTGAATACGAAGACACGCGGCACAACGCCGGCTTCTGGTGGATCGATGGCCTGGCCCGCGGCCTGAAGGTGAGCCTCGCGCCGGACAAGGCCTACCACGGGCTCGTCGCCCGCGTGAACCACGCACCCGGCGCCAGCGGCCCGATCTGGCTGCTGGAGCCCATGACCTACATGAACCTCTCGGGCAAGTCGGTCGCGGCGCTGGCGCGCTTCTTCAAGATCGCGCCGGACGAGATCCTCGCCATCCACGACGAGCTGGACCTGCCGCCCGGTGAGATGAAGTTCAAGAAGGGCGGCGGCAACGGCGGCCACAACGGCCTGAAGGACATGCAGGCCCAGCTCGGCAGCGGCGACTTCTGGCGGCTGCGCCTGGGCATCGGGCACCCCGGGCACAAGGCCGAGGTCGCCAACTACGTGCTGCGCAAGCCGCCGCTGGCCGAGCGCCAGGCGGTGGAGGACTGCATCCAGAAGAGCTACGCCGCCGTGGAGCTGATGCTGCGCGGCGAGATGGACAAGGCGCTGGCCAAGATCCACGCCAAGCCGCCCCGGCCCAAGCCGCCGAAGCCGGCGCCGCCTCCCCAATCCGGGCAGCCGGTGTCCAACCCGCCGCCGGACGAGCAGACTCCGCCGGCATGAGACTCCTCCTGGCCCTGACCTGCACCGCCACCCTGGCATTCCCCCTCCAGGCCCAGACGGTGCAGCGACAGGCCCAGGTCTACCGCTGCGGCCCCGACGGTCGCGACCTGCGCGACTCGCCCTGCGCCGGCCCGGGCGCCGCCAGCGGGCCCTCTCCCGTCATCTACGACGAGCCCAGCGCCGCCGACCGCCGCGCTGCCCGCGAGCAGCACCTGGCCGACGCCCGCCAGGCCGCTGCCCTCGCCGCGGAGCGCCGCGCCACGGAGGCCCAGGCGCGGCAGCAGCGGGCGCTGCGCCTGGGCTCTGCGCCGGCGGCTCCGGTCGCCCCGACCGCACCGGCCAGCGCGGCCACGCCCCACACCGCCAAGCCGCCCAGGCTGGCCCGCCCGCACCGGCCTGCGCGCCCCCACCCGGCGGCGTCAGGCTCCGCTCAGGCCAGCCGATAGAATGCCCGCTGTTGGTGCTCGCGGTCGTCGTCATGGCGGCTGCAGTTCAACGGGAATCAGGAGGGTGAGCGGCCACGCCGCAGACCTAACCTGAGCTGTCCCCGCAACGGTAAGTGGACGAGGCCCCTGTGCCTCAGCGTTCGATCCACGACCACTGGCCCCACCGGGCTGGGAAGGTCTCGAATGCCGCGCCACCAGCCCGGATACCGGCCAACGACGGGGTTGCCTCGCGCCAAGCGCGGCGGCCGTTTTCAGCCACGCTGCGGGGGTCAGTGGGGCTGAGCGATCGTTTTCGTTGCTTTCATGTCCCAAGCTCTCCTCGCGGCCCGTCGGCCGCTGCTCGCCTTGTCCCTGCTGGCCCTGGCTGCGTCCGCGCACGCCCAGAACAAGCTCGATACCGTCGTCACCACCGCCTCGCGCACGCCTCAGCGGCTGGCCGACGTGCTGGCCGACCTGACCGTCATCACCCGCGCCGACATCGAGCGCCAGGCCGTCGCCAGCGTGGCCGACCTGCTGCGCAACAACGGCTGCGCAGAGATGGTGCGCAATGGCGGCGCCGCCTCCAACACCAGCCTCTTCCTGCGCGGCGCCGACTCGCGCCACACCCTCGTGCTCGTGGACGGCGTGCGCATGGACTCGCAGTCCACCGGCGGCGCGAGCTGGCAGGGCATCCCGGTCGCGCAGGTCGAGCGCGTGGAGGTGCTCAAGGGCCCGGCCAGCGCCATCTACGGCTCCGACGCCGTCGGCGGCGTCGTGCAGATCTTCACCCGCAAGGGCGGCGGCGCGCCCAGCGCGGACCTCGGCATCGCCGTGGGCACGCAGTCCACCCAGAAGGCCGACGGCGGCTTCTTCGGCAGCGCCGGCATCCTGGACTTCGCCTTCACCGGCGCCATCGAGGAGAGCGACGGCTTCAACAGCACCGTCGACGTGCCCGGCTCCTTCAGCTACATCCCCGACCGTGACGGCTGGCGCAAGTACCAGGCCACCGCGCGCGTGGGCGCCCAACTCAGCCCCGGCCACCGCGCCGAGGTGATCGTCATCCGCAACCACATCAACGGCCAGTACGACGCCTCCAAGTCGCGCCCCCTGGTGGACGACCACACCCTGCAGGACACCGACGCCACGCGCCTGGCCTGGACGGCCCAGTGGGCGCCGGCCCTGCAGACGCAGCTGAGCTACGGCAGCTCGCGCGACCGCTACGAAACCTCGCCCGCGCCTTACCTGACCATCACGCGGGTCAAGAACCTCGCCCTGACCGGCAGCTATGTGCTCGACAAGGCCCAGCAGCTGAGCTTCCAGGCCGAGCGCATCGAGGACGAGCTGGAGAACAGCGGCCTGGTGACGGCCGGCGTCGGCAAGCGCCACCGCAACGCCGTGGGTGCGGGCTACCTCTTCAACGCCGGCCCCTGGAGCCTTCAGGCCCATGCCCGCCATGACGACGACAGCCAGTTCGGCGGCGCCGACACCGGCACGCTGCTGGCCGGCTACGAGATCGCGCCCGGGCTGCGCGTGGTGGGCTCGGTGGGCAACGCCTTCCGCGCCCCGACCATCTACCAGCAGGGCACCGTCTACGGCCCCGACCTCAGCAAGCCCGGCGTCAAGGCGCTGGATGCCGAGCACGGCCACAACGTCGAGTTCGGGCTGAAGTACGGCAGCGGCAACACCGAAGTCAGCGCCACGGCCTACCGCAACCGCATCAGCAACCTCATCATCTTCGGCGCGGCCGGCAGCTGCCAGAGCGCCTTCGGCTGCTACCAGAACGTTGCGCAGGCCAGGCTCCAGGGCCTGAGCCTGGCGGGCAACACGCAGCTCGCCGGCATCAACCTGCGCGCGACGCTCGACTTCCAGAAGCCCACCGACGCGAGCACCGGCCTGCTGCTGGCCCGCCGCGCCAAGCGCCTGGCCACGCTGAACGCCGACACGGCCCTGGGCGACTGGGTGCTGGGCGCCGGCGTGCAGGCCTCGGGCTCGCGCTTCGACAACGCCGCCAACACGCGCCGCCTGGGTGGCTATGGCCTCGTCAACCTGAACGCGCAGTACAAGCTCAGCCGCAAACTCAAGCTGCAGCTGAACCTGGACAACGCCTTCGACCGCGAGAACACCACGGCCTACGGCTACGCCAGTGCGCCGCGCACGGCCCTGGTGTCGCTGCGCTGGACCCCCACGCTCTGAGGCCGACGGCGATGAGCATCCACCACCTCATCGTCGGCGGCCAGCGCAGCGGCAAGTCGCGCCAGGCAGAAAGCCTGGCCCTGCGCTGGCCGGGCCGCGTGTGCGTCGTGGCCACGGCGCTGGCGGCGGATGACGAGATGCGCGCGCGCATCGCCCACCACCGCGCGGCGCGGCCGGCGCACTTCGGCACGGTCGAGGCCCCGCTCACGCTGAGCCAGGCCCTCGCCGCGGTGGACGGTGCCGATACGCTCGTCGTCGTCGACTGCCTGACGCTGTGGCTCG
Organism: Roseateles sp.; assembly: GCA_016790285.1. Lineage (GTDB taxonomy): Bacteria > Pseudomonadota > Gammaproteobacteria > Burkholderiales > Burkholderiaceae_C > Pelomonas. Next base: position 200,970 of record JAEUPJ010000041.1, on the reverse strand, counting down.
TGAACTGGCTGATGCCCATGACGGGCGCGCCCGACACCGCCGGCTGGGCCGACGAACGCGCCGCCCTGCTCGCCCTGCTGCCGCGCCTGCGCTCGACCGTGGTGTTCGTCTCCAACGAGGTCGGCTGGGGCGTGAGCCCGCTGGGCCGCGAGGCACGGCACTACGTGGACGAGCTCGGCCGGCTCAACCAGGACATCGCCCGGCGCTGCGGCCGGCTCACACTGATGGTGGCGGGGCAGGCCTGGAGCCGCCCTGTCGAGGACATGACCCATGCGTAGCTTCATTGCCGCCCTGCTCATCGCGCTGGCCCTGCCCGCGCGCGCCGTCGACATCAAGGACGACCTCGGCCAGGTCACGACGCTGGCGGCGCCACCGCAGCGCATCGTCAGCCTGCTGCCGTCGCTGACCGAGACGGTCTGCGAACTCGGCGCCTGCGCGCGGCTCGTCGGCGTGGACCGCTACTCCAACCACCCGGCCAGCGTGAACGCGCTGCCCAAGGTCGGCAGCCTGGACGACACCAACGTCGAGCTGATCGCCTCGCTCAAGCCCGACGTGGTGCTGCTGGCCACGTCCTCGCGCGTGTCGGAGCGGCTGCGCGCGCTGGGCCTGAAGGTCATCGCACTGGAGCCGCGCTCGTACAAGGACGTGCAGCGCGTGCTGGGCACCATCGGCCAGGTGCTGGGCGTGCCGGACGCGCAGCGCGTCTGGCGCTACATCGACGCCGGCGTGTCGGCCGCCGCAGCCAGCGTGCCGCCCGCGGCCCGCGGCGTGCGCGTGTACTACGAGGTCGCGACCGGCATGTGGGCCGCGGGCGAGTCGTCCTTCATGGGCGAGACGCTCACGCGGCTGGGGGCCGGCAACATCATCCCGGCCTCGCTCGGGCCCTTTCCCAAGATCAACCCGGAATTCGTCGTGAAGGCCAACCCCGGGCTGATCATGGTCGGCACGCGCGGCGCCGAGGGCCTCACCACCCGGCCGGGCTGGGACCGCATCGAGGCCGTCAAGCGCGGGCGCATCTGCGTGTTCAAGCCCGAGGAGGGCGACATCCTCTCGCGCCCGGGGCCGCGCATGGCCGAGGCGGCGCAGATCATGGCGAAGTGCCTGCGCGAGAAGGCCGGAGCGTGAGCGCCATGAAGAACACAGCCACAGAGGCACAGAGGCCCAGAGAGGCTCTGGCAGTTCGACCGGATCTCTCTGTGTCTCTGTGCCTCTGTGGCTGTGTTCAATGGTCCCCCCGCGGGAGCCTGCCGTGACGTTGCGACCCGCGTTGCTCCTCCCCTTGCTGCTCGCCTTGGGCGCCGCTGGCGTGCTGGCAGGCGTGCTCATCGGCAGTACCGGCTGGGCCGACCTCGGTGACACCAACATGAGCGTCATCCTGTGGGAGATCCGCCTGCCGCGCTCGCTGGGCGCCTGGTGGGCTGGCGCGCTGCTGGGCATGGCCGGTGCCATGGCGCAGGGCCTGTTCCGCAACCCGCTGGCCGACCCCTACCTGCTGGGCAGCGCCTCGGGCGCGGGCCTGGCGGTCGCGCTGGCGCTGGCGCTCACGGGCGTGTCGCCGCAGACCTCGTCGCTGCTGGCCCGCGTCGGCCTCACCGGCATCGCCTTCGTCGGCACGCTGGTGGGCGTGGGCCTGACGCTCGTGCTCGCACGGGGCGTGGAGCAGACGCTGCGGCTGCTGCTGGCCGGCGTGGTCGTCGGCGTGGTGCTCAATGCCCTGACCGGGCTGGCCACGCTCTGGGCACCGGACATCCTGCGCGCCATGCAGGCTTTCCTGCTGGGCAACACTGGGCTGCTGGGCTGGAACAGCGTCGCCGTGATGGCGGTGTGCGGCCTCGTGGCCGGCGTCGTCGGCCTGCTGGCCAGCCCGGCACTCGACGCGCTGACGCTGGGCGAAGCCACGGCCTCCTCGCTCGGCATGCGCCTGGGCCTCATGCGGCTGCTGCTGATCGGCGCCTTCGCGCTGGCCACCGGCGCCGCGGTGGCGCAGACGGGCATCGTGGCCTTCGTCGGCCTCGTCGCGCCCCACCTGGTGCGCGCGCTATGCCCGATGCTGCACGGCTGGCTGATCCTGCTGTCGGCCGCCGCCGGTGGCGCGCTGCTGCTGGCCGCCGACGTGCTGGCCCGCGCGCTGATCCGCCCGCAGGAGCTGCCTGTGGGCCTCGTGACGGCGCTGCTCGGCGGCGTCTACCTGCTCGTCTTGATGCACCGCCGCAAGACATGAAGCCCCTCGCCCGCCTCCGCGGCGCTGAACGCGCGCGAACCCGGTCGGTCCCCCAAGGGGACGAGGGCCTTCGCGGCATCAAGCCGCAAACGCCATCTAGCGGGCCGGCTAGGGGCGGCCCGGCGCTCGGCCCGGAGCACGCATGAACGCACTGCACGCCCGCATCGACCGCGTCCGCATCGACGGACGCGACATCGTGCATGGCATCGACCTGGCCCTGCCCCGCGGCCGCTGGACGGCCATCGTCGGGCCGAACGGCGCCGGCAAGTCCACACTGCTGCGCGCCATCGCGGGCCTGCAGCGCTGCGAGGGCAGCGTGATGCTGGACGGCCGGCTGCTGCAGGACTGGCCGGCGCGCGAACGCGCCCAGCGCCTGGCCTGGATGGGCCAGCACGAGAGTGGTGCCGACGACCTCACCGCCGAAGACGTCGTGCAGCTCGGCCGGCTGCCCCACCGCCCCTGGCTCGCGCCGCCCGCCGCAGCCGACCACGCCGCCGTGCAGGCTGCCATGCAGGCCACGCAGAGCTGGGCCTGGCGCGAGCGGCGGCTGGGGTCGCTGTCGGGCGGCGAGCGCCAGCGCGTGCTGCTCGCCCGCGCCCTGGCGGTGGAGGCCCCCCTGACGCTGATGGACGAGCCGCTCGCTCACCTCGACCCCCCCCACCAGGCCGACTGGATGGCCCTCGTGCGCGAGCGCGTGGCGGCGGGCCGCAGCGTCGCGAGCGTGCTGCACGAGCTGCACCTGGCCCTGCAGGCCGACCACCTCGTGCTGATGGCCAACGGCCGCATCGTGCACGCCGGGGCCCCGGCGGACGCCGCCACGCATGCCGCGCTGAAGGCCGTGTTCGGCCCGCGCCTGCACATCGCCCAGCTCGACGGCCGCTGGGTGGCCCTGCCGCTATGAGCACCTGCCCCGCCCTCTTCATCAGCGCGCCGTCCTCCGGCGCGGGCAAGACCAGCATCACGGCTGCCATCGCCCGCAGCAGCGCCCGCCGCGGCCGGCGCGTGCGCGTGTTCAAGACCGGGCCGGACTTCCTCGACCCCGGCATCCTGGCCCGCGCCAGCGGTGCGCCGGTCTACCAGCTCGACCTCTTCATGGGCGGCTTCGAGCACTGCCGCGCCCTGCTCGCCGCGGCTGCGCGCGAGGCCGACCTGATCCTCGTCGAAGGTGTCATGGGCCTGTTCGATGGCGACCCGAGCAGCGCCGACCTCGCCGCCGCCTTCGGCCTGCCGCTGGTGTGCGTCATCGACGCCTCGGCCATGGCGCAGACCTTCGCGGCGCTGGCCACCGGCCTGGCGAACTACCGGCCTGGCCTGCGCCACTGCGGCGTCATCGCCAACCGCATCGGCAGCGTGGCCCACGGCCGCATGCTCAGCCAAGGCCTGCCGGACGAGCTGCCCCTCATCGCCGCCCTGCCCCGCAACGCCGCGCTCACGCTGCCCGAGCGCCACCTGGGCCTGGTGCAGGCGCTGGAGCAGCCGGGGCTCGACGCGCAGCTCGACGCCTGGGCCGATGCCTGGGACGACGCGCTGCGGCCTGGGTTCGACTTCAAGCCGAGCCGCTTCGACGACGCAGCCGAGCCGGCCCCGGCGCGTGGCCTGGCCGGCCGGCGCATCGCCATCGCGCGCGACGCGGCCTTCGGCTTCATCTACGCCGCCAACCTCGACCTGCTGCGCGCCCTCGGCGCCGAGCTGCGCTTCTTCTCGCCGCTGCGCCACGAGCCCCTGCCCGAGGCCGACGCGGCCTGGCTGCCCGGCGGCTACCCGGAGCTGCACGCCGCGGCGCTGGCCACCCACCCCACGCTCGCGGCCGACCTGGCGGCGCACGTGGCCGCCGGCCGCCCGCTGCTGGCCGAATGCGGCGGCATGCTCGCGCTCCTGGACGAGCTCACCGACGGCGACGGCACCGCGCACCGCATGGCCGGCCTGATGCCCGGCCAGGCCCGCCTGCAGCCCCAGCTGGCCGCGCTCGGCCTGCAGGGCATCGACTGGCCCGAGGGCCCGCTGCGCGGCCACAGCTTTCACTACGCGACGCTGCACACGCCGCTGGCTCCGCTGGCCGTGGCGAGCAACCCCAACGGCGGCCGCACCGCCGAGGCGCTGTACCAGCAGGGCTCGCTGCGGGCGAGCTTCATCCACCACTACTTCCCCTCCAACCCCGAGGCCGTCGCGGCCTTTTTCGGCAGCCATGGACATTGAACGACCCCCGGTGAACCGTGAGCGCGTGGTGCCGACCGGCGAGCGGCGCGGCCTGGTGCTCGTGCACACGGGCGACGGCAAGGGCAAGAGCACGGCGGCCTTCGGCCTGGCGCTGCGCGCGCATGGGCGCGGCAAGCCGGTGCTCATCTACCAGTTCATGAAGGTGCCCAGCGCCCGCTTCGGCGAGCACCGCATGTTCGAGCAGCTGGGCGTGCCCATCATCGGCCTGGGCGACGGCTTCTCGTGGAAGAGCCGCGACCTGGAGCACTCCGCCGACCTGGCCCGCGAGGGCTGGGCGCGCGCCGAGGCCAGCATCCGCGGTGGCGAGCACTTCCTCGTCGTGCTCGACGAGATCATGTACCCGCTGCGCTATGGCTGGGTGCCGCTGGACGCGGTGCTCGCCTGCCTGCGCGAGCGCCCGACCCACGTGCACGTGGTGCTCACCGGCCGCGGCGCGCCCGCCGAGCTGCTGGAGGTGGCCGACACGGTCACGGAGATGTCCCTGGTCAAGCACCACTACCAGGCCGGCGTGCCGGCGCAGCGGGGGATCGAGGATTGAGCGCGCTCGTCATCTGCACCACCTGCGCCGACGGGCAGGGCCAGGCATTGCTGGAAGCCGTCGAGAACGAAGCGCTGGCCCGCGACGCGACGCTGGCCGTGCGCGGCCAGGCCTGCATGGCCGCCTGCCGCCAGAGCTGCACGGCGGCGCTGCAGGGTGCGGGCAAGCACAGCTATGTGTTCGGCCAGCTGGCGCCGGACGCGGCCTGTGTCGACGCCCTGCTGGCGGTGGCCGCCCAGCACGCCGAGCCGGGCGACGGGCTGCTCGCCTGGGACCGCCGGCCCGAGCGGCTCAAGAGTGGCATCGTCGCCCGCCTGCCACCCCTGGCCTGAGCCGCCCATGCCGCTGCTGCTGCCCCTGTCGCTGGCCGTCGCGCTGTTCATTGACCGGCTGTGGGGCGAGCCGCCCGCGTGGGCGCACCCCGTGGTGGGCATGGGGCGGTACCTGGGCCTGTTCTCGCTGAAATGGCTGACGCGCCTCCCGTCGCTGCTCGCCTTCGCGGCCGGCGCGCTGGCCTGGCTCGCCGGCGCGGCGCTCGTGATCCTGCTGGCGCTGTGGCTGGAAGGCTGGGTGCTCATCGCGCTGCAGCCCTGGGCCTCGCCGCTGCGGCTCGGGGCCGCGGCGCTGCTGCTCGGGCTGCTGCTCAAGCCGCTGCTGGCCTGGCGCATGCTGGCCGACGAGGTCACGGCGGTGGAGCAGGCGCTGGCGTCGTCGCTGCCCGCGGGGCGCGAGCGCCTGGCGCGCCTCGTCAGCCGCGACACCACCGCGCTCAGCGAGGCCGAGGTGCGCGAGGCCGCCATCGAGACGCTGGCCGAGAACCTCAACGACTCGGTCATTGCGCCGCTGTTCTGGTTCGCCATCGCCGGGCTGCCGGGCGCGGCGCTCTACCGCTTCGCCAACACGGCCGACGCCATGTGGGGCTACCGCGACGAGCGCGAGTGGTTCGGCAAATGGGCGGCGCGGGCGGACGACCTGCTCTCGTGGCTGCCCGCGCGGCTGACGGCGCTGCTGCTGTGGCCGCCACGCGCGGCGCGGCTGTGGCGCGAGGCGCGTCGCACGCCCTCGCCCAACAGCGGCTGGCCCATGGCCGCGATGGCGCTGCGGCTGGACCGGCGCCTGGCCAAGCCGGGCGTGTATGTGCTGCACGCCGAAGGCCAGCCGGTGCGAGCCGGCGACATGGCCGCTGCCTGCGCGGTGGCGCAGCGGGCCGTGCTCGCGGGTGCCGTCGTGATCGCCGCCTTCGCCTGGGCGCTGCGCGCATGAAGCCGCTGCTGCCCGAGCACGGCGGGCCCGACGGCGGCCCGGCGGTCGCGCACGACTTCTCCACCAACGCCAACCCGCTGGGCCCGCCACCCGCGCTGATGCAGGCCGTGCAGCAGGCCGACCGCCGCGCCTACCCCGACCCGCACTACCGCGCCCTGCGCGAGCGCCTCGGGCACGGCGAGCGGGTGCTGCCCACCGCGGGCGGCGCCGAGGGCATCCGCCGCCTGACCCTGGCCGCGCTGCTCACCGGCCGCCGCGAGGTCTGGGTGCCCCAGCCCGGCTTCGGCGACTACGCCCTGGCCGCGCAGGTGCTGGGCTTGCCGGTGCGGCCGTACGCCCGCGTCGACGACATCCGCCCCCGCGCGCCCCCGCTGGTGTGGCTGTGCGACCCCTGCAACCCCACCGGCGAGGCCGTCGAGCGCTGGCCTGATCTGCCTGAAGCCCTCGTCGTGGTGGACCAGGCCTACGCGCCACTGCGCCTGCACGGCGAGCCGCCCGCGTTGCCGCCCGGCACCTGGCAGCTCGTCTGCCCCAACAAGGCGCTGGGCCTCACGGGCGTGCGCGCCGGTTACCTGGTGGCGCCGGGCACCGACGCGGTCTGGGGCCAGGCCCTGTCGCTGGCGCCGAGCTGGGTGCTGTCAGCCGAAGGCGTGGCCCTGCTGACGCATTGGCTCGACGACGACACGCAAGCCTGGCTCGCCCACGCACGCACCACGCTGCACGGCTGGGGCGCCGCGCAACGTGCGCTGCTGGCCGGCCAGGGCTGGGAGCAGCGCACGAGCTGTACGCCCTTCTGGCTGGCGCGGCCACCCCGCGGCGACCTGCTGCCGCGCCTGCGCGAGCGCGGCGTCCAGCTGCGCGACGCCACCTCGTTCGGGCTGCCGGGCTGGGTGCGCGTGTCCACACAACCGCCGGCCTCGCAGCAGGCCCTGCAGCTCGCACTGCTCGACATCGAAGGAGAAGACGCATGAGCCGAGGCAAGGCCGTCATGGTGCTGGGCACCACGAGTGGCGCCGGCAAGAGCTGGCTGGCCACCGCGCTGTGCCGCTGGTACGCCCGCCAGGGCCTGAAGGTGGCGCCGTTCAAGGCGCAGAACATGAGCAACAACGCCCGCGTCGTGCCCGGCCTGAACGAAGGCCTGGGCGAGATCGGCAGCGCCCAGTACTTCCAGGCCCTGGCCGCGCGCCGCGTGCCGGAGGTGCGCATGAACCCGGTGCTGCTCAAGCCCGAAGCCGACACGCAAAGCCAGGTCGTCGTGCTCGGCGAGGTGGACGAGACGCTCTCGCGCATGCCCTGGCGCGAGCGCAGCGCGCTGCTGCGCCCGCGTGCCCGGGCCGCCCTGCACGAGCTGCTGCGCGAGAACGACGTGGTGGTCATCGAAGGCGCGGGGTCGCCGGCCGAGATCAACCTAGCGCCGAGCGACTACGTCAACCTCGGCACCGCGCGCGACGCCCGTGCGGCCTGCCTGCTCGTGACCGACATCGACCGCGGCGGCGCCTTCGCCCACCTCTACGGCACCCACCAGCTCATGCCCGAGGACGTGCGCGCGCTCGTGCGCGGCTTCGTGCTGAACCGCTTTCGCGGCGACGCCGGGCTGCTGGCCCCCGGGCCGGAGCAGCTCGAACACCTGACGGGCGTGCCCACCATCGCCACGCTGCCCATGTGGCGCGGCCACGGGCTGCCGGAAGAGGACGGCGTCTTCGACGACCGCGCCACCGGCAGCGCCACGGGCCTGCACATCGCCGTCATCGCCTACCCCCGCATCTCCAACCTCGACGAATTCCAGCCCCTGCGCCAGCTGCCCGGCGTGCGCCTGAGCTGGGCGCGCGAACCCCGCGACCTGGCGGGGGCCGACTGGGTCATCCTGCCCGGCTCCAAGGCCACGGCAGCCGACCTGGCCTGGCTGCGGGCACAGAAGCTCGACGCCGCCCTCAACACCCACCGCGGCCGCGTGCTGGGCATCTGCGGCGGCCTGCAGATGCTGGGCGAGGCCCTCATCGACCCGCATGGCCTGGACGGCAACGCGCCGGGGCTGGGCCTGCTGCCGCTGGTCACCGTGTTCGAGCGGGACAAGCTGCTGCGCAGCGCCGATTTCCGCTTCGACACGGGGCTGGACGGCGGCTGGCAGGCGTTGTCGGGCGTGCAGGCCAGCGGCTACGAGATCCGCCACGGGCGCACCCAGCCGCACGCCGGCCTGCCCCCGCCCCGCGTGGCGCTGCGCAATGCCGCGGGCGAGGCCGTCGGTTGGCAGTCCGACCGGGTCATGGGCGTGTACGCTCACGGCCTCTTCGAGCAGCCCGCCGTGCTCCAGGCCCTGTTCGGCCAGGCGGGCCGCCCGCTGGACGCCGTCTTCGACGGGCTGGCCGACTTCATTGACCTGCACTTCCAGCCGGGCACGCTGTGGGGGCTGTTGGACTGACCTGTCGCGGCTCGCAGAATGCAGCACCCTGTTGGTTCTGAGATCGTCATGACTGCTCTTCAACGCGCCACTTGGCCCCTGGTATTTGCACTGAGCGCATGCGCAGCGCCACGGCTACAGACGCTGGGCGAGGCCTACAACGAAGTCGGCAAGGGCAACCAGCAAAAGCTGGAAGCGCGGTGCCCGAAAGACGGCGTGGCTGCCGTCGATTGCAAGCGCAAGATCCGCGAGGAGTTTGAAGACTTGCGAAAGAAGAACTCTTCCGACGCACGCTCGTGAGCTGGACACGGGCCCTTGTCGCGTCCTGCACGCTGCTCTGCACGATTCACTCCGCCCAAGCCCAGAGCCATGACATCTCCCCTGCCGCTGGCGCCGTGGCGGGTATCGGCGCAAGCATCTATGGGCATGAGCTGGGCCATGCCCTCGCATTTCGGTGGGTGGGCGCCGAGGACGTGCGCATCCAGGTGCCGGGCGAGCAGTGCCGCCTGCTGTGCGGCGCCACCCATGCGCGCCTGAACCGGTCGCTCAGCACTGAGGAACGCCGCTGGCTCAGCGCGTCAGGGCTGCTGTCGGCCAACCTGATCAACGAGGCCCTGCTGGGCCGACGGACGCTGGCCGAGTCGGGGTTCGGCCGGGGCTACGTCGCCGCCAACCTGTACTCCAATCTGGTCCACGTCTACAGCTACTACACCCAGCACGTCGGCGTAGATGGCTACCGCGGCAATGACATCGACCAGTTCGAGGCGGCTGGTGGCAACCCGCACCTGCTGTCTGCCGCCCTTGTGGGCTACTCGCTGTACGCTGTGAAGCGGATGCGGGATCGCCAGATTCCGCTTTTGTTCGTCAAACTGAATTTCTGACCGCTCTCCTGCGAGGAGTTCCCATGCGCCCATTCGCAGCCGCCCTGCTGCTGGCTCTCCCCGTTGCCGCCCACGCCTGGGGTGCCGACGGCCACCAGACGGTCGCGACCATCGCGGCCGGGCTGATCAAGGGCACGCCCACCGAGGCGCGCGTCGCGGCGCTGCTGGGCAGCATGTCCCTGCCCGTGGCGAGCCTCTGGGCGGACTGCGCCAAGGGCATCTCGCCGGGGCACAACTACACCTACCCCTCGCCCGGCAAGTACGCGGAGTGCGCGCCGCTGGAGACGCCCGCGCGCATCGCCGAGATGGCCGACTACGTGCGCCGCAACGACAAGCAGTGCCACATCGGCATGGACGAGGACAGCTGCCACCGCCAGACGCACTACGCCGACGTCGCCGTGCAGCGCAGCCGTTATGTGCAGGGTTTCGTCGGCACCCGGGGCGACGACGTGGCCGGCGCGCTGCGCACCGCCATCCTCGTGCTGCAGGGCAAGCCGGTTGAGGGGCCGCCGCAGTTCAAGAGCCCGCGCGAGGCGCTGATCGTGCTCGTGCACCTCGTGGGCGACCTGCACCAACCGCTGCATGTGGGCGCGCTCTACCTCGACGCCCAAGGCCGGCGCGTGGACCCGGACAAGACCGGCCTGGACGTGGCCACCTTCACGGTGGGCGGCAACAGCCTGTGGGTCGTCGGCGCGCCCAAGCCGGCCAGCCCCCCGGCTGCGGCCTCGGGGCCTGCCGGCCCCGCCACGGCGGGCTTCGGCCCGCTGAAGCTGCACACGCTGTGGGACGGTGTGCCGGACAAGTTCAAGCCCCAGCGCGTGGATGCTGCCTGGCTGGCCGAGGCGCGCAAGGTGAAGGCCAACACCGGCGACCCGGCCGACTGGCCGGCGCGCTGGGCCACGCAGTCGCTGGAGCAGTCGCGCCTGGCGTTCGAGGGCCTGACCTTCTCGCCCAAGCAGGGCTCCCACTGGACCGTGGTGCTGCCCAAGGGCTACGGCGCCCGGGCGGACGCGATCAAGCGCCAGCAGCTCACCCTCGCCGGCGCCAAGCTCGCGCAGTTGCTCAAGGCGGCGCTGCCAAACTAGGGGCCGGCCGACGCAGTCCTAGGGCTTGGCGGGCCGGCCGCGTGCGGTTTCACTGGCCGCCATGCGACCCCGTCGAACCTTGGGCCTCCTGGCGGCCTGCTGCCTGTGCTGTGCGCTGACCAGCCGGCCCACCGCTGCCGCCACCGCGCCTGACAACCTGCTGCTGCAGGCCGCCGTCATCCTCACCACCTTCGACCGCCTGGACGCGGGCTGCGCCGGCGCCTACACACCGGCGCAGCGCGAGCAGCTGCAGCGTTGGCAGGCCGCCAACGACGTGGCGGGCATGCGGGCGCGCCTGCCGGGCCTGATGGCCGACGCCGCCCTGTCCGCCCGGCTTCATCGCGCATCGCAGCAGATCGTGACCATGGCACGCAGCAAGGGCGCGTCGGACTGCACGGCCGCCGCCAGCCTCACCGCCCTGCCGGACGCGCAGTTCGGCCCCCCGGCCGACGTGGCCCGGCCCGCGCCCCCACCGCCGACACCGGCAACACCGGCGCCACCGACCATGCCGGCCGCGCCGCCCGAGGCACCCATCCCTGAAGCCACGCTGGCGCTCATCGACAGCTTTGCCTTCGACACCCGGCCCAAGATGGGTCTGGGCGGCTTCATCGCGCTGGACATCTACCCGGTGGTGCTGCTGAAGAACGGCCAGCTGCTGGCCGACGTCCGCGGCCTGCGTTTCGCGGGAGGCCTTGCTGCCCACCGCACCGCCCACCCGGACGACTGGACCCGATGGCGCCGCGCGGGGGGCAAGGTGCAGCTGCTCAAGGACGGCGCCTGGGCCGACCTGCCCTTTGACAACACCTACGCCCGGCTGCCGGCGGACCTGCGCCTGACCGGGCGTTTCCGCAGCACCAGCGGCGTGGGCAACGTGGCGGTGGGTGGCGCGCAGTCGGTCACGGTGGTGGACGAGTACCGCTTCAGCGCCGACGGCCGCGTGGTGCGCACCGGCAGCGTGGGCAGCACCGCGCAGGCCGGGGGCACGAGCGTCGTCACGCGCGGCGGGCCGGGCGAGCGCATGGGCCGCTACCGCGTGGACGGGCTGCTGCTGCGCATCGACTACGACGACGGCAGCCGCGAGCGGCGCGTGCTCATCACCGACCCGGCCAAGCCCGGTGGCGTGTTGTGGCTGGATGGCGAGAGCTACGTGGAGCGGCGCTGATCGGCCTTGTCAGCCCTGATCAGCCCTGGTCAGGAGGCTGATGCGGCGGTCAGCCGCTCGTACTTCTGCAGCAGCGTCTCGCGCGTCTCGATGTGCGCCGGGTTGACCGGGATGCAGGCCACGGGGCAGAGCATCACGCACTGCGGTTCGTCGAAGTGGCCGACACACTCGGTGCACTTGCCCGGGTCGATCTGGTAGAACTCAGCGCCCATCGAGATGGCCTGGTTGGGGCAGGCGGGCTCGCAGACGTCGCAGTTGATGCATTCGTCGGTAATCATCAACGCCATGCTTGGCCTCCCAAGCCATGACCGACGAACAAGCCGCGCGAAACATCGCCACAGAAGCACAGAGACACAGAGCCCATGGGCGCCAGAGCACGAGACTCTCTGTGCCTCTGTGGCTCTGTGGCTGTGTTCTGTCGCAAGCGAGGCACGATCACTTGGTGGTCCTCCGATGCAGTCTTGCCAGAACGCCGGGCGACACGAACTCGTCGACCTCGCCACCGAGTGTCGCGATCTCGCGCACGAAGGTGCTGGAGGTGTACTGGTGGCGCTCGCCGGGCGTCAGGAAGATGGTCTCGACCTCGGGCATGAGCTTGCGGTTCATGCCGGCCATCTGGAACTCGTACTCGAAGTCGCCCCCGGTGCGCAGGCCCCGCACGACGACCCGGCCCTGGTGGGCGCGCACGAAGTCGCGCAGCAGGCCGTCGAAGGCGATGACCTCGACGTTGCCCAGCTCGGCCGCCACCTCCTGCGCCATCGCCAGGCGCTCATCGAGCGAGAACATGGTCTTCTTGTGGTGGCCCACGGCCACGGCCAGCACGAGCCGCTCGAACATGCCGGCAGCCCGGCGCATCAGGTCCTCGTGGCCCAGGGTGATGGGATCGAAGGTGCCGGGATAGATGGCGGTGATGGTGGTGCGGCTCGTCATGGGGCTGGATTGTCCTCGCGGCGCAGCAGTTGGTAGTGCACGGCCCCGGCACGGCCCTGGCGCCAGGCGGTGAATCCCGCCGGCGGCGCGATCTCGTGCGGGCTCTCCAGGTAGATCAGGCCGCCCTCGGCCAGCAGCGGCACGGCGGCTGCAAGCGCGCGCTCGAACAGGTCGTCAGCGAAGGGCGGGTCCAGGAAGATGAGGTCAAAGCGCGCTGCGCAGGCCGTCATCCAGTTCAGCGCATTGGCGCGGTGGATGGTGAGGTTGGTGGCCTTGAGCCGGCGCTGGCTTTCCCGCAGGCCATCCACCAGCGCGGCCTCGCGCTCGATGAGGACCACCTCGGCCGCATCCCGCGAGGCGGCCTCGAAGCCCAGGCCGCCGCTGCCGGCAAAGGCATCGAGCACGCGCCAGCCGGTCAGCGTCTGCCCGAGCCAGTTGAACAGCGTCTCGCGGATGCGGTCGGGCGTCGGGCGCAGGCCCGGCAGGTCGGGCACAGGCAGCTTGGAGCGCTTCCATTGGCCGCCGATGATGCGAATGTCTCCCATGCCGGGATTGTCGGCGCTCAGAGCCAGTAGTCGACGACCAGCAGCAGGAGCATCAGGACCAGCACCGCGAACTCCCGGACCGTGAGCGAGGCCAGGCGCCGCAGGCTCACGGTGATCAACGGCAGCCCCACCGCCGCCAGCACGGCCTGGTTCCAGGGCTGGCCCCAGGGCGAGGCCAGGCCCCAGGCCCAGACGGCAAACGCGACGAAGCCCCAGAACTGGCCGGATGTAGTCGTGCCGCCCAGCTGCAGCGCGCGCCGCCAGCCGTCGGCGATCGCCTGGCCCCAGCTGCGGCCTTCATCATCGAGCAGCCGATGCAGCCGCAGCATCAGGATGGCCAGCACGGCGCCGGACATGCCCAGCGACAGCACGCCCAGCCACACCCCCAGTTCGCCCCAGCGGGACCAGCCGTCGCCCCCGAAATGCGAACTGCCTCGGCTGACCACCAGGTAGAGCAGGCTCACCGCCAGGGCGGCGGCCAGGCAGACCAGGGACTGCGCTGCCAGCGCCGCGCGGCGCATCGACAGGCGCACGCCGAAGAAGAGCACCCACCCGACGCTGCCGATGATCAGCAACGGCAGGCCGCGATCCCAGGCGCGCTGGCTGCGCGCGCCGACGCGTTGCGACAGGGTCGGCGGCAGGGGCTGCAGGGCGGGTGGGTCGGGCCAGGTGGCGGCCTGCCAGGTGCGGCCGGTGTTCTCGGCCCGTTGCGCCGTCTTCCAGCGGCGCTGCCAGGCGGCCAGCGGGTCGTCCACGCGGCCCCAGAACTGCCAGAGCCACTGGTCGGGCTGGGGCCTCTTGGCGCGCAGGCCGGCCGGCAGCAGCCGCGGCGGCTCGCCGCCGTCGCGCGCGGCCCCGACGAGCACGGGCAGCAGGGCGCGGCTGCGTGCATCGGCGGGCGCCTCGCAGACGAGGTCGACGGCGCGCCCGGGCTCGACCGCCTGGCGTGAAGCCGCATGGATGTCGGCGGGAGCGGGGTCGGTGTGGCAAGGCAGCGTGACGCCACTGGCCTCGCTGCCCAAGCGCAGGCGCAGCTCGACCAGCGGCAGCGGGTCGGGTGCGCGGTTGGTGAGGGTGATGCGCAAGCGTTCGTCGGCGGCTTCGCTGCGCGGCCACGTCAGGCCCAGCGCCACGTTGTAGGCGTACTCCCAGGCGGGTGCGAAGCTCTCGGCCAGCGGCGGCAGCTGGGCGCCCGCGGTCACGAGCTGGCCCACGGTGCGCGCGGGCGGCGCCTCGGCGCCCTGCAGCCGTTCGAGCTGCAGCCGCCAGAGTTCGCGGCGCAACTGCTCCGCGCGTTCAGGCTGGCCCTGCGCGGCCAGCAGCGGCACGAGGAAGTAGGCGCCGGCGGGCCGCTGGCCGACGGCGGTGGCCTCCAGGGCCTGCTCGAAACCGGATGACGCCGCGGCGCTGGCACCGGCCAGTGCAACCGCGGCCCCGCCCAGGAGCCGGCGCCAGGCTGGCTTCACTGCCGCACCGCAATCCCGCGCGCCGCCATCAGCGCCTTGGCTTCACCCACCGTGTGCTGGCCGAAGTGGAAGATGCTGGCGGCGAGCACCGCGTCGGCACCGCCCTTGGTGATGCCGTCGGCCAGGTCTTCCAGGCCGCCCACGCCCCCCGAGGCGATGACGGGCACGGGCACGGCGTCGCTCACGGCGCGGGTCAGTTCGAGGTCGAAGCCGCTCTTGGTGCCGTCGCGGTCCATGCTGGTCAGCAGGATCTCACCCGCGCCGAACTCGGCCATCTGCCTGGCCCAGGCCACGGCGTCCAGGCCCACGTTCTTGCGGCCGCCGTGGGTGTAGACATCCCAGCCCGGGCCCCGCGCGGCGAGGTCGTCGCCGACGCGGCGCTTGGCGTCGATGGCCACGACGATGCACTGCGCGCCGTAGCGGTCGCTGGCGGCGCGGATGAGTTCGGGGTCGGCCACGGCGGCGGAGTTGAAGCTGACCTTGTCGGCCCCGGCGTTGAGCAGCCGGCGCACGTCGGCCACCGAGCGCACGCCGCCGCCGACCGTCAGCGGGATGAAGACCTGCGCGGCCACCGCCTCGATGATGTGCAGGATGAGGTCGCGGCCGTCGCTGGTGGCGGTGATGTCGAGGAAGGTGAGCTCGTCGGCCCCCTGCTCGTTGTAGCGCGCGGCGATGTCGACGGGGTCGCCCGCGTCACGCAGGCCGACGAAGTTGACGCCCTTGACCACGCGGCCGGCGGTGACGTCGAGACAGGGAATGATGCGTTTGGCGAGCATGAGCGGGGTAGACGGGAAAGCAGCCTGGATTATTCCTTTCCTGATTAGGGCTACGCAGGCCGCGCAAACGACTGCCCAATCGCGGGTGCTCAACCCACCCGACGGAGATGACGATGCGACTGCTTGCCCCGGCCCTGCTGGCTGCCACCCTGATCAGTGCCCAGCCCGCCCTTGCCCATGAACAGGTCTATGCCGCCCCGCTGCTGGGCAGCAGCGAGATCCCGGCTGCGACGACCACCGGCAGCGGCTACGCGACCGTGACCTTCGACTTCGACCTGATGACGATGCGCGTGCAGGTCAGCTTCGCCGACCTCGTCGGCAACGTGACGGCCGCACACATCCACTGCTGCACCGCCTCGCCCGGCGCGTCCAACGTGGGCGTGGCCTCGCAGACGCCGAGCTTCACGGGCTTCCCCACGGGCGTGAAGGCGGGCACCTACGACCACACCTTCGACATGTCGCTGGCCAGCAGCTACAACGCAGCGTTCATCGCCGCGCACGGGAACACGGTGGGCACGGCCTTCAACGACCTGGTGGCCGGCCTGAACAGCGGCAACGCCTACCTGAACGTGCACTCGAGCGCATTCGCCGGCGGCGAGATCCGCGCACTGCTGGTGCCAGTGCCGGAGCCGGAGACGTATGCGCTGATGCTCGGCGGCCTGGGCGTGCTGGCGCTGGCAGCACGCCGACGCCGCAGCGCGGCGCGCGGCTGAGTCAGCCCGCGGCGGCGAGCAGTTCGTCGGCTCGCCGCTGAGCGGCGGCGAAGTCGAGTGCGCCGGTGTAGATGGAGCGGCCGCAGATGACGCCTTCCACCCCTTCGCTCTCGACGGCGCACAGCCGCTCGATGTCGGCGATGTCGGACAGGCCGCCGGAGGCGATGACGGGGATCGTCAGCGCCTGGGCGAGCTTGACGGTGGCCTCGATGTTGATGCCGGTGAGCATGCCGTCGCGGCCGATGTCGGTATAGATGATGCCTTCCACGCCGTAGTCCTGGAACTTGCGGCCCAGGTCGATGACCTCGTGGCCCGTGAGCTTGCTCCAGCCGTCGGTCGCGACCTTGCCGTCTTTCGCGTCCAGGCCCACGATGATGTGGCCGCCGAAGGCGCTGCAGGCGTCTTTCAGGAAGCCGGGGTTCTTGACCGCGGCCGTGCCGATGATGACGTAGGACAGGCCGTCGTCGAGGTAGCGCTCGATGGTGTCGAGGTCACGGATGCCGCCGCCGAGCTGGATGGGGATCTCGTCGCCCACCTCCTTGATGATGGCCTTGATGGCCGACTCGTTGACCGGCTTGCCCGCGAAGGCGCCGTTCAGGTCGACCAAGTGCAGGCGGCGCGCGCCGGCATCCAGCCATCGGCGGGCCATCGCGGCGGGGTCCTCGCCGAAGGTGGTCGAGTCGTTCATGTCGCCTTGCTTCAGGCGGACGCAGCGACCGTCTTTGAGGTCGATGGCAGGGATCAGCAGCATGGCCGAGTGGGGAGTGGAGACGAGAGATTGAAGGACGTGGTGCCTGACTCAACGGCCGTCGTGGATCCGGCTTTGCCGGGCCACCAACGGCGCCCCCTTGAGGGGGCCGACGAAGTCGGTAGGGGGTGGGTCAAGGCTTCCAGAGCAGGAAGTTGCGGTAGAGGGCGAGGCCCAGCGCAGCACTTTTCTCAGGGTGGAATTGGGTCGCAAAAATGTTATCCCGCGCCACGGCGCAGGTAAAGCGAAGGCCGTAGTCGGTTTCGCCGGCACTGTGCTCGGGCTGCGCGGTCGTCGCGTAGAAGCTGTGCACGAAGTAGAACCAGCTCTCGTCGGGAATGCCATCCCACACTGGGTGGGCACGCGGCTGGTGCACGCGGTTCCAGCCCATCTGCGGCACCTTGAAGCGGCTGCCGTCTTCCTGCAGCTGCCCTTCCAGGCGAAAGCGCTGCACGCGCCCCGGGATGAGGCCGAGGCCGGGGGTGTCCTGCTCTTCGCTGTGGTCCAGCAGCATCTGCATGCCCACGCACACGCCCAGCAGGGGCTTGGTGGCGGCGGCCTCCAGCACGGCGTCCTTCGCGCCGGAGGCGGCGAGCTCGGCCATGCAGTCGCGCATGGCGCCCTGCCCCGGCAGCACGACGCGGTCGGCCGCACGGATCACGGCCGGGTCGCAGGTGATGGCCACGTCGAACCCCTGGCCCTCGGCGGCATGGATGACGGCCTGCGACACCGAGCGCAGGTTGCCCATGCCGTAATCCACCACGGCAACCGTCTTGCTCACAGCGAGCCTTTCGTGGACGGGATGACACCCGCCGAGCGCGGGTCGGGCGTGGTCGCCATGCGCAGCGCGCGGCCGAAGGCCTTGAACATCGTCTCGGCCTGGTGGTGGGCGTTGTGGCCCTTGAGGTTGTCGATGTGCACGGTCGCCAGCGCCAGGTTGGCGAAGCCCTGGAAGAACTCGAAAGTGAGTTGGGTGTCGAAGGCGCCGATGCTGCCGGCGGTGAACTTGACGTCCATGTGCAGGCCCGGGCGGCCGGAGAGGTCGATGACGACGCGCGACAGGGCTTCATCCAGCGGCACGTAGCTGTGGCCGTAGCGCGTGAGGCCGGCCTTGTCGCCCACGGCCTGCGCCACCGCCATGCCGAGTGTGATGCCGACGTCTTCAACCGTGTGGTGGCCGTCGATGTGCAGGTCGCCCTCGCAGTGGATGTCCAGGTCGATCAGGCCGTGGCGGGCGATCTGGTCGAGCATGTGGTCGAAGAAGCCGATGCCGGTGTGCAGCTTGGACTGGCCCGTGCCGTCGAGGTTCACGCGCACGGTGATGCGCGTCTCGCGGGTGTTGCGGGTGACTTCGGCGATGCGGGGGGTGGTCATGACAGGCAGCTCGGGAGTTCGGCGAGAAGACGGGTGTTTTCGTCGGGCGTACCGACCGTGAAACGCAGGCAGTTCGCGAGCAGCGGGTGCAGCCCCGAGACGTTCTTGATCAGCACGCCACGGGCCTTGAGCGCGGCGAAGGTCGCCGCCGCATCGGGCACTCTCGCAAGGATCATATTGCCCTGGCTGGGCCATACCTGCACACGGGGCATTGCCGCGAGTGCCGCGCTCACGCGCTCGCGCTCGGCGCGCAGCTCGGCCGCCTGCGCGGCGTAGACGTCGGCATGCTCCAGCGCAAAGAAGGCCGCTTCGGCGTTGAGCACGCTGATGTTGTAGGGCGGGCGCAGCTTCTCGACCTGGTCCACCAGCTGCGCGTCGCCCAGCAGGTAGCCGATGCGCACGCCGGCCAGGCCGAACTTGCTCATCGTGCGCATGACGAGCACATTCTTCTGGCGCGCCATCAGGGCCAGGCTGTCGGCGCTGGCGAAGGGCTGGTAGGCCTCGTCCATGACGACCAGGCCCGTGGACGCCTGCGCGATGCGCTCGATGACGGCGGCGTCCCACAGCGTGGCCGTGGGGTTGTTCGGGTAGGCCAGGTAGATGAGGGCCGGCTGGTGCTGCTCGATGGCGGCCAGCATGGCGGGCTCGTCCAGCTCGAAGTCGTCGGCGCGCAGCGGCACGCCGATGAAGTCCAGCCGGTGCTGGCGCGCCAGTGCCTCGTACATGACGAAGCCCGGCACGGGGGCCAGCACGGCCGCGCCGGGCTTGGCCACTGCCAGCGTCAGCAGGCCGATGAGTTCGTCCGACCCGTTGCCCAGCGTGACGCCCACCTCGTCGCCCACGCCCGCGTGGCGGGCCAGGGCGCGCGCGAGTTCTGCCGTGCGCTCGGCCGGGTAGCGGTTCAGCGCCAGGGCGCTGAGCCGCGCGCCGAGCGCCTGCTGCAGCGCGGGCGGCAGGCGGTAGGGGTTCTCCATCGCGTCGAGCTTGAGCAGGCCGGCGCTGGGTTGCACGACGTACGCATGCGCGGCGCGCACGTCCGGGCGGATGCGGTCCAGGGCGAGTGCGAGCGAGTCGGTCATGGTTCGACGGGGGCGGGAGTGACGAGGGGGTTGAGCACCTGCACGCTGTCGTAGACGGCCTCGTGCGGCAGCGCCAGGCTCAGCAGCAGGCTGCAGCCCTGGGCCTTGGCGCTGGCCACGACGAGGGCGTCGACGAAGGGCAGGCCGAAGCGGCTCTCCAGCGACCAGGCGGACTCGACGGTGGCCTGGTCGGTCTGCCAGGGGCGCCAGTGCTGGTAGCGGCGCACTTCGGCGCGCACGTCGCCCTGCGGCATGGGGGGCGAGACGCGCTGCGTGGCCAGCAGGTAGAAGTCATTGAGCACCTGCACCGAGACGCGGCCCGTGCGCGTGGCCCACAGCGTGCGCAGCCAGGCCAGCACCTGCTCGCGCTCGGCGGGGTGCGCGCCGTCCTCGCTGAACAGCAGCACCGAGGTGTCCACGAAAACCAGCGCCGCGCTCACAGCACGCCCCGGCCCGGGTAGGGCTGGCCGTCAGACGACCAGGACCGCTCGCGGTGCTGCCAGTCCTGCAGCGCGCGCTGGTAGGCGTCGTCGTGCCGCATCTTCTCGGCGAGCAGCTCGCCCAGCAGCCGCGACACGCTGGTGTTGCGCCGCGCAGCCTCCAGCCGGGCCCATTCGGCCACGGCGTCGTCCATGGACACGGTGACGTTCTTCATGACCCGCAGGGTATCACGAAGTTCGTGGAACACGAAGTTCGTGTCGCCAGCCATGGCGGCTGTGTGACTTTGTTCCTCGCCGCTCCGGGGTGGGCTTCCTACGATGGGGAGCACTTGTGCGCAGATCAAAGTTCGGTCTAGGGGCGTCGATAAGAAGCACAGTGCGCGACAAGTCGACATGGGCGCCCCCGGATCTTTGAACGAAGGAGACCCCCATGCTTGCTCGCCGCCACTTGCTGTGCCTCACGCTGACCGCCTGCATGGCGTTGCCAGCCCTGGCCCAGGAGAAGGGCTCCAAGGCCGAAGCCACCGCACTGCTGGAGTCGGCCATGGCTCACATCAAGAAGGTGGGCCACGAGAAGGCCTTCGCCGACTTCAACAACGACAAGGCCGCCTGGACCAAGAAAGACCTCTACGTCATCGGCTTCACGATGAACGGCATCGCCGTGGTCAACGGCGCCAACCCGAAGATGGTCGGCAAGGACTTCTCGGAGATGAAGACGCCCAGCGGACTGTTCACGGTCGGGGAGATGGCCAAGCAAGCCAAGTCCTCGCCCGCTGGCGGCTGGGTGGACTACGACTGGGCCAACCCGACCACCAAGAAGGTCGAGGGCAAGAGCACGCTGGTGCGCAAGGTGCCCGACTTCGACGGCTTCATCGGCGTCGGCATCTACCGCTGAGCGCTGAGCGCGCCCGCACGACGCCGGCTGCCTGGCACGCCGGCGTGCCCTCACGTCCCGACTTGGGAGAGAACATGATTCTGGCCTTCGTGAAGAGCCTGCCCGTTGCCCTGAAGGTGGCGCTGGCCCCGGCCATCGTGGCCCTGTGCCTGGTCATCCTGGCGGCGCAATCGCTGTGGAACGGGCGGCAGACCGGTGCTGCTGTCGATGAACTCGCCAACCAGGCCCTGCCCAAGGTGGCCACCGCCTCGCAGATCCGCGAACGCGTCACGGCGCTGAACGGCCAGGTCATGCGCAGCCTGGCGCTGGAGGGCGCGGGCGAGAAGGCCGACAAGATCGAGGCGGCGGACAAGTTCGTGGTGTCCGAACTCAAGCAGGTCGCGCAGATGTTCGAGGCGGCCAAGGCGCAGTTCACTGGGGAGAGCGAGGCCGCCAAGCTGGGCGAGGCCGCCAAGGCCTACCAGAAGTTCAGCAAGCTCGCGAGCGACACGCTGGACATGAAAAGCGGCGGCCTGTCCGCGGCCGCAGCCATGATGGCCACCGCGACCGACTCGCACGAGAAGCTCTCCAAGCTGATGACGGAACTCGTCGATGCGCAGTCGGTCATCGTGAAGGACAAGTCCGAGGCAACCCAGGCCACCGTGGCCCGCTCGCGCACAAGCACCGTGGTCATGTTGATCATCGCGCTGGCGCTGTCCGGCGCAGCCACCTGGTGGTGCGCGGCGCTCATCTCGCGCCCGCTGCTGCGGGCTCGGGAGATCGCTGGCGAACTGGCCAGCGGCAACCTCGCCATGGACCCTGTCGCCGACCCCGGGCGCGACGCCACCGGCCGCGTGCTCGTGGCGCTGCAGGACACCGCGGACCGCTTCAACCAGATGGTGGCGCACATCCGCAGCTCGGCCGACGAGATCGACACCGCCTCGCGCGAGATCTCGATCGGCAACACGGACCTGGCGCACCGCACCGAGCAGGCCGCGTCGGCCCTGCAGCAGACGGCCTCCGCCCTGGTCGAGCTCACGCAGAGCGTGCGCCAGAGCGCGGAGACCTCCCAGCAGGCCAACCAGCTTGCCGGCAGCGCCACGCAGATGGCGCGCGAGGGCGGCCAGGCCTTCAGTCAGGTGGTGAGCACGATGGACGCGATCAGCGTCCACGCCCGGCGCATCAGCGAGATCATCGCGACCATCGACGGCATCGCCTTCCAGACCAACATCCTGGCGCTGAATGCCGCTGTCGAGGCGGCCCGCGCGGGCGAGCACGGCCGGGGTTTCGCGGTGGTTGCCAGCGAGGTGCGCAGCCTGGCCGGCCGCAGCGGCGATGCCGCCAAGGAGATTCGCAGCCTGATCAGCGCATCGGTCGAGCAGGTCGACCAGGGCGGCCAGCGGGTCAAGGTGGCGGGCGAATCCATCCAGCGCATCGTGGACGCCATCGGCCAGGTCGAGACCCTGGTGTCGGAGATCACCCTGGCCACGCATGAACAGGCGGGCAGCATCGCCGACGTCAACAAGAGCATCCAGGAGATGGACCGCAGCACGCAGCAGAACGCCGCGCTCGTGGAGGAAGCCGCCGCAGCTGCGGAATCCCTGCAGAACCAGTCGACCAAGCTGGTGGACGCCATCTCCGTCTTCCGCGTGCGGTGACGGCCCCTGGCCAGGCGCTCAGGGGCTGAACCAGAGTTCCGCCCGGTCCAGCGGCGTCTGCTTGGGCAGCAGCGGGTTGTGCAGCTCGATGACGCGGCGCCTGCCCAGCTGCGCCCGGGCGATGTCCTCGCCATGGTGCTTCAGGAAGAGCCGGTCGAAGGCCCCGCTGGCCCGCAGGCGCTGCAGGCCCAGCTCGATGGCCGTGCCGAGCGCTTCATCGGCGGGGCCCACGAAGTAGAAGACCGCGGTCGGGTAGTGCAGGCACAGGTCCGGCACGACGACCAGGCCCTGGCCGGAGCGCTTGTGCTCCCACCAGACCTCCTCGATGGAACGCGGAAAGGCGTCTGCCCGGCCCAGGCGCAGCTGCTTGAACATGGCCTCGTAGGTGGGCGAGGCGATGACCTGCAGCCGGTTGGCACGCAGGATCTCCGTGTCCGGCCAGTCCAGGCCCTGCACCAACGAGAAGCCACGCAGCTCCTCCAGCGTCTGCACCCGCCGCAGCCGCTCGGCCATCGCCGGCCCGGCCAGCAGGAGCCGCCAGCTGAACAGCCCCTTGAACAGCGGCACGCGGACGGCGCGGGCCTGCTGCTCGCGCTCCACCGTCGTCATGGTCCAGACCACGTCGAGCCGGTCGGTTTCACGGCCCAGCGCCTGCAGCGCGCGGTTCTGCGGGATGAGCTCGTCCGTCTGCACCAGCTCCGCCGCAACGCCGGCCGCAGCGAGCGCCTGCTCCAGCAGCAACGCGGGGTAGGCGTGCGCCATGTCGGCCCGGGCCGACACGCGCGGGATGCGCAGGCGGCGCAGCGCGCCATGGGCAGGCAGCAGGGACGCCCCCGCACCGGACAGCAGCAGATCTCGACGGCGCACGCTCATGGCACCAGCCTAGCCGACGCCGCCGCCCGGCCCGCCCATCGCCCCTGTTCGCGACTCGGGTAGTCTGTGCGCTCCACAACTCTCGCCTGCACGATGTCGGCATCACGCCTCGTCAAGAAGCCCCTCCTGGCCACGGTGGCCAAGCTCAAGCGCACCGGGCGCGCGCTGGGCAAGCTCAAGCCGCAGCCGGTGCACCCGGTGCAGGCGCTGCACGACATCAAGGCACGCCGCGTCGCCCGGCGCAGCAGTTCGGGGCTGCAGCTGGTGCTGGCCGACCGCGTGGACTTCCTGAACCCGGCGCACTGGGACAGCCTGGCGGCGCAGACCGTCTTCCTGTCGCGCGAGTACTTGCGCGTGCTGGAGCAGCACGCACCCGACAACCTCGAACCCCGCTACGCCATGGCCTACGCCGAGGGCGAGCCCGTGGCCGCGCTGCTGCTGCAGCGTGTGGCCGTGGGTGGCGCCCAGCTGCGCAAGCCCGGCAGCACGCGGCTGGTGGACGCGCCCATGGCCGGGCTCAAGGAACACCTGCTCGTCTGCGGCAACCTGCTCGTCTGGGGGCCGCGGTCGATGGCGCTGGCGCCGCACACCGACACCGAGCAGCTGTGGCACGGCGTGTGCGAAGCCATCTACCGGCTGCGCCGCGCCGACAAGCTCAATGGCCAGTCCGACCTCGCCCTCATCAAGGACCTCGCCCTGCCCGGCGCCGACGTGCCACCGGCCCTGCGCCTGCTGGGCTACCGCAGCGTCGAGACCGAGCCCGACATGGTGCTGACGCTGCGGCCCGAGTGGCGCAGCTGGGACGACTACCTTGCCAGCATGACCTCGGGCTACCGCAGCGCGGCCAAGAAGCTGCTCAAGGATTGCGCCGCCGCGGGCGTGACGCTGCGAGAAGCTTCGGCCGACGAGATGCAGGCCCGCGCCGACGAGCTGTACGGCCTGTACGGCCAGGTGCACCAGGCCCAGGGCCTGCGCCTGGCCACCCTCACGCCGGGCTACCTGCCCGCCCTGGCGCAGGCCCTGGGCCCGCGCTTTCGCTGCCGGGTGGCCGAGCATGCCGACGGCCGCTGGCTCGGCTTCGTCACCAGCGTGCACGATGGCGACACGACCCTGGGCTACTACATCGGCTACGACCGCGCGGCCAACGCCAGCGCGCCGCTGTACCTGAGCCTGCTGCAGTCCACGGTGCAGGACGCGATCGCCTTCGGGTCGTCACGCCTGAGCCTGGGCCGCACGGCGCTGGAACCCAAGGCCAAGATGGGTGCCAAGCCGGAGCCGCTGAGTTGCGCGGTGCGCCACCGCGTGTCGGCGCTGAACTGGATCACGACCGCGCTCACGCGCACGGCCGAGCACGACGAGCCGCCTGAACGCAGCCCGTTCAAGGCCGCGCCAGCCGACGCGGCCTGAGCTTCAGGCGCGGGTCACTTCAAGCGAAGTTCCGCCGCGCGCGCGTGGGCCTGCAGGCCCTCGCCGTGCGCGAGCGTGGACGCGATGGCGCCCAGCACCTGGGCGCCCTGCTCGCTCACCTCGATGAGGCTGCTGCGCTTCTGGAAGTCGTACACGCCCAGCGGCGACGAGAAGCGCGCCGTGCTGGCCGTGGGCAGCACGTGGTTGGGGCCGGCGCAGTAGTCGCCCAGGCTCTCGCTCGTGTAGGCGCCCATGAAGATGGCGCCGGCATGGCGCAGCAGCGGCTCCCAGCGGGCCGGCTCGGCGGCGCTGATCTCCAGGTGCTCGGGCGCGATGCTGTTGCTGATCTCGCAGGCCTCTTCCATCGAGCGCGTGTGGATGAGGGCGCCGCGGCCCTGCAGCGAGGCACGGATGATGGCCTCGCGGGGCAGCGTCGGCAGCAGGCGCTCCATGCTCGCGTGCACCGCGGCCAGGAAGCCGGCGTCGGGGCTGAGCAGGATGCTCTGCGCCAGCTCGTCGTGCTCGGCCTGGCTGAAGAGGTCCATGGCCACCCAGTCGGGCGGCGTGCTGCCGTCGGCGATGACGAGGATCTCGCTGGGGCCGGCGATCATGTCGATGCCGACCTGGCCGAACACGCGCTTCTTGGCCGAGGCCACGTAGGCGTTGCCCGGGCCGGTGATCTTGTCCACGCGCGGCACGGTGGCCGTGCCATAGGCCAGCGCCGCCACGGCCTGCGCGCCGCCGATGGTGAAGGCCCGGTGCACACCGGCCACGGCCGCGGCGGCCAGGACCAGCGGGTTGCGCACGCCGTCGGGCGTGGGCACCACCATGATGATGTCCTGCACGCCGGCCACGTGGGCGGGAATGGCGTTCATCAGCACGCTGCTCGGGTAGGCGGCCTTGCCGCCGGGCACGTAGATGCCGACGCGGTCCAGCGGCGTGACCTTCTGGCCCAGCAGCGTGCCGTCTTCGTCGCGGTAGCTCCAGCTGCGGCCCGAGGCCTCCAGCTGGCGCTCGTGGTAGGCCCGCACACGCCTGGCGGCGGCCTGCAGCGCCTCGCGCTGGGCCGCCGGGATGGCGGCGAGCGCGGCTTGCAGCTCGGCCTGCGTGATCTCCAGCGCGGCCATGCCATCGACCGTCAGGCGGTCGAAGCGCGCGGTGTAGTCGAGCACGGCGGCGTCGCCGCGCTGCTGCACGTCGGCCAGGATCTCGGCCACGCGGCCCTCGATCGCGGCGTCCGTCTCCGCCGACCAATGGCGCAGGCGCTCGAACTGGGCAGAGAAATCGGCGTCGGCGGTCGAGAGTTGGCGGATCAGGCTCATGCGGAGACGGCGCCGGCAAAGGCGTCGATGAGGGGGCGCAGGGTGTCACGCTTCAGCTTGAGCGCGGCCTGGTTGACGACGAGGCGCGAGGAGATGTCCATGATCTGCTCCACCTCGACGAGCTTGTTGGCGCGCAGCGTGCCGCCGGTGGAGACGAGGTCGACGATGGCGTCGGCCAGGCCCGTCAGCGGCGCGAGCTCCATGGAGCCGTAGAGCTTGATCAGGTCCACGTGCACGCCCTTGTCGGCGAAGTGCTGGCGGGCGATCTCGGTGTACTTGGTGGCCACGCGGATGCGCGAGCCCTGCTTGACGGCGGCGGCGTAGTCGAAGTCGGCGCGCGTGGCCACGCTCATGCGGCAGCGGGCGATCTTCAGGTCCAGCGGCTGGTACAGCCCGTGCGAGCCGCCCTGGGCCAGGGCCTGCTCGTGCAGCACGTCGCGGCCGGCCACGCCGAGGTCCGCGCCGCCGTACTGCACATAGGTGGGCACGTCGCTCGCGCGCACCAGCACGACGCGCACGCCGTCGCGGTTGGTCGGCAGGATGAGCTTGCGCGAGGTTTCGGGGTCTTCCAGCACCTCGATGCCGGCGGCGCGCAGCAGCGGCAGCGTCTCTTCGAAGATGCGGCCCTTGGAGAGAGCCAGCGTCAGGCCCTGGTTGGCGGCCACGCTCATGCCTGGTACTCCTCGGGCGTGAGCGTCTTCATCGACAGCGCATGGATCTGCTCGCGCATGCGCTCGCCCAGGGCCGCGTAGACGCGCTGGTGGCGCTTGATGCGCGTGAGGCCTGCAAACTCCGCCGACACGATGGTCGCGAAGAAATGTCGACCGTCGCCCTCGACTTCCAGGTGCGCGCAGGGCAGGCCTGCGGCAATGAAATCGCGTACTTCGAGCGGGGTCGGGTCGGCCATCACGGGTCCTTCTGGGAAACCCGCGATTTTAGGGAGGGTTCGCGCAGGCCGCCTTCGGCGCCGCGCAAAGCCCGCTTCAGGAACGAATCTTGTAACCGCGCTTGAGCAGCGACAGGGCCAGCCCGGCGGTGATCGCGAAGGCGGACGCCACCACCGCGAAGCTCAGCCACGGCGACACGTCGCTCACGCCGAAAAAGCCGCGCCGGAAGCCGTCGATCATGTAGAAAAACGGGTTCAGGTGGCTCACGCCCTGCCAGAAGCCCGGCAGCGAGTGCACCGAGTAGAAGACGCCCGACAGGAACGTCATCGGCATGATGATGAAGTTCTGGAAGGCGGCGAGCTGGTCGAACTTCTCGGCCCACAGGCCCGCGATCAGGCCAAGCGTGCCCATCAGGCCCGCGCCGAGCACGGTGAAGGTCAGCACCCACAGCAGGTTGTCCAGCCCCGGCGGTGCGAACCAGGCGGTGACGAGCAGCACGCCCGTGCCCACGGCCAGGCCGCGCACGATGGCCGCACCCACATAGGCCACGAACCAGGCCAAGGGTGAGAGCGGTGTGAGCAGCAGGAACACGAGGTTGCCGGTGATCTTGCTCTGGATGAGGCTGGAGGAGCTGTTGGCGAAGGCGTTCTGCAGCACGCTCATCATCACCAGGCCGGGGATGAGGAACTGCGTGTAGCCCACGGTGTCGTAGACCTTCACGTGGTCTTCCAGCGTGTGGCCGAAGACGAGCAGGTACATGCAGGCGGTGAGCACCGGCGCGGCCACGGTCTGGAAGCTGACCTTCCAGAAGCGCAGCACTTCCTTCTTGAACAGAGTGGACGCGCCGTTCATGCGTGCTCCCCTTGCATGATGTTGAGGAACACGTCTTCGAGGTCGGCCCGGCCGATCTCCAGGTCTTCGACCGGCACGCCGGCGGCGCGCAGCGTGGCCAGGGTCGTCTCGACCTCGGTCGCATCGTGGGCGGTGACCTGCACGATGCGGCCGGTCACGCGGGCCCGCGCGGCGACCTCAGGCGGCAGCGCGACGTCGGTCTTGAAGCGCAGCATCGTGTGCGCCGTGCCCGCGAGCAGCTGCGAGGTGCGGTCCAGCGCCACCAGCCGCCCGCCCTTGAGCATGCCGATGCGCTGGCACAGGGCCTCGGCTTCTTCGAGGTAGTGGGTGGTCAGCAGCACGGTGTGGCCCTCCTTGTTGAGGCGGGCGATGAACTGCCAGAGGGTCTGCCGCAGCTCGACGTCAACCCCGGCCGTGGGCTCGTCCAGCACGATGACGGGCGGGCGGTGCACCAGGGCCTGCGCCACCAGCACGCGGCGCTTCATGCCGCCGGAGAGCTGGCGCATGTTGGCGTTGGCCTTGTCGGCGAGGCCCAGGTTGCTGAGCAGCTCGTCGATCCAGTCGTCGTTGCGCTGCACGCCGAAGTAGCCGCTCTGGATGCGCAGTGACTCGCGCACGCTGAAGAAGGGGTCGAACACCAGCTCCTGCGGCACCACGCCGAGGGCCTTGCGGGCGGCGGCGTAGTCGTCCACCACGTCGTGGCCCATGACGCGCACGCGGCCTTCGGTCGCCCGCGCCAGGCCCGCGAGCACGCTGATGAGGGTGGTCTTGCCCGCGCCGTTGGGGCCGAGCAGGCCGAAGAATTCGCCGCAGGGGATGTCGAAGCTGACCCCGTTCAGCGCCTTGACCTGCCCTCCCCGGTAGGTTTTCTTGACGTTCTCGAAGGAGATGGCGGGCGGGGAAGCGGTCGGACTGGGCATAAGCGCACGATTCTAGAAGTCGCGCCTTCCAGCAGCCCGTTCACTGCCAGAATCACCCACGATGCCCACCCCGAAACGCCCCCGCCGCACCGCCGAGCGCATCCTGGAGGTCACGCTGGACCTCTTCAATGCCTTCGGCGAGCCAAACGTGTCGACCACGCTGATCTCGGCCGAATTGAAGATCAGCCCGGGCAACCTCTACTACCACTACCCGGCCAAGGACGAGCTCGTCAACGCGCTGTTCGGCCGCTACGAGGCCGAGCTGAGCGAGCTGCTCGCCGCCGCAGACAACGTGCGCAACGTGGAGGACGCGTGGCTCTTCTTCCACATGCTGTTCGAGCTGATCTGGAAGCACCGGTTCCTCTACCGCGACCTGAACGACCTGCTGTTCAAGAACCGCCGACTGGAAACCCATTTCCAGACGCTGCTGGCCGCCAAGGAGCAGGCCATGCGCCACGTGCTGTCGGGCCTGCACCTGGGCGGCGCACTCAAGATGGACCTGCGCGAGGCCGCACCCACGGCCAACGCGATGGTGGTGGTGGTGAGCTACTGGCTGAGCTACGAGTACGTGCGCGACCCGCGCCACGCACTGGAGCCCGACCGCGCAGGCAGCGCGCTGATGCGGGGTGCCTTCCACGCCCTCAGCCTGCTGCTACCCTACCTCGAGCCCGCGTCCAAAGACCACCTCTTCAAGCTCGCCGGTCAATACCAATCATCCTAGGAGACATGCCATGGCCAAGTGGACCGCCTTCCCCTACGACAACAGCGCCTTCGTCTACACGCCCGCGACGCTGAAGAAACACTGGGCCCGGCTGCATGCCGGCGATGCCGAGCCCTTCCCCAAGGACGCCGACGTCGTGCAGGCCTGGATCCACTTCCACGCCGGCGACTTCCAGGCCGCCTATGACGCCGGGCTGGCCGCCGGCGGCGCCGGCCTCACGGTGGCCAACAAGGCCCAGGGCATCTACGCCAACTACCTCGAGAAGAAGGAGAAGGTGAAGCTGGAGATGTTCCTGGAGATCGCCGAGCGGGCTGAAGGCCAGCAGGCCGAGGAGCCCAAGAACGCCAATGCCTACTACTGGCAGGCCTACGCGCTGGGCCGCTACGGCCAGGGCATCAGCGTGGCCAAGGCGCTGGCGCAGGGCCTGGGCACGAAGGTCAAGGGCGCGCTCGAGACCACCATCAAGCTCGCGCCCAAGCACGCCGACGCCCACATCGCGCTGGGCGCCTTCCATGCCGAGGTGATCGACAAGGTCGGCAAGCTGCTGGGCAAGACGCAGGGCGCCGACACCGCCACCGGCCTGAAGATGTTCGAGCAGGCCCTGAAGCTCAACCCGACGAGCGCCATCGCGATGATCGAGCGCGCCAACGGCCTGGTCATGCTCGAAGGCGACAAGCGCATGAAGGAAGCCGAAAAGCTCTATGCCGACGCCGCCGCCTGCGAGGCCATGGACGCGATGGAGCTGCTGGACATCGAGCTGGCCAAGGAAGAACTCGAGGAGTGAGCAATCCTTCACGGCGCCGCCCGCGGCGCGTGAAATGCGTCACAGGGGCCCTCCCGTCTTTCGGGGGTGCACGCCGCGGGCCCCGGGCGTAAGCTTCGTACCCATCAGCCACCCCCCACACGAGACCGCGCCATGAAGTTCCTGATCCCCGCTTTCGCTGCCGTCACCGTCTTCGCCGCCCAGGCCGCCAACAACGCCACGCCCGAGCAGGCCGAACTGCGCGCCGAGTGCGCCAAGAGCTACGAGACGACCAGCAGCATCGCGACGCCGGTTGCCGCCAACGAATACCAGTTCGTCTACGCCAACGGCAAGTACAAGGGTGAAGCCAAGCCGGGCAAGCTGCTGCCCTGCACGAACGACCAGTACGCCGCCTACCTGGACAAGGCCGACCCGGCCAAGGTGATGGCCGCCTACCCGACCGCCGCCGGCCGCCCGACCGCCAAGAAGAAGGCCGAGCCCTTCCGCCTGTAATCAGGCCTGGCTCCAGCAAGAAGGCGCTCCTCGGAGCGCCTTTTGCGTTTGTGCGGGCCAGATCAGGCCGTTGGCCCGGCGCCCTGCGCGCGAACCCCGACGTGGGAGGTGGCCTTGATGATCGGATCGAGTCCAGCGTGCGCAGTGCGGATGCCTGGGGAGTGGCCTGTGCTCCCAAAGTCATCGAGGCGATCGGGAACTGACGCAGCGTGTCGCCGGCGTCAGGCGCGCGCGTCCCAAGCTTTTCGCTGAGCTTTCTGCTGGTGCTGGACTTCGGCCTGAAGCCAGCGCCGAGCCGCGCGGCGTCAATGGTCGGCCGATGCGCCGAACCGGCCCAGCCCCAGCGCCGTCAGGCCCTGGGCATCACGCATCAGGAACAGCACATCCAGGCGCAAGCGCTGAGCCAGGGCCAGCCCCTGGGTCGGGCCCGCCACCAGCAGGGCCGTGGCCCACGCGTCGGCCCACATGCAACTGGGCGCCAGCACAGTGACCGAGGCGACCGCGTTGTTGACGGGCGCCCGGCGCTGCGGGTCCATGGTGTGCGCCAGGCGGGCTCTACCCACTTCCACAAAGCGCCGGTAGTCGCCTGAGGTGGCCACGGCCATGTCTTGCAGCTCGATGACGCCCTGGACCGCGCGGCGCTCGGCGTCGGGGCGCTCCAGCGCCACGGCCCAGGGTTGAGCGCCAGCCTGAGCGCCCACGGCGCGCAGTTCGCCATCCAGCGCGAGCAGCGCGTGCCGGCCGCCATGCCGCTGCAGCACCTCGGCCATCAGGTCCACCGCGTATCCCTTGGCAATGCCGCAGAGGTCCAGCTGCAAGGGCACCCGCTTGCGTGCGCGCCCCGCGTCACGGTCCAGCACCAAGGCTTGATCGGCGTGCACCGGGGCCGAGCCGTGGGCGGCCCGGATGGCCTGGGCATCGGGCAGGTCACGCACCGGGCCAAAGCCCCAAGCATCGACGAGCGCACCCAGGCAGGGATTGAATGCGCCGTCGCTCAGGCGGTGCACGTCGAGTGCGCAGGCCAGCACCTCCAGCATCTCCGCGGGCAGGTCCACCCAGTCGTCCACCGGTGCGCGGTTCAGCTGCATGAGGCCGCTGGCCGGCTTCCAGGGCGACATTTGCTCGTCCACCCGGGTGACCGCAGCGGCCAGGTCACGTTGCAGGGCGGCCAGGTCCATGCCGACTTCAGCGTCGAGGGTGGCCGACCAGCGCGTACCCATGGCCGGGCCGTGCAGAGTGACGCGCCTGCCCGGCGCGGCGGGCTCAGAAGACGTCTTCGGCATAGCGCTGCTTCGCCTTCAGGATGGACACGCTCAGGCCCAGCGGCGTGAGCAGCTCATCGAGCGCCTGCGCCACGCCCGCTGCCATGGCGTGGCTGCCGCAGACGCGCACCAGGGCACCTTGCTCCAGCAGCTTGCGCAGGCGTTCGGCATCGCGGCGCAGAGCGTCCTGCACATAGCCGCCGCCGTCGGGCACGCGTGAGAAGACGGCGGTCAGCGTCGTCAGGCGGCCCTCGGCCAGCCAACGCCGGATTTCCGGGCCGAAGTAGAAGTCCCGATCCGGTGCCCGCCCGCCAAAGTACAGGTGCAGGGGCCGGCGCCGCTGGTTGGAGCGGATGAAGCCGGCCAGCGGCGCCACGCCGGTGCCCGCCCCGATCAGCAGCACCGCGCCGCCGGTTCGCGGCAGGGCGAAGCCCGGGTTGGGCCGGATGAAAGCGGCGATGCGATCCCCAGGCTGCAGCCCGAGCAATTGCGTGGAGCACAGCCCGCCGGGCATCTGGCGCACACAGATCTCGACGAAGCCGTCCTCCCAGCCCGACGCCAGCGAGTAGTAGCGCGGCACCGGGGACCCATTCGGCAGGATGCCCACGAGGTCACCCGCGGCGAACGTCGCCAGGCGGTGTGCGCCCGTCTGGCCCGCGGCGGCCCACGCAAAGCGCAGGATGGCCGTGGGCTGGCCGTCGGCGCCGGCATAGTCCTGGCGCGCGGTGAGCGTGAGTGGCGCGCTGGGCGGCAGGCGCGGCACATGCGCCAGCACCAGCGCTTCCCCCAGCGCCCGGCCCAGCGCCTCGCCCCAGCGCGCGAACTGCTGGCCGGATTGCTGGTGGATGCGCTCCAGCGGCAGCAGGGCGGGCCAGCCCCGCTCGCGCAGCAGCTGGTCCAGCGCCACAGCGAAGCCGCAGAAGGCGGGGTACTGCCGGTCGCCAAAGCCCAGCACCGTGACCGGCACGACGCCGGCCTGCAGCTTTGCGATGCGGGCTAGGGCCTGGCTGGCGTGGGCGGGCGCCTGGCCGTCGCCATAGGTGGCTGCCAGCACGAAGACCTGTCTCGCGGTGGCCGTTGTCTGAAAGTGCTCCAGCCCCTGCGTGTGAACCTGATGGCCGTTGCCTTGGAGAGCGTCGTGCAGCGTCTGCGCAAAGCCCCAGGTGCTGCCGCCCTCGCTGGCCACGTAGATGAGCACATCCGCCCGCGCCAGCGGCGCGTTGCCCGTGGCGGCAGGCATCTGGCGGCGCCCCTGCCACCAGATGAGGACGCCCGACAGCCAGAACAGCAGCATGCTGGCGCCGGCGATGCCCAGCAGCACCGCCCAGGGCCACGCCGTCTCGCCGGTGTGCAGCACCTGGGCCCAGTCGTTCACGCGCTGCGCCAGGCTGGCGTCCTGCCAGGCCAGCATCCGCCCCGAGTAGCGGTCCATCCAGCCCCGACCCTGGCTGGTGGTGATCTGCCAGGTGTCCTCGGGGTCGGTGGCATCGGGAAGGTTCAGCTTGCGCAGGTTTCCCACGGTGATGCTGCGCAGCGCGGCCAGGCCGTCGCCGGGCGCGGCCGGTGCACCGCGTACGACCGATCGCGTGTCGGGTTCCGGCGGCTCGTCCAGGGAGAGCAGGCCCAGGGTCGAGGCGCTCATCGTCAACGCCGTGATCGAGGTCAGGCACAGCACGGCGAGCAGCACGCGGCCGGCAACCACGTGGATGCGCTGGGCCAGCGAGCCGCGCACCCGGGTCGCCAGCTGCCGCCACCCGCCCATGCGCCGAAGCAGCAGCACGAGGGCCGACGCACACAGTACGCCCATCACCAGCGCCACGCCCGCGGCGAGCCAGCGCCCGAAATCGCCGAGCAACAGCGAGCGGTGGAGGTTCTTGACCCAGCGAGGTAGTGTCGAGGGCTGCCAGGCGCCCAGCACCCGGCCATCGGCCGGGTCCACATAGGTCGCCTGCGGCCGATCGCCCGCGAAGCCGAACACCACGATCGCTCCCGAGGGCAGACGGCGGATCTCCTCGGCCTGCGGCACCGTGCGCGACACGCGCTCCACCAGCGTGGCCACGGGCAGAGCGGCCGGCGCAGCGGGTGCCTGCCAAGCCTGTTGAACCGGGTCCGTCGCCAGCACGGCGCCGGTGATGCCCAGCACGACGGCCAGCAGGCCCGCGGTCAGCCCCAGCCAGCGGTGGATCGCCTTCCAGCCCATGCCTACTTGAGCTGGAAACTCACAGCCTGGATGTACTGCCTGCCCGCCTGCGGCTTGCCGGCGTTCTGGCTGGACAGCGGCATACGCACCTCCGACGGGCTGTCTCGCATGTCTTCCGCAGCGGCGTCGAGGCGGATCTCGTAGCCGGCATCGATCAGGGCATCCGCCAGTTCGGCGGTGACCTGGAGCGTGCGCCCGGCGCCGACGCTGGCACCGGTGACGCCGTCCAGGCGCTTGCCGTCCGCGGCGGACAGGCGGTGCCAGTCGGACAGATGCTTGTAGTACTTGGCCTTGCCGCCGGCCACCCACAGCGTGCGCACATAGGCGCCCTTGGCATCGGTCAGGTAGGCCGCGAGGTAGGCGCCGTCGCCGCCGTAGTTCTTGAGCTGCGCGGTCAGCGTGAGGGTGCGGCCGTACGCCACGGCAGGCAGCGCGAGCGCGCAGGCGCTGGCCACGACAGTCATCAGAGGTTTGTGCACGGTTGCTCCTGGGGAAAGGGGTCAGTCGATCTGGCCGCGCGGCCTGGGCTCGGGCGGGGTGGTGGGCGGGGTGGTGGGCGCCGACGCCGCGCCGGGCGGCGGCGGCGGCTGTCGGGCCGCCTCTGCGCCCTGTCCGCCCTGCCGGTCATGGGGCCGGGCGCGCCGGTGCTCGTCTTGCTTGAGCTTCAGCACCTTCAGCGTTTCCGGGTCGAGCTTGGCCTTGAAATGCCGGCCTTGCGCGTCGGTGCCACGGATCTCGTAGCAGCCGTCGTCGATCTTCAGCCGCTGGATCTGCCAGCCCTGGGCCGACGCCATCTGCCGAACCGCCTCGCGCGTCTGCCAGCGGCTCAGCGGCGCATCGCAGTCTTCGCCGGCCCGCGCGGGGAGCGCGATCAGGCCAAGGGCCAGCACCACCAGGCCATGGCGCGACAAGCCGGGATGTCTCATGGGCGGTCTCCTGTTGCGACGATGAACCGACGACAGGTGCAAGGCGGCCGCAGCACCGTGGCCGCCTGCCGTGAACCCATTCTGGTGTGGCTGCCTTAGGAGGGCATTAACCGGCGCCGCGCTCGTTTGCGCCTGGTCAAACGTTGGCGACGACAGGCATCGGCGGTCGCCGGGCTGATAGGCAACGGGCAACGGAGGCCGCCGCGGCCGAAGGCGTGTTGAACTTGAGGCAGCGACCGCGCATCGACGACTCGGCTCGGCAGAAGGCGCTGATGTGGGAGCGCTGGCGGCTCGATTGCCGCCCGCTCGGGCCAGCTCGCTCAGCCTTCACGCGCCACTCGCCCGCGCGTCACCGCGCCCCAGGCAAGGGGCGATCGCACCAGCGCCCCACCCGCCCCACGGCGGCACTGATGGGCCCGCCGCTGCGCCACGCTCAGGCGCCGTCCGCTCCCCACGGCAGCATCAGCGACAGCAGCAGCAGCTTCTCGAACTCCGGCCCGAAGTTGGCAATGATGGCCTCGGGGTCGGGGCACAGGCCGGTGTCGGTGATGAGGCCGAACTGCACACGCCCGGCATAGGTCAGGATGCTCACGCCCATGCCGATGTCGCCGGACTGCGGCACCCAGAACATCACCTTCTCGACCGTCGAGCCGCAGAACTTCAGCGCCTCGGCCGGGCCGGGCACGTTGGTCATGACGGCGGTGGCCTTCTTGGCGAAGACGTTGAGCATCGCGTGCTGCACGGGCTTGATCAGCAGCCCCGCCACCGACAGCAGCCCGAAGGCCATCACCGGCTGGAAGCTGCCCTTCAACTCGCTCATGCGCGCCCGCACCGCGAACAGCCGCTCCACCGGGTTGGCAATGCCGATGGGCAGCACCAGCGGCACGAGGCCGAAGCGGTTGCCCAGCTGCCACGCATGTTCCAGCGGGCGCAGGTTCACGGGCACCATCGCGCGGATCTCCTTGCCCGCCGGGTCCTCGCCCTTGTCGGCCAGGTACTTGCCGATGGCGCCCGCGGCGCAGGACAGCAGCACGTCGTTGATGGACGCACCCAGCGCCTTGCCCACGGCCTTGACCTCGTCCAGCGACAGGCTGTCGTCCCAGGCCACCGTCTTGCCCACGCCGGGCTTGCCCTTCAGGCGCGTGTGCGAGTCGTCCGGCATCAGCGCAAAGGCAGCGACGTCGGACACCGCCTGGTAGCCCATGCGCGCCATCTCCAGCGAAGAGTCCATGGGCGTGCTGCCGTGCAGGGCCAGGTCCACACCCTTGGCCATGCCTTTGCCCGTCATGCCGATGGCCTTGACGGTCATGTTGGTCATGGGGCGCAGGAAGGCGTCGAGCAGCCAGTCCGCCTCGTGATGCTCATGAGCCTCGGGCGCGCGCGCCTTGCGCTGCGGTGGCGCCTTGCCGCCGTCGGTGATGGAGAGCATCACGGCGATGAGTGCGATGCCGTCGGCGATGCAGTGGTGGATGCGGGCGATCAGCGCGCTGCTGCCGTCGCCCATGTCCTCGATGAGCTGGAACTGCCACAGCGGGTGCGCCGGGTCCAGCGGCTGCGAGCACAGCTCGCCCACGCGCTCGCGCAGCACGGCGTCGCGGCTCTGGCCGCGCAGCGGCAGGGGCACCTCGGCGATGACGTGGCGGGCGATGTCGAAGTCCTTGTCGAGCACCCACTGCGCGCCGAGCAGCGCGTCCTCCTCGACCTTCTGCCGAAAGCGCGGGTACTGCAGCAGCCGCTCGGCCACGCGCTCGCGCAAGGCGGCCAGCGTGATGCCAGGGCGGATGGACCAGACCCCGACGATCATCATCAGGTTGGCCTCGGTGTCCATGCGCAGCCAGGCGGTGTCCACCTTGGACATGCGTTCGCTCAACTGGGCCACTGCGTCTCCTCGGAATCGTTGTTGGGCGGGCCTAAACTCAACGGGCCCGTCGACCGATTGTCATGAGAATCGACGCCCCTGATCAGCCTGGAGAACCCCGTGAGCCTGAAAGACCAATTCGAAGCCGCCGTCGCCGACTCCAAGAACCTGCCTGAGCGCCCGGACAACATGACGCTGCTCAAGATCTACGCTCTGTACAAGCAAGGCAGCAGCGGCGACGTGGACGGCAAGCGCCCCGGCTTCACCGACATGGTCGGCCGCGCCAAGTGGGACGCCTGGAACGAGCTCAAGGGCACGTCGCAAGACGAGGCGATGCAGCAGTACGTCGATCTCATCGAATCACTGAAGTGATGTGCCCCTCGGCTGGTCTGGCCTGCTGAACGCGGCCAGCCCAGCCGGTCTTGCAGACCGCGCTGCGGCAGTGCCGCAGCCCTTCGGCAGGCACGCGCCGCCCACCGGGCGCCACGTGTCCGGCCTCAGCCCCCAATGGGACGGCGATGCTTGCCGGCGTGGCCGCCAAGCACATCGCCCGCCGGCCGGCCTCGTCGTGAGGCCGCTTGTATTTGCAGGAGGAAGGTCAGCCGGCCTTCTTCTTGGCCGGTGCCTTCTTCTTGCTGTCGGCCAGCAGCGTGTCGAGCTCCTTCTGGATCTCGGCCTCGATCGTGCCCTTGAAGGCGCCGAGCAGGAAGCCGAGCTGGGCCACGAGCTCGAAGTGGTCGGCGGCCACGGTCAGCTCGCCCTTGACGCCGGAGCGTGTGAACTCGACGGTGTCGCCGTCGTCGCCCTCGATGACGGTGCAGTCCATGTCGAACTTCTCTTCGACCTGCTCGGCCCATTTCCAGGCGATCTCGCGCGCCTTCTTCAGGCCCAGGGCGTGTTCTCGGTGAATGCGGATCTCGGCCATCGGCGGCCCTCCTTGTGGTGTGCCGCGCACTCTAACGCCGGCCGCCCCCCGGCACCCGGGCCGGCCCATTTGCACGCATACTTCGGCGCCAGAAAGGCGGGCCGCCGAGCCCACGCGAGGGAGACAGCATGGGCCCCGACGACACCGATCCGCAGCGCGCCGACCCGCTCAGCCAGGGGCTGCTGCACTTCAACGCCCCCGACCCCGACCACGAGCAGGCCGTCTACTGGTTCACGCTGGCCGCCGACGCCGGCGACCTGGAGGCCCAGGCGCTGCTCGCCTTCTGCCAGCTCGAAGGCCTGGGCCTGCCGCGCGACGTCGTGAGCGCCCGCGTGGCGCTGGAGGCGGCCACGGCGCGGGGCAGCCTGCTGGCGCAGTTCCACCTTGGCCGCGCCCTGGTCTCGGGCTGGGGCGGCGAGCCCGATGCCGCCCGCGGCGTCGCCCTCTACCAGGCCGCCGCCGCACGTGGCCATGCGGACGCCACCTTCAACCTCGCCGCCTGCCTGGAAGCCGGCTGGGGCTGCCAGCCCGACCGCCTCGCCGCCAAGGCCCTGTTCCTGCGTGCACGCGCGCTCGGCAGCCCGCTGAAGGCGCCGGGCCTGCGCATCCGCGAGCGCGAGATCGGCGCCGTGCGCGACCTCGCCCGGCGGCTGGAAGACGGCAGCGAGCTGCTGCGCGTCATCGCCGAGCGCCAGCAGGACATCGCCCGCACGCTCGAACTCCGCCACCAGCCCGAACGGCAGGCCATGCTGCACCGCCAGCGCCGCCACCGGGTGATGGCCCGCTTCGGCCGCATCGCCGCCTGCGGCGCGGCCCTCACGGCGCTGCTCGCCGCCCTCTTCGAGGGGCGCTCCTCGCGCAACTTCGCCCACGACTCCGGCCCCACCTCCATCGCCTGACCATGCCCGCTGCCCTGCCCCTGCACACCCACTTCACCGACGCCAGCCCGCTCGTCTACGGCTGCATGGCGCTTGGCGGCGACTGGGCCGGCGGCCCGCTCTCGGAGGCCGACATCGCCCAGGCCCACGCCGCCATCGAGGCCGCGCTGGACATCGGCATCACCCTCTTCGACCACGCCGACATCTACCGCCGCGGCAAGGCCGAGGCGGTGTTCGGCGAGGTGCTGCGCCGCAACCCGGCGCTGCGCCAGCGGCTGCGGCTGCAAAGCAAGTGCGGCATCCGCTTCGCCGACGAACACCACGTCGGCCGCTACGACCTGAGCGCCGCCTACATCGAGGCCAGCGTCGAAGCCAGCCTGCAGCGCCTGGGCGTGGAGCGGCTGGACATCCTGCTGCTGCACCGCCCCGACGCGCTGATGGAGCCGGCGGAGGTCGCGCACGCTTTCGGGCGCCTGAAGGCAGCGGGCAAGGTCGGCCACCTGGGCGTGTCCAACATGCACGCCGGGCAGATGCGCTGGCTGCAGACAGCGCTCGGCGAGCCGCTGGTCGCCAACCAGTTGGAAATCAGCCTGGCCAAGCTCGACGCCATCGACGTAGGCACCACCTTCAACGACCCGCAGGCGGCCTCGCGCCCCGGCGGCATCGCCTGGGCCGGCACGCTGGAGTACGCGCAGCAGCACGGCGTGCAACTGCAGGCCTGGGGGTCGCTGGCGCAGGGCCGCTTCAACGACCCGGCAGCCTCACCCGCGGCGCAGGCCGTGCACGAGATCGCCGAAACCCACCGCACCACCGCCAACGCCGTGCTGCTGGCCTGGCTGCTGCGCCACCCGGCCGGCATCCAGCCCGTCATCGGCACCGGCAACCCGGCGCGCATCCGCGCCTGCGGCGACGCGACGCGCCTCACGCTGAGCCGCGACGAGTGGTACCGGCTCTACGTGACGGCGCGCGGGCAGGCCCTGCCCTGAGGGCGCGCGGCGCTCAGGCGCCCACGAGCGGCTGCTTCGGATGCAGCCGCGCCATCGTCAGCACGTCCTCGAAGGCACCGTTGCGCAGTGCGTAGGCCTTCAAGCGCCCCTCGGGGAAGAAGCCATGGCGCTCGTACAGGCGGATGGCGCGCTGGTTGTCGTGGTAGACGGTCAGCTCGATGCGCAGGATCTGCGCCCAGTTGTCGGCATAGTCCAGCAGCGCCGTCATCAGCGCCTGCCCGACACCCTGGCGCTGGTGCGACTGCGCCACCGTGATGCCCAGGCTCATCGCGTGGCGGCGCCGCACCGACGGACCCACCGGATGCAGCCCGGCCAGGCCGACGGCCCGGTCGTCGATGACGGCGGCCAGCACCATCTCGTTGGAGCCGGCAGCGGGCGGGTTGTTGGCGGCCAGGCGCTGGGCCCAGAGCTCCTCGCTCGGGTAGGGCAGCTGCAGGGTGCCGCCGTAGACGTCGGGGTCGCTGAACTGCTCGGCGATGGCCGCGGCGTCACTGGCCTTGGCGCGGCGGATGGTCAGGCTCATGGGCTCCTCCTTGTCCGCGCAAGGTAGCACGGCGATCGTCCCGTGCCAGAGGTTTGAGCGCCTCGACGGCGGCGTGAAAGCGCGCCCAGTCGCGCCCTTCGCGCTCGAACAACTGCTCGAAGGCCGGCACGAGTTCGTCGTAGGCCGACAGGATGGCAAAGCTCGCGTTGTTGGCCCGCTCGAACCACGCCTCATAGCCCGGCGCCTCACGCGGCGCGCGCTCGCGCAGGTCGGCCAGCACGGCCGCCTTGGCCGCCGCGCGGGGTTCGGGCGCGCCCGCGTACACCGCCAGCAGCCGTGAGCGCCCCTCGCGCGCCAGCGCCAGGAAGCGCTCGCGCCGCGCGCGGCCAGCGTCGAACGCCGCGAGCGCCTCGGGCTTGGCCGCCAGCCACTGCCGCGCACCGAGCCGCTCCACCGCCGCGGCATAGGACTCGTTGAAGCCGGTGTCGTCGTTCACGTACACGCGCTGGTGCGCCAACTCGTGGAACACCATGGCCGCCAGCTCGCCCTCGGGGTAGCGGATGAAGGTGTTGAGCAATGGGTCGCCGCCCAGCCAGCGGCTCCAGCCGAGCGTGGAGTAGGCGGGGATGGGCTGCACCTGCACCTCCCAGCCCTGGGCGCGCAACTCAGCGGCGTGCTCGTCGGCCGCGGCGCGGTCGAACCAGCCCTGGTAGCCGGCGCAGCCCATCAGCGGGTAGCACCAGGTCTTGAGCTGCAAGCTGAAGGCCGGCGCCGCGACGATGTTCCACACCGCCGCCGGCCGGCCCAGCTCGGCGTAGCGCCGGTAGCTGTTGTTCTCCGGGAGCGCCAGCTGCTGGCTGGCGAAATCGCGCATGCGCTGCGACAGCCGCAGGCGCTCGGCCAGCTCCGGCGGCGTGGCCGGGTCGGCCAGCACCTCGGGCACCGGCCGGGCGGCGCGCAGCACGCCCAGGTGGCCGGCCGCCGCCTGGCTCCAGTGGCCGAGCGTGCTGCAGCCGCTGAGCAGCAGCGCCAGCACCGCCAGCAGCAGGCGTGGGTTCAAGCGGCTTCGACCTGCACCAGGCAGTCGTAGAAGGCCGGCGCCTCGCCCATGTCGGTCAGGCGCTGGTGGGTCACCTCGTTGACGTTGGTACCCCGGGCCCCGAGCTTTCGCCACCACACGCCGAGGCCGTTGACCACGCCCGGCCGCGCCCGCGGGCTGACCTTGAGCCGCGCCACATACCGGCCCCGGTCGTTGAAGGCAGCCACGAGCCCGCCATCGGCCAGGCCTCGCGCGGCGGCGTCGTCGGCATGCATCTCGATGAGGGGCTCGCCTTCCATGTCGCGCAGGCTCTTCACGTTGACGAAGCTGCTGTTGAGGAAGTTGCGCGCCGGCGGCGAGATCATGGCCAGCGGGTAGCGCGCGGCCAGCTCCGGTGCGGTCAGCACACTCTCGTAGTTCGGCACGAAGTCGGCGCCCGCCGCCTGGGCACGGCCGTTGGCGGTGCGAAAGCCGCCGTCGGCGAACGGCGCCTCGGGGATGGGCAGCGGCTGCCAGCCCTGCTCGCGCAGCACGCCGAGGTCGATGTCGGCCGTGAAGGCCTGGGCGGCGAGCTGCTCGTCGGTGTCGCTGAAGGCGGGGTCGGTCAGGCCCATCGCGGCGGCCAGCTCGCGGAAGATCTGCGTGTTGGGCTTGGCTTCGCCCAGTGGCGCCACCGCCGGCTGGTTCATCAGCACGTCGGTGTGGCCGTAGCTGGTGTGCACGTCCAGGTGCTCCAGCTGCGTGGTGGCGGGCAGCACGTAATCGGCCAGGTCCGCCGTGTCGGTCATGAAGTGCTCGAGCACCACGGTGAAGAGGTCCTCGCGCTGGAAGCCTTTCACCACCTTCGGCGACTCGGGCGCCACGGCCACCGGGTTGCTGTTGTAGACGACCAGGGCCTCGATGGGCGGGTCGGCCTGCAGCAGCGCGTCGCCGATGGTGCTCATGTTGACCATGCGCGGCGCGCGCCCCGCGAGCAGGTCAGGGCGCTCCAGGTTCGGGTTCTTGAAGGGCGCGAACCAGCCCGAGGCCGACAGCAGCACGCCGCCGCTGGCGTGGCGCCAGGCGCCGGTCAGGCAGGGCAGCAGCGCGATCAGCCGCACCGCATTGCCGCCGCCGCGCACGCGCTGCAGGCCGTAGTTCATGCGGATGGCCGCGGGCTGCGTGGTGCCGTAATCGCGCGCCAGGCCACGCACCTCGTCGGGGCTGATGCCGCAGACCTCGGCCACACGCTCGGGCGGCCAGGCCAGGGCCTTGGCGCGCAGCTCGTCCCAGCCATCCACGTGGCGGGCGATGTAGTCGTGGTCCAGCCAGTCGTGCTGGATGAGTTCGTGCATCAGGCCCAGGGCGAGCGCGCCGTCGGTGCCGGGCAGCACGGCGATGTGCTGGTGGCACTTGTCGGCGGTCTCGGTCTTGCGTGGGTCGATGCAGATGAGCTTGGCGCCCTCGCGCTTGGCTTGGTTGGCGTAGGTCCAGAAGTGCAGGTTGGACGTGATGCTGTTGCTGCCCCAGATGACGATGAGCTTCGCCCCCGCGAAGTGGCGCGTGTGCATGCCGAGCTTGTGGCCGTACGTCATCGCCAGGCCCGCGCCGCCGGCGGAGGCGCAGATGGTGCGGTCCAGGCGGGCGGCGCCCAGCGCGTTCCACAACCGGCCAGCCATGGCCTCGCCCTGCAGCAGGCCCATGGTGCCGGCGTAGCTGTAGGGCTGGATGCGCTGCGGGTCGCGCGCGGCAATCGCGTTCAGGCGTGCCGCAATGTCGGCCAGCGCCTCGGCCCAGCTCACGCGCACGAAGGCGGGTGCCTCGGTCTTCTTGCTGACGCGTTTGAGCGGGTGCAGCACGCGCTCGGCGTGGTAGGTGCGCTCGGCGTAGCGCGAGACCTTGGTGCACAGCGCGCCATGGGTGCTGGGGTGTTCGGCCCGGCCCTGCACCTTGATGACGCGTTCGTTCTCGACGGTGACCTGCAGCGCGCAGGTGTCAGGGCAATCGTGGGGGCAGGCGCCGAAGACGGTGCGGGTGGACATGGCAATCGCGGTTCTGTGCGGAACCGCGATTGTCGCCAGTTGGCAAAGCCGTCGTCAGAGTTGGCACATGCCACCCGCGCCTGAGCCAGCGGCCGGTGGCCAGCCTGGACCGCTTCAGCGCAGCTTGAAGTAGCTGATCTCGTCGCTCAGCCGCTCGGACTGCCCGGCCAGCGCCTTGGACGCCGCCGAGGTTTCCTCCACCAGCGCCGCGTTCTGCTGCGTGGCGTTGTCCAGCGCGCGCACAGCCTGGCCCACCTCCACGACACCCTGGCCCTGCTGCTGCGTGAGCAGGGCAATCTCGTCCATCATCGCGGCCATCTGGCCGGCCTTGTCGACGATGGAGGTCATCATGGCCTGCGCCCGGCCCACGACCCCGTGGCCCGCCTCGACCTGGTCCATGCTGGAGCCGATGAGGCTCTTGACCTCCTTGGCGGCCTCGGCCGAGCGGCTGGCCAGCGCGCGCACCTCGCTGGCCACGACGGCGAAGCCGCGGCCCTGCTCGCCCGCGCGGGCCGCCTCGACGGCCGCATTGAGCGCCAGGATGTTGGTCTGGAAGGCAATGCCGTCGATGACGCCGATGACCTCCCCGATGCGCGAGGAGGCAGCGCGGATGCCGTCCATGGTCTGCACCACGTCGCCGATGGCCGCGCCGCAGTCGGCCGCGGCCCGCGCGTTGTCCTTCATGAGCCCGTTGGCCTGGCTCACCGTGCGGCCCGCGTTCTGCACCTGGGCCGAGATCTGCTCCATGGTGGCGGCCGTCTGCTCCAGGTTGGCCGCCGTCTGCTCGGTGCGGGCGGAGAGGTCCAGCGACGCACTGGCGATCTCCTGGCTGGACGTGCGCACCTGGGCCGAGCCCTGGAGCACTTCGCCCACGATGCGGCGCAGCGCGGTCTGCATCTCGCCCATGGTCAGCATCAGGCGCGCGGCTTCGTCGCTGCCCCAGGGGCGCGGTGCGGTGGTGAGGTTGCCCTGCGTGATGGCGCGCAGGTGGCCGGCGACCTCGTCCAGGCCGCCCATCATGACGCGGTAGAAGCTCAGCAGCAGGTAGGTGGCCACCAGCAGGCCGGCCGCGGCGATGCCGAACTTGAGCATCAGGCCTGCGTGCTGCTGGGCGATGCGCTCCTGCAGGCGCACCGACAGCCGCTCCAGCACCTGGTCGTTCAGGCGGTTCTGCTTGAGCACCGCGGCCTGGCCCAGCTGCAGGAAGCCGGCCGCCTCGCCATTGATCTCGCCGCCGAGCAACTGCGCCTGGGCGGCCTTCATGAAGGC
Organism: Roseateles sp.; assembly: GCA_016790285.1. Lineage (GTDB taxonomy): Bacteria > Pseudomonadota > Gammaproteobacteria > Burkholderiales > Burkholderiaceae_C > Pelomonas. The sequence goes on along the minus strand of JAEUPJ010000041.1, from coordinate 156,496 downwards.
GTCGAAGGCGGCATCGGTGCCGGCCATGTCCATGGTGCGCGCGACCTCCGGGAACGCCGCCACGCCCTGGCGGAAGGAGCGCTCGATGTCGGCATCGACGAACGCCTGGACCGCCGCCCAGCGGCCCAGCTGGTCATGCTGCGCCGGGGTCGACTCACGCGCCTTGAGCACCGCGCCGCCCACGTCGCGCATCCGGGCGGTGGTTTCGGTCTGCACCGGCCCGCGCAGCACCGACACGATCATCATGTGATACGTGTCCAGCTCCGGGTCCAGGCTCAGCTGCGAGCCGTCAGCCACGTCGGTAACGAGGGCCAGCAGCGCATCGGTGAGGGCGCCGTAGGCCGACATCGTCGCGTCGACGCCGCCAGCGGGCGCGCTGCGCAGGCCTTCGTGCAGGCGTTTCACGTCGGCAAACGCCTTGGCGGAGCCGAGGTCCTTGCCCAGCGTGCGCTCCACCGCGGCCAGCTGGCCCATGGCTTCGTCCGCGCGGCGCAGCGGCTCGGTGGCGGCGTCGCCCTGCGCGGCCGCAGCGCGGCGGTCCTGCGTGGCGCGCAGCAGCTGCAGCGTGGGGCGCAGGTACTCGACACCCTGTGCCTCGGCCCGCGCGACCGAAATGACCTCCTGGGCGCCCGACCACAGGAAGAACAGCATCACCACCAACGGCACGAGGAAGGCCGCCGCGATCCAGAGCGCCTTGGCCGTGAACGACAGCCGCCGAAAGAGCCGGATGCCCGGGGCGAGCCAGCCGTGGTAGCGGAAGAAGTCGCTGAGGGAGCGAGCTGCGGGCGGGGAGGCCTGGGTCGGGTTCATGGCGTGCGCAGGTCGGGATGAAGGCAGGGTATGCCTGATCGGCGGATGCTAGGCGCTGCCTAACGCACCGGTCCAGCGAAGAAAACGACAAAAACCAGCGGCACCGCGCAATCAGCGCTGCCGCGAGAAACCCGTCACGCTTGGCCGCCCGACGCCACCGGCAAAGCAAGCCGCGCGATGCAACCGTGCGGGGCGGCGGGCAGCAGCTGCGCGCTGCCCCCATGCCGCTCGGCGATCTCGCGCACGATGGCCAGGCCCAGGCCGCAGCCCTCCCCGGCGGTCGAGCCGCGCACGAAACGCTCGAACGCCCGCTCGCGCAGCTCGGGCGCGAGGCCCGGGCCGTTGTCCTCCACGTCCAGCCAGACGTCGTCGCCCACGCGCCGCAGCCGCACGGTCACGGTGGCGCCGGCGCCGGCATAGCGGATGGCGTTGTCCACGAGGTTGACGAGCGCCTCGCCCAGCAGCAGCGCCACCCCGTGCACGCGCAGGCCCTCGGTGGCGATCTCCACGCCCAGGTCGCAGCCCGCGACCAGGGCGCGCGGCACCCAGTCGGCCACCGTGCGGTTGACGAGTTCGCTGCAGTCCACCTCCGCCCAGCCTTGTGCCGCCACCGCCTCGGGCTCGGAGCGCGCCAGCACGAGCAGCTGCGACACGAGCCGGGCGCCGCGCACGGCGCTCTCGTGCACACGCTCCAGGCGCTGGCGCAGTGCGGGGTCGGTGGCGGCGGCCAGCGCCAGCTCGGTCTGGCTCTTCAGGCCCGCCAGCGGCGTGCGCAGCTGGTGGGCGGCGTCGCTGATGAAGCGGCGCTGCGTGGCCAGGCTCTGCTGCACCTGGCCGAGCAGTTCGTTGAGCGCCCCCGCCAGCGCGCTCACCTCGGGTGGGGCCGCGCGCAGCTGCACCGGGTCCAGCGCATCGGCGCGGCGGCCCTCCATCTGGCGCTGCAGTTCCGCCAGCGGCCGCAGGCCACGGCGGATGCCGGCCCACACGCCCACGCTCATCAGCGCAATCAGCACCGACAGCGGCAGCGCCGTGTCCAGCAGCATGCGCCGCGCCAGCAGCTCCCGCGGCGCGCTGGCCCGCGCGATCTGCACACGCAGGGCCGACTCCGCCGCACCCGGCGCCCCCAGGTGCAGGTCCAGCGAGACGACCCGCATCGGCTCCGGCACGGTGGCGTCGTAGAACACCGGCTCGCCCAGGGACGGCGCGCCCGGCGTGGGCGGCATGCGGGCGTCACCCAGCAGGAACTGCCCCGGCGGGGAGCTGACCGTGTACATGACGCGGTCGTCGGGGTCGGCGCTCAGGATGTCCTGCGCCGAGCGCGGCAGGTCCACGAAGAGGCCGCTGGCCGTGGGCTTGATCTGGCGCGCGAGCGCCCGGGCGGCCTGCAGCAGGCTGGCGTCCACAAGCTCGTCGGCGTGGCGGCTGGCCACGCGGTAGGCGCCGAACGCGGCCACCAGCCACAGCACGATCTGCGGCAGCAGCAGCCACAGCAGCAGCTGCCGGTGCAGGGAGCGCCCCGGAGCCATCACGCGGGCGACGCGGTCGCCTCCAGCAGGTAGCCCAGGCCGCGCACGGTGCGCACGGCCAGGCCCGAGCCTTCGAGCTTCTTGCGCAGGCGGTGGATGTAGACCTCGATGGAGCCGCCCGCGCTGTCCTCGCTGCCCCAGGCGGCGACGATCTGGGGCTTGGTGACGACACGGTCGCGCTCGGTGATGAGCAGGTCCAGCAGCGTCCACTCGCGCGGGCTCAGCTCCAGCACCTCGCCGCCGATGCTGGCGCGCCGTGCCGCGCGGTCCAGGCTCAGGCGGCGCAGCTGCTGGCTTTGCGTGGCCGGCCGGCCGCGGCGCATCAGCGCATGCAGCCGGGCTTCGAGCTCGGGGAAGTCGAAGGGCTTGGTGAGGTAGTCGTCGGCGCCCGCCTGCAGGCCGGCCACGCGGTGCTCCAGCGCGTCCAGCGCGGTCAGGATGAGGATGGGCAGCGTGCGCCCGGCCTCGCGCACGCGCTTGAGCACGGTGAGGCCGTCCACCAGCGGCAGGCCGAGGTCGAGGATGGCGACGTCGAACTCCTGCTTGCGCAGCAGGTACTCGGCCACCGCGCCGTTCTCGGCCCACTCGACCTTGAAGGACGCGTTGGACAACTGCTGCTGCAGCGCGTCGGCCAGCAGGGGGTCGTCTTCGGCGAGCAGCAGATTCATGGGCCCGGACTGTAGCGGCCACCGGCCGCGCCGCCCTGTGGCGCGGCGCGATGCAAGTCCAGAGCCCATGGGCGGGGAATCAGCGGTTCTGGTTAATACGATATTAAGTTTATTAATTCTCGGTAATCATGCCGGGATGATCCCCGTCCGCGCCCTCGCCTGCCTGCTGCTGGCCGCTTCGGCCCACGCAGGGCCGCAGGCGGACGTGGTTCATTGGTGGACGTCGCCCGGCGAGGTGGCGGCCAAGCACGCGCTGGCCGATGCCTACCGCGCCGCGGGCGGCCACTGGCGCGACCTGGCGTTGGTGGCGTCGGAGCAGGCGCGCGGCGTGGTGCAGTCGCGCATCCGGGCCGGCAACCCGCCGCTGGCCGCGCAGTTCAACCCGTCGCTGGAGTTCGTGCAGCTGGCGCGCGAAGGGCGGCTCAACACGCTGGACGAACTCGCCACGCGCGACGGCTGGGCCCACGTGCTGCCCGCCGTGCTGATGGACGCCATCCGCGTGGACGGCCACGTCTACGCCGCGCCGCTGAGCGTGCACAGCCCGCTGTGGCTGTGGAGCTCACGCGCCGCGCTCGCCAAGGCGGGCATCAAGGCCGAGCCCCGCTCCATGGACGAGCTCTTCGGCGCGCTGGACCGCCTGCAGGCCGCCGGCCTCGTGCCGCTGGCCCACGGCGGCCAGCCCTGGCAGGACCTGAACCTCTTCACGGCGGTGCTGGCCAACCAGGGCGGCCGCGAGCTCTACCTGGCGGTGCTGCGCGACCGCAACCCGGCCGCCCTGCAGGGCGAGCCGCTGCGCCAGGTGCTCCTCACGTACAAGAAGCTGCGCCGTTATGTGGACGGCGCCTCGCTCGGCCGCAGCTGGAACGACACGACGGCGCTGCTCATCAGCGGCCGGGCGGGCTTCCAGTTCATGGGCGACTGGGTCAAGGGCGAGTTCACGGCCGCGGGCCAGCTGCCCGGGCGCGACTACGGCTGCGCGCCGGGCCTGCACCCGCAGGCGCCGTACGTGGTGGGGGGTGACGTGCTCGTCTTCCCACGCGGCACCGACGCCAGCGCCGTGCCGGCGCAGCAGCTGCTCGCGCGCGTGGCCACGGCCCCGGCCACGCAGCTCGCCTTCAGCGCGCGCAAGGGCTCGGTGCCCGTGCGCACCGACCTCGACACCCGCGGGCTCGACGCCTGCGCGCAGCAAGGCGCCGCCGCGCTGCGCAACCCCGCCCGGCTGGTGGGCAACACCGAGCTGCTGCTGGCGCCCGAGCGGCTGACGGCGCTCGAGCGTGCCGTCAGCGACTACTGGAACCAGGACATCCCCGCGCCGGCGGCGCAGCAGCGCATCGCCGCCGTCCTGAACAACACCGACAACAGGAGACTCCCATGACCCGCGTCCACATCCAGGACCTCAGCATCCGATTCGGCAACCACGACGTCATCAAGGGCCTGGACCTGGACGTGCACAGCGGCGAGTTTCTCGTGCTGCTCGGCCCCTCGGGCTGCGGCAAATCCACGCTGCTGCACACCATCGCCGGCCTGAACCCAGTCAGCGGCGGCAGCATCCACATCGGCGAGCAGGACATGACGCGCGCCGAGCCCAGCCAGCGCGGCGTGGGCATGGTGTTCCAGAGCTATGCCCTGTACCCGACGATGACGGTGAAGGAGAACCTCGCCTTCCCGCTCAAGATGGCCAAGACACCCAAGGCCGAGCTGGAAAAGCGCGTGGCGGCCGCCGCCGACATGCTGCAGCTGCAGCCGCTGCTGGAGCGCCGCCCGGGGCAGCTCTCCGGCGGCCAGCGCCAGCGCGTGGCCATTGGCCGCGCGGTGGTGCGCGAGGCCAAGGTGCTGCTGCTGGACGAGCCGCTGTCCAACCTCGACGCCAAGCTGCGCACCGACCTGCGTCGCGAGCTCAAGCAACTGCATGCCCGCCTGGGCAACACGATGATCTACGTGACCCACGACCAGGTGGAGGCGATGACGCTGGCCACGCGCATCGTCGTCATGCACCAGGGCGTGATCCAGCAGATCGGCACACCGGCCGAGGTCTACGAGAAGCCAAAGAACCTGCGCGTGGCCGGCTTCGTCGGCTCGCCGGCCATCAACCGCGTGGAAGGCCAGGTGGGCGAAGGCGGCGTGTTCGCGTCGCCCGCGTTCAGCCTACCGCTGCCCGCCGCGCTGGCGGCGCGCGCCCAGGGCGAGGCCCTGACGCTGGCGATCCGCCCCGAAAACGTGCGTGTGGGCCCCGCTGAGGCGTGGGAAGCCACGGTGCAGCTCGTGGAGCCCCTGGGCAACCAGCACGTGGTGTGGATGAGCAGCGGCGGCGTGACGCTGTCGGCCGTGCTGCCGGGCCAGCCGGAGGTGCAGGAAGGCACCCGCGTGCGCCTGGGCTTCGATGCGGGCAAAACGCTGTGGTTCGACGCAGCGGGCGAGCGGCTGCCGGTCTGACGGCGCTGCGGGTGGCCGCTGGCACGAAGCATGCAGCTGTCACGAAGACCTGTTGCAATCGCCGGCCGGCCGGCCCACCCGCCGCCCGGCCACGCGCGACTTCCCTGCCATGCCCAAGCTTGCACGACTGACCTGCCTGTTCCTGATGGCCCTGGCCGCCTTCGGCCCGCTACCGCACGCCCTGGCCCAGCCGGCCGCCCCCATGACCGACGCCGAGCGCGCCCGCCGCGACGCGGAGAAGGTGTTCAGCTTCATCAAGTTCCAGACCGTGCCGGCCAAGCCGGCCGAGCCGGCGCCCAAGCCGGCCCGGCCGGCGGCGGCCCCAACGGCACCGCCTGCCGCAGCTGCACCGCCACGTGCACCAGAAGCGGTCGTTGCGGGGGCCGCCGCACCGGCCGCACCGCCCATCAAGCCCGCAGCGGCCCTCGCCGCCGCGGAGGCACTGCCCGCGCTGGAGCACGCCGCACTCACCGCACCGGCCCCCACGGCCGCGCCGCTGGCCGCCGCCGTGCTGAACACCCTGCCGGCCACGTTGCCGCCCGAAGCAGAGCCCGAGGGCGATGACGCGGACGACGGGGCCTTGCAGCTGCAGAGCTTCGTCGCGCCGGTCATCACGCCCGCGCTGCAGTCCACGCTGGGCGCCGGCTCGCGCAACGTCAAGGTGCGCTTCACCGTGCAGGCCAATGGCCGCGTGAGCCAGGCCGATGCCGCGCCCGGCGTGCCGCGCCGACTGGCCAGGCCCGCCATCGACGCCGTCCTGCAGTGGCAGTTCGCCCCGCTGCCGCAGCCGCGCACCGTCGACGTGGAGATCGCCTTCCGCCGCGACTGAGCGGGCCCGCGCTGGGCTCAGCGCGCCGGAACGGAGAAGCGGTAGTCCAGGCCCAGCGACACGTTGTCGGCCTCGAAGCGACCGCCCGAGCTGCTGCGGGCCGACACGCGACCCACGCCGGCGTTCACCGCCAACCGCTCGTCCAGCAGCCAGCGCAGCCCCGCCGAGACCTTGGCCGTGCGGCCATGCACATTGGCGCCGACCAGGCCCTGCGCATAGGCCTGCCAGCGGTCCCCGGGTGCAGCCAGCGTCTGCAGGCCCAGGCCGCCGAGGATCTCGGCATAGCCCGGGTAGCCCAGGTAGGCGTTGTAGGCGCCCGAGGCCTGCAGCGGCAGGTAGGCGCGCGGGCCGAGCGGCACGTCGAGCTGCAGGCCGAGCATCTGCACGGCCGGGCGCCGGACCTCGCGGTAGCGCAGGTTGAAGTCCGTCTGGTGCAACACCGACAGCCGCAAGCCCTGGTACACCGCCGGGCCTGACGCGTCGCTCCCCTGCCCGGCACGCAGGTGGCGGGTGAGGCTCAGGCCGTACGTGAGGTTGCGGGCGCTGCCGGTGGGCGCGACCATGGCGCCGGCCGTGAGTGCCAGGCCGAGGTCACGCGTCAGCGCGACTTCAGCCGCCACGCGCGGGTAGACGAGCAGGCCCGCGCGCGTGTCGACCACGTCGGGCGCATAGCCGCCCGAACCCAGGCCCAACTGTCCATACAGGCTCCACTGCGGCGTGAGGCGCACACGCTGACCCACGCCGCCGAGCAACTGGTTGTACAGCGGCAGCCCGGCGTAGCCCATGCCCAGCGACGCGAACCAGTAGCTGTCGGGCGCGAAGAAGTGCGCGTACTGCAGGTCGGCCAGCCGGATGGTGGAGCGGTTGCTGCCGCGCGGCGACTGCTGCGCGTAGTTGTCCAGGCTGAGCGTGAGCATGGTCTCGCCCATCTCGCGGGCCGCCACGGCATCGTCGGCCGGCGACAGCCGCTGGCCCTGGGCGCCGTACGGGCCCGTGAGGTACGTGAACGGGACCTCGACAAGCAGGTTGAGCTGCGTGCTGTCGATGAGGGCGTTGCGGAACTTCATGCGCGAGACGGTGGCGCCCGCGGTGAACGCGCCGAAGTCGTAGCTCAGGCCGGCATAGCCCTTGCCGAAGCCGCCGCTGCCGGAAAGCCGCTTGCTGTGCTCGACATCGCGCCCGCCGCCGCCGCCACCCGCGGAGAGCCCCGCCACCCCGTACACCCGCCCGCCGAGCCGGTGGCGCAGGTGCACGCCGAGGTCGGCCGCGATGAAGCCGCCGTACTCGCCCTTGGCCAGCGGCGCGTAGAAGCCGGCGCCCGCATACAGGCTGTCGGTCAGCCGGTGGTAGGCGTGCGCGCCGAAGAAGTCGATGGGGCGGTCGCCGGGCACCTTCACCGTCTGGTACTCGAGCGTGAAGAGCCCGCTGTCGCGCGTGAGCGAGCCGGTTTCGCTCGCCTGCGCCGAGGCGGCGGGCGCACCGCAGAGCAGCATCAACGCCGGCAAGGCAAGCAGACAGGGGGTCAGGCGTGCAAACGCCGGGAATCGTCGGAGGGGCATCGATGCGAAGTCAGGGCAGCCAGCGCGCTCCGGGGCGCGCGAGACCGCCATCCTGCCTCAAGCCAAAGCAAAGGCCGGCCCCTCCCGAAGGAGAAGCCGGCCTTCAAGCTGGGGAGGAGCGTCAGCTGCAGCTGGTGCCGGCCGCCAGGCGCTGGGTCACGTAGGCGAGGTCGCGCACGTCGACTACACCGTTCTTGTCGACGTCGGCGCGGGCGTCGAAGCCCGGCTGGCCGGTGCGCTTGCCCATCGAGGCCCGCACGATGGCGACGTCAGCGCAGTTGGCCACGTTGTCACCGTTGAGGTCGCCGGCCACCTTGATGGTGAAGTCGGCGTTGGAGACATCGAAGAAGACGTTGTCGAGCGCCTCCACCTTGACGCGGGCCTTGCTCGTGGCCACGGCCGGCAGCGTGACGAGCGCGCTGCCGGTGTTGGGCACGCTCGCGGCGAGCACGGTGGGGAAGGTCAGGCCGCTGTCGGTGGACAGGGAGATCTTCACGTTGGCCGTGTTGACCGGGGCGACGTTGGTGTTGGCCACGGCCCAGGTCACGGTCTGCTTGCCGGAATCCAGCGTGACGGCCGTGTTGGGCGAAGTCACGAGGAACGGGCCGGCGTTGGCCGCCAGGATCAGCTGCGTGTTGGCGCTGTTGACACCGCCGCGGCCGTCACGGGCCGTGAGGCGGAAGTTCAGCGACGCCGGGCTCGCGTTCACACCGGACGCACCCACATAGGCGGCCGTCGGCAGGAACTCGGAGAAGCAGTCGATCTCGGAAGCCGTCGGGGCGCTGGCGTTGACCAGCGAGCAGTTACCGGTCTCGGCATTGGTGTTGTTGGCCAGGATCTGCGCCATGTCGGGGAAGACGCGCGTCGGGTTGGTCGTCACCGCGTTCTCACCCGGCGAGCCGTATTGCAGCGTGTCGGTGTTGCTGACGACGGCGCGGGTGCCGAACTGGCGGAACAGCGGGCCGTTGAGCTTGGGCTGCGTGATGAGGCCGGTGCCTGCCGAGGTGCCGGTGGCGCCACGGTCGTTCTGCTCCCACAGGTAGGTGACGGTGTCGCCATCGGGGTCGGTCGCGGCACCGGTCAGCGCGAACGGCGTGCGCACCGGGATGGTGTAGGTGGCCGGTGCGGTCACGCTGGGTGCGTTGTTGCCGGTGGCCAGCTTCTGGAAGCCACCGCGGGTGGTGAGGCCACCCTTGGCGATTTCGCCGACGTAGCCGGTGACGCCCGCGCTCACAGGCACAAGCTCCAGGTTGGGGACATCGCCGGCGGCCGCTGCGAAGGTCAGCGTGAACGCGTTGTCAGTGATCGAGCTGGCGGTGACGGTCGCAGCCGCAGGCCAGCCGGGCAGCCCCTCGATGGCGCCCTTGATGCCGCTCGCCGTGAAGTTGGTGCCACGCGTGATGGCCGCGCTCAGCGTGCCGTTGTACTTGAACTGGAACTGCAGACCGTTGGCGGTGTAGCCCGTCAGCACGCCCATCTGCACTTCGGCGATGTTGGACTCGGCCGTCGAGGTGTAGGCCACGATCTCGTCGAAGCTGCGCTGCGACCAGTACGGGTCGCTGTGCGGCTGCAGGTTGTCGGTGCCGCAGATGCCGGCATACGCCATGATCGACGAGCCCGAACCCGGCTCCACCGACGTGCCGGCATTGCGGTTGCCTGTGGAGCAGTTGGAGATGGTGCCGTTGAAGGTGTGGTTGCCGCTGAACTGGTGACCCATCTCGTGGGCGACGTAGTCGACCGCGTAGAAGTCGCCCACCGGCGTCGGGATGCCCGTGCAGCCCTGCGCCTTGCTGCCGCCACCCACCACGCCCAGCGAGGCGATGCCGCCGCCGTTCAGGCCCAGGCCGATGTGGCCGATGTCGAAGGCGCTGGCGCCCACCAGCAGGCCGATGACCTGGCGGTTGCGCGTCAGCGTGCCGCCGCCGCAGCTGGCCGCCTGGGCGGTGGTGAAGCAGGCCGCACCGCCGCAGGGGCCGTTGGTGCCCGTCATCTTGGCGGCGGTGTCGAGGTTGAGCTTGTCGGAATCGTTGATCAGCAGCAGGCGGATCGAGGTCTCGTCCTCGTAGACCTGCGTGACGCGGTTGATCAGCGTGACCTTGGCGGCCAGCACGTTGGCCGCGGTGCCGCCGAAGTAGGTGGCGTAGGACGGATCCGTCAGCAGGGCCAGACGGTACACGCGCAGCTGCGGCGCCACGGCGGCGGCCGGCGCGAGCGCGTCGTCCACGACGTGGTAGGCCGTGGTGGCGGCGGTTTCACCCGCCTGGGCCGTGACTTCATAGCCACCCTGGCCGCGGCCGGGGTCGGCGGGGAAGGTGGCACTGATGACGCCCTCGGCGTCGGCGGTGACCTGCAGCGTCTGGCCGGTGCCCGAGCCGCCCTCGGCGCGCACGGTCACGGTGACGGTGGCACCCGCGCCGAAGCCGGCGCCGCGCACCTCGACGGTGTCAGCCGCGTGATAGAAGCTGCGCGACAGCGAGAGCTGCGCGGCGATCGACTCGGTGGGCTCCACGAGCGCCGTGCGCGGGTTGGGCAGGTTGCGCGCGAAGTAGCTGGCGTAGACGCTGTCGTCCAGGTGGTAGTAGGGGTCCACATACCAGGCGCCATTGGGCGAGCGCACGGAAGCGTGCAGGCCCAGCGGCGTGATGTCCATGCGCAGCGTGGCGCGCGGGTCGTCCAGCCCCTTGCCGGCGTAGGTCTTGATCTCGGGGAACTTGGCGGCCAGGCCCTCTTCCATGATGGGCGACTCCACCAGGGCGAAGCGCTGGAAGCCACCGTCGGGGTGCGGCAGGGAGATGACCAGCGGCGACACCGCAGCACCCGCGCTGCGCTCCAGAGGCGCGGTCGCGGCGAAGGCGGTGATGCCAGCCTTGTCCAGCATCGCCGCGCGGAACTTGGTGGGCTGCAGCACGGCGCGCGCGTTGCTGGCCGACTGCGCGCTCAGGCGCGAACTCACGTCCTGCCAGAAGCTGGCCGAACTCTGCGTCACGGCAGCAGCCGTGGCCGCGGGCGCGGCGACGGCCGGCACAGCGGCCAGGGCCAGGCCCGAAGACAGCATCACGACACGGGCCACAGCGGCCGCAACCCTCGACGGGCGAACAGAGAAGGTATTCATCGACATCCCTTGGGGTGCCTGGGCAGGGTCCGGCCGCCCGACACGACAGTTGGTGCCGTGAGCGAGAAAACAGCCACTTGGGTCGCAATTTCTGCACAAGCTCACGGACGGACGCGGAAAATGTATGCGAGCCGACACGGCCCAAAGTCCGGGATAACGCGATGTTCAACACCAAGCCACGGCGCGCACTGGCGCTGGCCCTCGGTCTGGAGGCTGCTCTGGCCGGCGCCGCCGGTGCCGGGGGCCTGCCGGCACTGCCCCGGCAGATCTCCCTGGAGACCGACTGCAACGGCTGCCCCACGGGCACGCGCATCGTGCTGATGGCCGACGGGGTCATCCAGTGGCAGCAGCTCGGCAAGGCGCGGCTCGGCACCACCGACGAAACACGCCAGGGCCGTGTCAGCCCTGAAGATTTCGCCGCCGTGGCCGAGCTCTGGCAGGCGCGCGGCCTGGGCCGGATGGGCGAGGAGTTCGTCGACCCGCAGACGCAGGACGGCCCGTGGCAGCTCCTGCGCATCGAGCACGCCGACGGCACCAGCCAGCAGGTCTTTCGCCGCGGCGAGGCCGGGCCGCCAGCGTTGGCGGAAGTGATCGACGCCGTCACGCAGACCGCCCGCAAGGCTGGGGTCGACCACCCCCCGAGATGAGGGAGGCCGCTGAGGTTTTCGGACGACGGCACGGCAAACCCTCGTGCGCGGGCGTCGCCAGCCGCGCTAGTCTGCGCGCCTAAGATTTCGCGTCGACCGCTCTCGGGAGTGGCTCAACGCCCATCGCATCCAAGGAGTTCCGTCATGCCCTCGACCAAGTTCCGCCTGTCGGCCGCCCTGCTGGCGCTCAGCGCCTGGGCCGCACCGGCGCTGGCCGCCACCCCGCAGGTGACCTTCGTGGCCACGCCCAACCCGGCGCAGCAAGGCAGCACCCTCGACATCGGCGTGCTGATCGCGGGCGTGGCGGATCTGTACGCCTACAACTTCTCCCTCACGTTCGACGCGAGCCTGCTGCAGGTCACCAGCATCGACACCGGCAGCTTCCTGGCCACGGGCGGCACCACGACCGGCGACACCGGCACCGTGGACAACACGGCCGGCACCATTTCGTTTGCCTACAACAGCCTGATCGGCGCCATCCCGGGCGTGAGCGGCAACGGCACGCTGCTGACGGTGCACCTGAGCGCCATCGGCACCGGCACCAGCCCGCTGACCTTCGTCGCAGCGGACACGACCTTCCTGGACAGCAACCTGGCCACCATCACCGTGCAGACGGTGGACAGCAGCGTGCAGGTCGCGGCCGCCGTGCCGGAGCCCGAGAGCTACCTGATGCTGGCCGCCGGCCTCGCCGGCCTGGGCCTGTGGCGCCGCCGCCAGAAGGCGGCCTGAGTTCCGCGGCGCTCGCGCGCCACACCTGACACAAGGGCCGCTCGAAGCGGCCCTTTGTCTTTTCTGCCGCACCTGCCGGCGATGCCAGCAGGCCTGCGCGGTCAGTCTTCCTTGTAGACCCGCACCCAGTCGACCTTCATCTGCGCCGGGAACACGGTGGCCGCATCGGGCGCGCCGGGCCAGTCGCCGCCGACCGCCAGGTTGAGGATGACGAAGAAGGGCTTCTCGAACACCCAGGTGCCGCCCGCGGGCAGGCTCGCGGGCGAGAGGCGGTGGTATTCCTTGCCGTCGACCTGCCAGATGATCTCGTTGGGCCGCTTGATGATGGTGTAGGTGTGGAAGTCGGCCGACACCGGCGCCCCCATCTCGTAGGGCTTGTTGATGCCCTGTGCGCCCGAGTAGCCGGGGCCGTGCAGCGTGCCGTAGACGGTGTTGGGCGTCTTGCCGACGAACTCCATGATGTCGATCTCGCCCGACTTGGGCCAGCCGGCCGTGGCGAGGTCGGTGCCCAGGGCCCAGAAGGCGGGCCAGATGCCGGCGCCCGCGGGCAGCTTCATGCGCGCCTCGACCTTGCCGTAGGTGAAGCTGACCTTGCCGTTGCTGTGGATGCGGGCCGAGGTGTAGTCGCAGGGCTTGCCGTTCCAGCACGGGCCTGGGTTGGTGGCCTTCTCGGCGGTGATGACGAGCATGCCGGCGCCGTCATGCTGGGCGTTGCGCGCGTTGGACGTGTAGTACTGGAACTCGTGGTTGCCCCAGCCGTTGGATTCGGCATTGCCGAGGTCGTAGTTCCAGTTGGCCACCTTGGGCACGGTGCCGGCGGCGGCGTCGAACTCGTCGCTCCAGACGAGCGTCCAGCTGTTGGACGGTGCCGGTGCCGGTGCAGGCGCGGGAGCCGGAGCGGGTGCGGGTGCGGGCGCAGCAGGGGCGGCCGTGGCCGAACCCCCACCGCCGCCACAGGCGGTCAGCACGGCGGCGATGGCAGGCAGGGCGTGGCGCCAGGGGCGCGGGGCAATCAGGGGCATGGAGTCTCCGTGTTCTTGTGGGAATGGGGTGGGGAGGTGCGAGCGCTCAACCGCGCCAGTCGCGGAGGAAGGCGCGGTACCACTCGGCGCTGGCCTTGGGCGTGCGCGCCTGGGTCTCGTAGTCGACGTGCACGATGCCGAAGCGCTTGAGGTAGCCGCTGGCCCACTCGAAGTTGTCCATCAGGCTCCAGACCATGTAGCCCGCCATGGGCACGCCTTGCTGCAGGGCGCGCGCGACGGCGGCGATGTGCTCCTGCAGGTAGGCGATGCGGTCGTCGTCCTGCACGCGGCCCTGGGCCAGCGTGTCGTCCTTGAAGGCGCCGCCGTTCTCGGTGATGTAGACCGGTGGCAGGCCGGGGTAGTCGCGGTGCAGCAGGCACAGCAGGTCGGTCAGGCCCTGGGGGTAGATCTCCCAGTCCATGTCGGACACCGGCAGGCCGCGGCCCTTGGCGTTCCACTCTTCACCGCTGGCCGAGACGACCGTGCGCGTGTAGTAGTTGACGCCGAGGTAGTCCATCGGCTGGGCGATGGCGGCCATGTCGCCGTCGTGCACCACCGGGGCGTCGGCGCCGAGCTCGGCGATCACGTCGGCCGGGTAGTGGCCCTTGAAGAGCGGGTCGGTGTACCAGCGGCGGCCGCGCGAGTCGGCCAGGTCGGCCGCGGCGATGTCGGCCGGCATGGCGGTGGCCGGCACCGTGGAGGCGAGGTTGAGCACGATGCCGAGCGCGCTCCTGGCGCCATCGGCCCGCAGCGCCTGCAGCGCCAGGCCGTGGCTGAGCAGCAGGTGGTGCGACACCTGCGTGGCGATCTTGCGGCTCTTGATGCCGGGGGCGAAGTTGCCCTGGTCGTGACCGAGCACGGCAATCACCCAGGGCTCGTTGTGCGTCGTGATGCCGGTGAGGCGGCTGCCCAGGCGGGCGTTCACGTGGCGGGCGTAGTCGACGAAGCGGTGCACCGTGTCGCGGTCGTTCCAGCCGCCGCGGTCCTGCAGGCCTTGCGGCAGGTCCCAGTGGTTCAGCGTGGCCCAGGCCTGGATGCCGCGGCGCTTCAGGCCATCCACGAGCCGCTCGTAGAAGTCCAGGCCCTTGGGGTTGAACTCGCCATGGCCCAGTGGCTGCACGCGCGGCCAGGCGATGGAGAAGCGGTAGGCGTTGACGCCGAGCGATGCGATCAGGTCGAGGTCGCTCTCCAGGCGGTGGAAGTGGTCGCAGGCGACGTCGCCGTTGCTCGCGTCGGCGATGGCGCCGGGCTGCTGGCAGAAGCGGTCCCAGATGGACTCGCCCTTGCCGTCCTCATGGGCCGCGCCCTCGATCTGGAAGCTGCTGGTGGCGACGCCCCAGACGAAGTCGGGCGGGAACTGGCGGTGCAGAGGATTCATGGACTGTTCTTATTTGACGGCGCCGGCGGTCAGGCCCGCGATGAGTTGGCGCGACGAGATGACGAAGAGGACGATGAGCGGCAGCGTGGCAATGGCCGAGCCCGCCATCAAGGCCCCCCATTCCGTGCTGGTGGTGCTGAAGAGGCTGCGCAGGGCCAGCGGCAGCGTGTAGTTCTCGGCCGTGCGCATGACGATCAGCGGGTTCATGAAGTTGTTCCATGAACTGATGAAGGTGATGAGGCCGAGCGTGCCGAGGGCGGGCTTCATCAGCGGCAGTGCGATGCGCCAGTAGATGCCCAGCTCGCTCGCGCCGTCGATGCGCGCCGCGTTGAGCAGCTCCTTGGGCACGGTGCTGGCGGCGAACTGGCGCATCAGGAAGATGCCGAAGGCGCTGGCCGCGCCCGGCAGGTAGAGCGCGCGGTGCGTGTCGATCCAGCCCAGGGTGTCCATCACCATGAACATCGGGATCATGTTCATGAAGGCCGGCACCATCATCGTGGCCATGACGAGAGCGAAGAGCGCCTTCTTGAAGCGGAACTCCAGCATCGCGAAGGCATACCCCGCCATCGAGCAGAACAGCAGCGTGAGCGCCGTGGACATCAGGCCCACGTACAGGCTCCAGCCGACGTTCTTCCAGAACGGCAGGCGCGTGGTGAGCACGGCGATGTTGTTGAGCAGCTCGCTGCTGAAGAACAGCGGCGGCGGCACGTTGAAGATGTCGGTGCGCGATTGCGTGGCGAACACGAACATGAAGTAGAACGGCGCCAGCATGATGAGCGCGCCGATGCCCACGAGGGCGTAGGCGAGCAGCTTCGGGGTGGTCTTCATGTGGCGGCGCGCCTTTCCGCGAACGCCTTGTTCGTAAGCCAGGTCATCAGCCCGATGACGCCGAACATGATCCAGGCCAGGGCGCTGGCGCCGCCGAAATCGCTGAAGTCGAAAGCCAGGCGGTACAGGTAGATGCCCACGGTCATGGCCTGCTGGTCGGCGCCGCCCTTGCCGTTGGTCAGGATGAAGGGCTCCTCGAACAGCTGCAGCCCGCCGATGACGGAGAGCGTCACGCCGAAGAGGATCATGGGCTTGAGGCCCGGCAGCGTGATGCGCAGGAACTGCTGCCAGGGGCCGGCGCCGTCGAGCTTGGCGGCCTGGTAGAGGTCTTGCGGGATGGTCTGCAGCGCCGCGAGGTACAGCACCAGGTTGAAGCCCACGTAGCGCCAGAACACCACGATGGCGACCGCCGGCTTGATGGCCTCGGGCGAGCGCAGCCAGTTGATGTGCTCCATGCCGAAGAGGCCGTGCAGCGCCTGGTTCACGAGGCCGTAGTCGTTGGAGAACAGCGAGCCGAACAGCATCGCGATGGCGACCGTGGACGTGATGTAGGGCAGGAAGTAGGCGCCCGAGACCACGCCGCGCCAGCGCCCGAAGGCCTGATGCAGGAAGACGGCCAGCGGCAGCGCCACCAGGTGCTGCGGCACGCCCGAGGCGATGGCCAGCCACAGCGTGTTGCGCAACGATTTCCAGAACCAGCCGTCGGTGAGTGCGAAGACGAAGTTGTCCAGGCCCACGAACGTCATCGCGCCCAGGCCGCTCGTGGGCTCCCAGGACTGGAAGGCCAGCCACAGCGAGAACAGCAGCGGGAACAGCCCGAAGACCGCGAACAGGATCAGGAAAGGGCTGACCAGGAGGTAGGGCGCCCAGCTGGCGGGGATGCGAAAGCGGCTCATCGGTTGGCGCGGTGCAGCAGCAGGGCCTGGGCGTCTTCCAGCGCCTGGGGGATGGGCTTGCCGTACTCGAGCACGTTGTCGAGCTCGGCGTTGATGACCTCGTCGGCGAACTTGTGCTGGCGGTGCATCTTCACGACGGGGATGCGCCGCGCGGCCTCGCGCCACAGCACGCGCGCCTGCTGCCCGCCCAGGAAGGGCACGGGCTGCTCGAAGAAGGGGTCTTCCTGCGCGGCGAGCAGCGCGGGGAAGGCGTCCTGCGCGCGGAAGGCGTCGAGCTGGCGCTGGCGGTCGAGCGTGAGCTCCTGGATGAGCTGCCAGGCGAGCTGCTTCTTCTCGGGCGCGGAGCGCCGCGGGATGGCGTAGTAGGTGCCGCCGTAGGAGCAGAAGGTGTTCTCGGGCAGCTGCGCCACGCGCCACTTGCCCGCCGTGCCGGGTGCGACCCAGTTGGCCATCTGGCCGGCCATCCAGCCGCCCGAGATCTCGGTGGCCAGGCGCCCGCGCTTGAGCATCTCGGCCCAGTCGTTGAACCACACCTCCACGCGCGCATCCAGGCCCAGCTTGCGCACCTTGCGCGCCAGCTCGAAGGCCCGCACGAAACGCGGCGAGGTGATCTGCGGGCGCTGCTGGTTGTCGAAGAACTGCCCTTCGCCCGCGGGCGTGCCGCCGCGCACGATGACATCCTTGAGCAGCCGCACGTCGCCGATGAGGTAGGCCCCGGTGCGCGCCTTGAGCTGGGCGCCGGCCTCCACGTAGCTCTCCCACGAGGCCGTCAGGTCGCGCTCCTGCAGGCCCGCCTGCGCGAGCAGGTCATGGCGGTAGAAGAGCGACCCCGGCCCGATGTCGGTGGGCATGGCGACGATGCGGCCCTCGCGGTTGCGGGCGGTGTCGATGGCAAACGGCACGAAGCGGTCGCGAAACTGCTCGGCACCGAACGCGGGCGCGGACAGGTCCTCCAGGCCCGTGCCCAGCGAGAAGCGGCCCAGGTAGCTCGTCTCCAGCGCGATGACGTCGGGCAGGTGCCCGGACGTGGACAGCGCCGTGGTCATGGCGGTGTGGTGGTCGTCGTACTGGCGGCTGATGACCTGGGTGCGCACCTCCGGGTGGCGTGCGGACCAGCCCTTGAGCAGGTCCTTGGCGATGACGTCCACCAGCGGGAAGGCGGCCACGGTCAGCGGCTGCTCCGTCTTGCCATGCGCCAGGCCCGCGGCGCTGCCGAAGGCGGCGGCGAGCAGGTGACGGCGGGGGAAGGTGAAGGAGTCTGGCATGGTCTTGAAAGCGCTTTCAAGATTGTGCGTGAAGCCGTCCGGCGCCCCAGCAGCACAAACCCTAGGCCCATCGGGCGCGAAGGCTCGGTGACGCCCATCGAGGCCATGCCGCTACGTTTTGACACCATAACCCCGGGTTTCTCCCCGTGACGCGGCGGCGGCTGGTTTGCAAAGTGGTATTCAAGAGGTGGTAGCAGTCGCAAACTGGATGCATACCAGTTGAAACCAGCTCCTAGAGCCCGCACGGAGAGGCGGGCCGCCGCGGCCGTTGCTCCCCCTCGAAGACCCGGGGAGCGGCAGCCTTTTCCACGAGCCCATGCCCGCACAGGACCGACTCATGAAGCAGCCCACCCGCATCCCGATGCACCAATTGCGTCGCCTCGCCGCCATCTCCGCCGCCGCCTTCGCCCTCAGCGCCGGCGCCCAGACCTACCCGACGTGGGCGCCCGACGTCTACTACACGGCCGGCACCGTCGTGACCTACCAGGGCCGCGTCTACCGCGCGCTGGTCAACCAGACCGACTACGCCAGCACCGGCTGGAACCCCACCAACGCGTCGCTGTGGACCGACATCGGCGCGGCCTCGGGCCCGGCGCCTTCGCCCGCCCCCACGCCGGCTCCGACCCCCGCGCCCACCCCGGCGCCGACGCCGTCCCCCTCTCCATCACCCGCCCCCAGCGGCACCTGCGCGCCGGTCTGGTCCAGCGCCACGGCCTACAGCGGCGGCACCATCGCCAGCAAGGGCACCACCAACTACAAGGCCAACTGGTGGACGCAGGGCAACGACCCCGCCACCAACAACGGCCCGGTGGGCAGCGGCCAGCCGTGGACGTCGCAAGGCGCCTGCACCACGGGGCCGTCGCCTTCCCCGTCTCCGTCCCCGTCTCCGTCCCCGTCGCCTTCCCCCAGCCCGTCCCCGTCCCCGTCGCCCTCCCCGGCCCCGTCACCCGCACCCGCCCCGGGCCTGAGCGACCCGGCCGCCAAGTCGGCCAACCAGAACGGCCGCGCCTACACGGTCTACTACCCGAGCTGGAGCGACAACTGGTTCGATGCCACCGGCAAGACCATGAACCAGGTCTTCCAGGCCAGCAACTTCGCGCGCATCCCGGCCAACTACACCCACGTGGTGGCGGCGTTCGCGCAACCCAACTTCAGCTGGGGCGGCATGGCGGCCAACAACTGGTCGGGCACCGGCATCAACTTCAACGGCCGGCCCTCGGACATCAAGGCGGCCATCGACGTGCTGCACGCCCGCAACATCAAGGTCATCCTGGCCGTGGGCGGCGCCACCTACAACAGCTGGGGCACGCTGGCCGCCGAAGGCCACGCCGGCAGCGGGCCGACCATCACGGCGCTGGCCAACATCATGAAAGACGTGGGCTTTGACGGCCTGGACGTGGACTTCGAGATCGAAGGCCTGGACGGCTACGCCGGCGCCGTGAAGGCCATGCGCAAGGCGGTGGACCTGGCCGGCGGCGGGCGCATCCTGACCGTGGCCGCCTGGTCCACCGGCGCGGACTGCACCGGTGCCACCGCCAACGACGCGCAATGCGCGGGCGTGGGCGTGAGCTACTGGGGTGGCAAGGCCGGCCTGGAGCGCCAGCTCGTCAACAGCTACCCGGCGCTGAAGTCGGCCTTCGACCTCGTGAACATCATGAGCTACGACGCCCGCTTCGAGCACTACGACGGCGTGACCGCCTGGAAGCAGTACCGCCAGCTCTTCCCGAGCAGCACCATCGTGTCCATCGGTTTCGAGACCGCGCCCGAAGGCTGGGCCGGCGGGCAGCTGGTGGTGAACAACGCCGACGCGCAGTGCACGGGTTCGGTCATCCTGCAGAACAGCTACGGCGCGAACATCAACCAGCCCTACTCGGTGGAACGCTACCTGAACGCGGTGACGACCAGCACGCTGGCCAACCGCAACCCGCGTGACGGCGCCATGCTGTGGCAGGCCCTCAAGACGGCCTCCGGCAGCTGCGGCAGCGCGCCGCTGGCCTCGCCCGGCAGCATCGGCAAAAAGGCCGCCGGCCTGTTGAACCTCGTGGACGACCCGGCGCTGCAGAACGCGCCGTGGAAGTGATGCCACGCACGGCCTGAGCCGCTCAGGCCCCGCCCGCCGCCGCACCCCGGGTGCGGCGGCCTTTTCCATCGTCCTGGAGACGCCCATGATCTCGCGCCCACCCCTGCCGCGCGCGGCCAGCCCCTGGCTGCTCGCCGGCGCCCTGCTGCTGTCGCAACCTGCCCTGGCCCAGAGCTACCCGGCCTGGCAGCCCGACACCTACTACACGGCCGGCACGGTCGTGAACTTCAACGGCCGGCTCTACCGCGCGCTGGTCAACCAGACCGACTACGCCAGCACCGGCTGGAACCCCACCAACGCGTCGCTGTGGACCGACATCGGCGCCGCCTCCGGGCCTGCGCCGGCACCGACGCCAGCACCCACCCCGGCACCCACCCCGGCACCCACGCCGACGCCGACCCCGGCGCCCACGCCCGCCCCGACGCCCGCCCCGGCCCCCAGCGGCAACTGCGCGCCAGCCTGGTCCAGCGGCACCGCCTACACCGGCGGCCAGATCGCCAGCAAGGCCAGCACCAACTACAAGGCCAACTGGTGGACGCAGGGCAACGACCCCGCCACCAGCAGCGGCCCCGCCGGCAGCGGGCAGCCGTGGACATCGCAAGGCGCCTGCGGCGGCGCACCGTCACCCGCCCCGACGCCAGCCCCCACGCCTGCGCCCACCCCGGCCCCGACGCCGTCGCCCAGCCCCTCGCCTTCGCCGTCACCCTCTCCTTCACCGTCGCCAGCCCCGTCACCGTCGCCCGGCAAGCACCAGCTCATCGGCTACTGGCACAACTTCACCAACCCGTCCGGGCCGACCTTCCCGATCAGCGAGGTGCCGGCGGACTACGACGTCATCGTCGTGGCCTTCGCCGACGACGGCGGCAACGGCAACATCACCTTCAACCTCGACGGCGGCTCCGGTGGCGAGGCGCGCTTCATCGCCGACATCGCCGCGGCGCGCGCCAAGGGCAAGAAAGTGGTGCTGTCCTTCGGCGGGCAGAACGGCACGGTCACGCTGACCAACGCCACGCAGGTCGCCAACTTTGTGAACAGCGTGGAAGCCATCCTGCGCAAGTACGGCTTCGACGGCATCGACATCGACCTCGAGAGCGGCGCAGGCGTCACCGCAGGCGCGCCGGTGGTGGGCAACCTCGTCACCGCGGTGAAGCAGCTCAAGGCCCGCCTGGGCAGCGGCTTCTACCTGTCGATGGCGCCGGAGCACCCTTATGTGCAGGGCGGCTACGTCGCCTACGGGGGCATCTGGGGCGCCTACCTGCCCCTGATCGACGGCCTGCGCGACGAGCTCAGCGTGCTGCACGTGCAGTACTACAACAATGGCGCCGTCTACACGCCCTACTCGACCGCGGGGCTGGCCGAAGGCAGCGCCGACATGCTCGTGGCCGCCAGCCGCATGCTCATCGAGGGCTTCACGACCAACAACGGCAGCGGGCCCTATGTCTTCCGCGGCTTGCGGCCCGACCAGGTGGCGTTCGGGCTGCCGTCCGGGCCGTCCTCGGCCAACACCGGGCAGGCGAGCGTGGCCACCATCACGGCCGCGCTGAACTGCCTGACCCGCCTGACCCAATGCGGCGCCATCAAGCCGGCAACGCCCTACCCCACGCTGCGCGGCGTGATGACCTGGTCCATCAACTGGGACAAGAAGGACGGCCTGGCGTTCTCGCGCAGCGTGCGCAACGCGCTCAACGCGCTGCCCTGAGCCGGCCACCCGGCGCGCGGCGACCGCCCGGTGGCCGCGCGCCGCCCCAGGGTTCCCCCGTCCCTGCGTTCGGGCACAGACCCGGGTTGCCCACCCGGGTTCTCTGCGGACACACTTGAAAGCGCTTTCGCAAGCGCTTTCAAGCCGCCGACACAGGCGGCAGGCAGCACCACCCCCTGTTGGAGACAAACCCATGAAACGACTGCTTTCCCTGATCCGGCCCGCCCTCGCGGGCCTCCTGATGGCCGCCACTGGCCTCGCCCATGCCCAGTGGCAGCTCGTCTGGAGCGACGAGTTCAACGGCAGCATCGGCCCGAACTGGGTCTTCGAGACCGGCGCCGGCGGCTGGGGCAACAACGAACTGCAGTACTACCGGCGCGAGAACGCCACGATCGAGAACGGCGCGCTCGTCATCACGGCCCGGCGCGAGAACTTCGGCGGCATGGCCTACACGTCGGCCCGCATGAAGACGCAGGGCCTGAAGACCTTCAAGTTCGGCCGCATCGAGGCCCGCATGAAGCTGCCGTCCTTCCTGGGCGCGTGGCCCGCGTTCTGGATGCTGGGGGCCAACCTGCCGCAGGTCGGCTGGCCGGCCTCCGGCGAGATCGACGTGATGGAGCACGTCAACGACGAGAACCGCGTCTACGGCACCATCCATTGGAAGGACAACAACAACCAGTACGCCCAGTACGGCGGCAACACCGCCACCACGGTGACCGACTGGCATGTGTACGCGGTCGAGTGGGACACCAACGCCATCCGCTGGTATGTGGACGGCAACAAGTACCACGAGGTCAACATCGCCAATGGCGTGAACGGCACCGACGAGTTCCAGAAGGACTTCTTCCTGCTGCTGAACTTCGCCATCGGTGGCAACTGGCCGGGCTTCAACGTCAACACCGCCGCGCTGCCGGCCAAGATGCACGTGGACTACGTGCGCGTCTACGCTCCCGTGTGGGCCCGCCAGATCGAAGCCGAGGCCTTCAGTGCCCAGGCCGGCGTGCAGACCGAGGCCTGCTCGGAAGGGGGCCTGAATGTCGGCTGGATCGATACCAACGACTGGATGGCCTACAACAGCATCAACTTCCCCACCAGCGGCAACTACCGCGTGGAGTACCGCGTGGCCAGCCCCAGTGGCGGCACGCTGTCGCTGGACCTGAACGCCGGCACGATCCAGCTCGGCCAGCTCGGCGTGCCGGCCACCGGTGGCTGGCAGAACTGGACGACGATCTCGCACACGGTGAACATCAATGCGGGCACCTACAACGTGGGCGTGTTCGCGCCGCGCGGCGGGTGGAACGTGAATTGGATCAAGTTCACGAGGTTGTGACCGGCCTCGCGCCCTCTGGCCACATCGCGCAGCATCACGGGCATCGCGTGGCAGCGACGCCCGTCAAGGCTGCGTTCGATGCCTTCAGTTGTAGGAGAGGTTGAACGTGGCGGTGGCGTTCGTGAAGCTCCCGGTACCCGCAGCCCCTCCCACGGCGATGTACCGCACGCCGTGGGTGCTGGTCAGCGTCGGGCTCGTGCGCAGCACGGTGCCGAGGGTCGTCGTCGATCCGTTGACGACGGGATTCCCATTCGGATCAAGGATCTGCACGCCCAGGTTCGTGATACCGGTGGCAATGGCGTTGTTCGCCGCGCCGATCGGCGTGAAGGACCACGTCGCACTGGCAACGACCGATGGGATGCTCGTGTTGGACCAGCCGCAGCCCGTGAACGTGATGTTCAACGGGACGGGAGGCGTCGTGAAGGCACCGGCAGTGTTCAGAGATGTCGCCGCAGCAGTCGGGAGGTTCACGGTGTACACAGCCGGAGACAGCGTGCACCCGATGTTCACGTAGGGAATGGTGGGGTAGCCCGGGACGGCACTTCCGGTACCTGGCGCGGAATAGGCAGGGCAGGCTCCACCTTCAATCCACCAGACGACCCAGCCGACGGTCTGGGCGCCGCAGGGCATCTGGGTGGTGGCTGACGCCCGGAACTGCGTCCCTGGAAAGGCACCCGTCACCGCGCCCGCATCTTTGGTAATCACGACGGGCAGTGTGATCGTGAACGTGCATATGGCGTTCATGAAGGCAAAAACCGCGGAGATGTCAGTCCCCATGGCCGGCTGAGTCCCGCCTTTGGTATTGACGGGGCAGCCGGAACCTGCAATTCGCGTGTAGATCGGTGCACCCGTTGCGGCGATGTATAGGTTGGCCATGCCAGCGAGCAACCTGCGCGTGGAGCCGAGCGGCAAGCCGTAGAACACGGAACCCGACGACACCGTGGTCGGGTAGCTGAAGGTGTAGACCAGCGCGCCCGCGTAGAGAACTCCCGCCGTCGGTGTCGCCTTCAGCGTGCCGATGGCAGGCTCGAACGCGATGCTCTGCAATGCCTGCGCATGCGACGGAGCGCCGCACGTGGCCGCCCAAAGCGCGAGCACGATCGACAGCATGCGGCCCAGGCCAAGGAAGTCTTGGATGGAGGAAGCAAATGCTCGCTTGGGGGGGCAGTGTTGTGATGGCATGGGGATCTCGTGCTGGCGGTAAGCATGCGCGGCAAATTGGCGACACCGCGGCAGCAGCAAAACCAAGCGCTCGCAAGGCGTGACGATGGGAACGCTAACGATTGCCGGCACTCACAAGCCATCGTTTCCACGAGTTCGCTTTTGGCGGCCCTCAATCACCTGCAGGCCGCCACGAAACGCCATCCGGCCGCACCCGACCCCTAAACTCCATCTTGATCACTTCTGCTGCCCATGGACAACAACAAACCGCCCGCCAAGAAAGCACCCACGGCCCGCCCCGACGGCGTCGTCACGCTGGAGCAGGTGGCGGAAGCCGCAGGCGTGTCGCCGAGCACTGTCTCGCGCATCCTCAACGGCACGGCCGCCGTCAGCCAGGCCAAGAAGGACGCCGTGCAGGCCGCCATCCAGGACCTGGGCTTTCGGCCCAACCCGGTGGCGCGCGGGCTGGCCGGCGGTCGCACGCTGAGCATCGGCGTGGTCACGCAGATCATTTCCAGCCCGTTCTACGGCGAGGCGCTGCTGGGCATCGAGCGCGAGCTGGAACGTGCCGGCTACGTGCCGCTCTTCGTGTCGGGCAACTGGCATGAAGACGACGAGCGCAAGGCCATCGAGACGCTCCTGTCGCGCCGCGTGGACGGCGTCATCGTGCTGGCCGGGCGCATCTCCGACGCGGAGCTGACCAAGGTCTCCGACAGCCTGCCCGTCATCGTCGTCGGGCGCCAGCTCTCGGGCCCGCAGCTCTTCAGCTTCAGCTTCGACAACCGCGAGGGCGCGCGGCTGGCCACCCAGCATCTGGTCGACCAGGGCCACCGCCGCATCGCGTTCATTGCCGGCGACCTGATGCACGACGACGCGGTGGAGCGCCAGAACGGCTACTTCGACGCCCTGGCCGCGGCGGGCATCCCCGTGGACAACAACCTCATCGTGCAGAGCGACTACACCGAGGCCGGCGGCATGCTGTCCGTGACGCGGTTGCTGGAGCGCGACGCGCACTTCACGGCGCTCTTCGCCTCCAACGACCAGATGGCCATCGGGGCCTGCCTCGGCCTGCACCGGCGCAACCTGCGGGTGCCGGACGACGTCTCCCTCGTGGGCTTCGACGACCTCATCATGGCCCGCTACGCCATGCCGCCGCTGACGACCGTGCGCCAGTCGGTCTACGAGATCGGCGTGGAGGCCGCCACCGCCATGCTCGAGATGCTGCGCGGGGGCGTGCCGCGCGCGCAGTTGCCCGCGCCCGAGCTCGTGGTGCGCGAGAGCACCCGGCGCATGCAGCGCTGACAGCCCGGCGCGCCCGCCGCGCCCCACCCCATCGACTGTTGTTCGGCCCGGGTAAACCATGTGGCCGATCCCTCTTCTGCGCCGGATGATTTGCTGAAAGCGCTTTCATTGCTTTCAGCGATGGGCCGCTTTTCAACCCGGGACTTCCCCAAACCGGTCCGCTCGGCACGCTTCGCCCCATGGGAGCGTTCCCATGCCGAAGCCGCCCAGGCAGCCCCGCCGCGCGCCCTCGGTCGTTGCGTCCACACCGCAAACTGAGGGTGTTGCCTAGGTTGAAAGCGCTTCCACTCGCGTATTCTTGAAAGCGCTTTCAGCTCGTCATCGAGCATCACTCGAAAAGATCACAACTCTGGAGACAAGTGAATGAGACAGCTTCGCCCTGCCCTTCGCCTCACAACCCTGGCCACCGCGAGTGGCCTGCTGTTCGTGGGCGCTGCCGCCCAGGCCCAGCAGCCGGGCGCCGGCCCCACGCCGAGCTCTTCCGTGCCGCAGGCGCTGGCCAGCACCACGCAGCTGGAGACCGTCGTCGTGACGGGCATCCGCCGGTCGCTGGAGACCTCGGTCAATCTCAAGCGCTCCTCGTCGGGCCTGGTTGACGGCATCGTGGCCGAGGACATCGGCAAGTTCCCCGACACCAACCTCGCCGAGTCGCTGAGCCGCATCTCCGGTGTCTCCATCGACCGCAGCAATGGCGAAGGCACCCGCGTGACCGTGCGCGGCATGGGCCCGGACTTCAACCTGGTGCTGCTGAACGGCCGCCAGATGCCCGCCTCCAGCATCGACGGCAGCGCACCCAGCTCGCGCTCCTTCGACTTCTCCAACCTCGCCTCCGACGGCGTGGCCGCGCTGGAGGTCTACAAGACCAGCCGCGCCAGCAGCCCCACCGGCGGCATGGGCGCGACGATCAACGTGCGCACCCAGCGCCCCTTCGACATCAAGGAAACCATCGCCCAGGTCGGCGTGAAGCTGGTGCGTGACGACTCCGCCCGCCGCCTGCCGGGCGAAGAGCAGGGCAAGAGCGCCACGCCCGAGCTCAGCGGCATCTACAGCACGCAAAGCGCGGACGGCACCTTCGGCATCGCGCTGATGGGCACCTACCAGGTGCGCGACTCCGGCTACTCGCAGGCCAACGTCAGCAGCGGCTGGAAGACCTTCGACGGCATCAAGGACAACGACTGGAGCGGTAACAACGCCGTGTGGGGCGGCCTGCCGCCCGCCTCGACGGGCGACATCAAGAACCGCCCGGCGAAGGACTCGATCTACAGCGTGCCGCAGAACATGAACTACTCGTTCACCGGCGTGCACCGCGAGCGCCTGAACGGCCAGATCGTGCTGCAGCTCAAGCCCGTGAAGGACGTGGTCGGCACGCTGGACTTCATCATGTCCGAGCAGAAGTTCCGCCAGCGCCGCAACGACATCTCCGCCTGGTTCAACTACGGCGGGCAGTTCGGTGAATACCAGCAGGGCTCGCCCTCCTCGCCCATCATCTACGGCGAGCACATGACGAACTCCGACCTGGCCATGGGCGCCTCGCGCATCCAGACCAAGAACAAGAACCAGCAGATCGGCCTGAACCTGAAGTGGAAGGCCAGCGACGCGCTGAGCTTCGACTTCGATGCCCACCACGCCACAGCCACCTCCGGCGCCAACGACCCGCTGGGCACCAGCGTGACGATGGGCACCGCCTCGCTGAACCGCGGCGACACCTTCGTCGACTTCACCAACAAGTTCCCGGTGCTGGGCATCAAGGGCAGCGTGCTCGACCCCAAGCTGATGGAACTGCAAGGCTCGGTGTTCGGCAACAGCTACCAGAAGAACCAGATCAGCCAGATCCAGACCAAGGGCAACTGGAAGATCGACGCCGACAGCAGCCTGGACTTCGGCCTGACCCTGACCGACGTCAAGAACCGCTCGGCCTTCGCCAACGTCCAGCGCGACACCTGGGGTGGCGGCGCCGCCGGCGGCCCGGCCGCCATGCCCGACGACATCTGGAAGGCCGACTCCATCAGCAAGTACTTCAGCCGGATCCCGGGCTCCAACGACCCGCGGCTGTTCAACCAGTTCTTCTATTTCAACTTCGAGGACCTGCGCGCTGCGGCCATCAAGGCCCTGGGATCCGACGCGCTGCTCAAGGCCTCGTTCGACTGGCAGGATGACTTCCGCACGACCGAGAAGTCGCAGGCCGTCTTCGGCCAGTACAACCTGGCCTGGGACTGGGGTGTGCCGATGGACGCGTCCATCGGCGCCCGCTATGAACGCACCAAGGTCAACTCGCCGTCGGTCGAGAAGATCCCTGTGTCGGTCGCCTGGGTGGCCGACAACGAAGTGCCCATCAGCTTCAACGGCACGCGCTCGGCCGAGCGCTCCGGCAGCTATGGCTACTTCCTGCCGTCCATCGACCTCAGTGCCGATCTCACCCACGACACCAAGCTGCGCGTCAGCTACGGCCAGACGATCGGCCGCCCGGGTTGGAACGCCATCCAGGGCGGTCAGCGGCTGGACCCGCTGGCCCGCGTGGACGGCGGCTCGGCCAGCGTCGGCAACCCGGATCTGAAGCCGCTGCACTCCAGCAACTTCGACTTCTCGGCAGAGCACTACTACGCCAAGAGCAGCTACGTCGCCGCGAGCTACTTCCACAAGTCGCTCAAGGACTACAACGAAGCGATCATCACGGAAACGAACCTCTTCGGCCTGCGCACGCCCATCGGCAATGCCGCCTACAACCAAGGGCGTGCGGCCTGCGTGAACGCTTCCAATCAATCCAGCTGTATCCGCGAGTACATCTTCACCAACTTCTCGACGGCGCCCGGTGTCAGCCCGAACCCGGCGGCAGGGCCGGACAAGGGCACGATCACGGCCCAACCCACCGACCCGCTGCTGATGTTCAAGCTGGGCACCTTCGTGAACAACCAGCGCACGAGCAAGCTCAACGGCATCGAGTTCAACGCCCAGCACATCTTCGGCAACACCGGCTTCGGCGTCTCGGCCAACTTCACCAAGGTGCGCTCCAACCTCAGCTACAACAACAACAAGGCCGGCGCGCAGACGGACGTGCTGGTGGGCCTGGGCGATTCGGGCAACCTGGTCGGCTTCTACGAGGACGACACCTGGTCCACCCGGCTGGCCTACAACTGGCGCGGCAAGTTCCTCGCGGCCAACTACGGCGGCGCGGAAGGCGCCCAGCCGCTGTACGTGGAGCCCTACGGTCAGCTCGACGTGAGCGTGGGCTACAACGTCAACCGCCACCTGCGCCTGCAGCTCGAAGCCATCAACCTGACCGACGAGTACACCCGCACGCACCTGCGCAACGAGAACCAGATCGGCGCCGTCACGCAGCTGGGCCGTCGCGTCATGATCGGCGCGCGTTACAAGTTCTGAGATTGCGCCTCGGGGGCCGGCTGCGGCTGGCCCCACCTCCGCGGAGGTCAAGGTAAGTCGGGACCCAACGACGGGTCCTTGTGAGGCAAAGTCTGGTTCGGCGGTGCTTGCGCTTTTGAGGTACCGCCCTTGTTCGCCGTTTGGCGAGGCCGCGCAAGCGGCCCTTTTTGTTTATGGAGGCGCGTGGCGTGGACGAGCGAGTGCGTGATGTGGTGGTGCTGGGCGGCGGGTCGGCCGGCTGGCTCGTGGCGGGCCTGCTGGCAGCTGAACACGGCGACTTGCGCATCACGTTGATCGAATCCACCGACGTGCCCACCATCGGTGTCGGCGAAGGCACCTGGCCGTCCATGCGCGACACCCTGCGCCGCATCGGCCTGGACGAGGCCGAGTTCATCCGCCGCTGCCAGGTCTCCTTCAAGCAGGGCTCGCGCTTCGATGGCTGGGCCCGCGGCGAGGCCGGCGCGGCAGGCGACCGCTACTACCACCCCTTCATGCTGCCCGTCGGCTACGGCGACGCCGACCTGGTGCAGGCCTGGCTCGCCACCCGGCCCGACCATCCGTTCGCCGACGTCGTCAGCCCCTCGGTGCAGGTCTGCGAGGCCGGCCGCGCACCCAAGCAGGTGCAGACGCCCGGCTTTGGCGCCGTCGCCAACTACGCCTACCACTTCGACGCCGGGCTCTTCGCCCAGATGCTGCGCGAACACGCCGTCAGCCGGCTGGGCGTGCGGCACCTCGTCGACCACGTCGACGCCGTGCTCAGCGCCGAAGACGGTGACATCACGGCCCTGCAGACGCGCAGCCACGGGCCGATCGCCGGCGACCTCTTCATCGACTGCTCGGGCCTGTCGGCCCGGCTCATCGGCGAGCACTTCGGCGTCGGGCTCAAGAGCGAGCGCGACGTGCTCTTCAACGACGCCGCCCTGCCCGTGCAGGTGCCCCATGCGCAGCCGGACGCGCCGCTGGCCACCTGCACCATCGCCACCGCCTGGGCCAAGGGCTGGATCTGGGACATCGGCCTGCCCACGCGGCGGGGCGTCGGCTGCGTCTACTCACGCGCCCACGCCAGCGACGACGAAGCCCAGGCCGCCCTGCAGGCCTACCTCGACGCCACGGGCGCCCCGCGCGAGCGCCCGGCACCGCGCTCCATCCGCTACGACCCCGGCTACCGCCAGCAGTTCTGGGTGCGCAACTGCGTCGCCATCGGGCTGTCCAGCGGCTTCATCGAGCCCCTGGAGGCCTCTGCCCTGGCCATGGTGGAACTCTCCGCCCAGCGCCTGTGCGACGAGCTCCCCATGACGCGCGCCACCCTGCCCGCCGTCGCGCGCCGCTTCAACGACGACTTCGCCTACCGCTGGGCGCGCGTCATCGATTTCCTGAAGCTCCACTACGTGCTGACCCAGCGCGACGACAGCCCCTACTGGCGCGCCCACCGCGACCCGGCCACCTGGCCCGAGCGGCTGCGCGAGCTGCTGCCCATGTGGCGGCTGCGCGCGCCGGCCCGGCACGACTTCGGCCGGCTCGACGAGGTCTTCCCGTCCGCCAGCTACCAGTACGTGCTGTACGGCATGGGCTTCCGGCCCGAGGTGCAGCCCCTCGCCCCGGCGCGGCTTCAGGCCGCCCAGGCCTGCTTCGACGAGGCCGCCCGCCAGGCCCGCCGCTTCGTGCCGGGCCTGCCCAGCCACCGCAGCCTGATCGACCACATCCACAAGACCGAGACATGACCCGCCCCGCCCTGCTCGACAACGTCACCCACCGCCAGCTGCGCATCCACACCGGGCGCTCGGCCGCCCTCGGCGACGACCGCCAGTCGTGCCTGGCCCTGCCGGCCGAGTTCCGCCAGCTCCAGGCCCACTTCCCCATCGCCTTCCAGCTGGTCGAAGGCGGCGTGGGCTTCCAGCCCGTGGCGCTGTTCGGGCTGGAAGAAGGCCAGAACCTCTTCCTCACGCCCACGGGCTGGGACGCGACCGTCATGCCCATGGCACTGCAGCGCGACCCCTTCATGATCGGCCGCGCACCCGACGACACGCTGCAGCTGCACATCGACATGGACAGCCCCCGCATCGTGCGCCCCGAGGAGGGCGAGGTCGGCACCGCGCTCTTCATGCCCCATGGCGGCTTCAGCGACTACCTCGACCACATCGTGCAGCTGATGGAGCACCTGCATGCCCAGGCCCAGCAGCTGCCCGTCTTCATCGAGGCCCTCACGCGCCACCAGCTGCTCGAGCCCTTCGTCATCGACATCGAGACCCCGAGCGGCGAACAGGGCCGCCTGACGGGCCTCTTCACCATCAACGAGGAACGCCTGGCTGCGCTGCCCGGCGCAGCGCTGGAGGCGCTGGCGCGCGACGGCCACCTGCTGCCGATCTACATGCAGATCGCCTCGCTCGCGCAACTGCCCCTGCTGCTGGAGCGCGCGAGCGGGGTGGGGCGCGCTTGAAGTGAACACAGCCCCAGAGACACGGAGACACAGAGACATGGCCCTGACGCCCCGGCTTGACGGTCTCTCTGTGGCTCTGTGCCTCTGTGGCACTTTGTCGGCTCGATAGCAGCATGCCCTTGCGCGAGATTCCCAACTGGCCCGGCGCGTTCGACCCGAGCACGCTGCCGGACGCACTCCTCACGGCCGAGCGCCCCTACGTCGTGCGCGGCGCCTTCGCGCACTGGCCCGTGGTGCAGGCCGCGCGCCAGTCCGACGAGGCCCTGGCGCGCTACCTGATGGGCCTGTACAACGGGGTGCGCGTCGGCCTGTTCCAGATGCCGCCCGAAGCGCGGGGCCGGGTCTTCTACGCGGACGAGACCCTCAGCAGCTTCAACTTCAGCCGCCACGGCGCCACACTGGACCAGGTGCTGGCGGGCCTGCTGGGCCTGAGCGAGACGCCCGAGCCGCCGGCGCTGTACGTCGGCTCCACCACCGTCGAGGCCGTGCTGCCGGGTTTCATGGAAGCCAACGTCATGGGCCTGGGCGCGCGCGACGCGCTCGTGAGCCTGTGGCTGGGCAACCGCACGCGCATCGCCGCCCACTACGACCTGCCGGACAACCTCGCCGTCGTCGCGGCGGGCCGGCGCCGCTTCACGGTCTTCCCGCCGGAGCAGATCAAGAACCTCTACGTCGGCCCGCTCGACCCGACCCCCGCCGGCCAGCCGATCAGCCTGGTCGATTTCGCCGCGCCCGACTTCGAGCGCTTCCCACGCTTCGCGCAGGCGCTGCAAGCGGGCGAAGTGGCCGAGATGGAGCCGGGCGACGCGCTCTACATCCCGAGCATGTGGTTCCACCACGTGGAGGGCCTTGCGCCGGTCAACCTCCTCATCAACGCCTGGTGGCGCCAAACGCCCGAGTACGTGGACTCGCCGCTGAGCACCCTGCGTCTGGCCCTGATGACGCTGCGCGACCTGCCCGAGAAGGAAAAGCGCATCTGGCAGCACCACCTGCAGCACTTTGTCTTCAACGACGACCCGCACACCTGGGAGCACATCCCCGAAGCCGCGCGCGGCCTGCTCGGGCCCATCGACGAGACCCTGTCCCGCCAGGCCCGCACCCAACTCCTCAACCAATTGAAGCGATGAACACCTCCAAGCCCTTCAACCGCGTCGTCATCGCGGGCGGCGGCACCGCCGGCTGGATGATGGCGGCCCTCATGAGCAAGCTGCTCGGCAAGCAGCTCGACATCAAGCTCGTCGAGTCCGAGGAGATCGGCACCGTGGGCGTGGGCGAAGCCACCATCCCCGCGCTGCACACCTTCCACAACCTGCTGGGCATCAACGAAGCCGAGTTCATGGCGGCCACCAACGCCACCTTCAAGCTCGGCATCAACTTCGAGGGCTGGAAGGACATCGGCCAGGACTACTTCCACTCCTTCGGCACCACCGGCAACGACCACTGGAGCGCGGGCTTCCAGCACTTCTGGCTCAAGGGCCAGCGCGAGGGCCTGGCGCGCACCTACACCGACTACAACCCCGAGACGGTGGCGGCCTTCGCCAACCGCTTCGCCCACGTGCCGCGCAGCGCGCTGAACTACGCCTACCACCTGGACGCCAGCCGCTACGCCAAGTTCCTGCGCGCCATGAGCGAGGCGCACGGGGTGCAGCGCATCGAAGGCAAGATCGCCCAGGTGCTCAAGCACGGCCCCGAGGCCGGTGCCGCGCGCGACGGCGACATCGCCGCGCTGCAGATGCAGGACGGCAGCCGCATCGACGGCGATCTCTTCATCGACTGCACCGGCTTTCGCTCGATGCTGCTGGGCGAAGCCTTGGGCGTCGCCTACGAAGACTGGTCGTACTGGCTGCCCTGCGACCGCGCCGTGGCCGTGCAGACCGCCTCCGTGCGCGAGGCCTGGCCCTACACCCGCTCCATCGCCCACCGCTTCGGCTGGCAGTGGCGCATCCCGCTGCAACACCGCGTGGGCAACGGCCTGGTCTACAGCAGCAAGGAGCTCGCCGACGCCGACGCACCCGACGTGCTGCGCGCCAACGTCGAGGGCGAGCTGCTCACGCAGCCTCGCCTCATCAAGTTCCTGCCGGGCCAGCGCGAGAAGGTCTGGCACCGCAACTGCATCGCCGTGGGGCTGGCCAGCGGCTTCGTCGAGCCACTGGAGTCCACCAGCATCCATCTCATCCAGCGCTCGGCCATCCGCCTGATGCAGACCTTCCCGTCCGGCGGCATCCAGCAGGCCGACGTGGACGAGTTCAACGCGCAGTCCAAGCGCGAGCTGGAGCACATCCGCGACTTCATCGTGCTGCACTACCACGTCAACGAGCGCACCGACTCAGCGCTGTGGAAGCACGTGCGCGAGATGGACCTCCTGCCCTCGCTGCGCCACCGCATCGACCTCTTCCGCGAGACGGGCCGCGTGTTCCGCCCGAGCGACGAGCTCTTCGCCGAGAACTCGTGGGTGCAAGTCATGATGGGCCAGGGCATCACGCCCGCGCGCTACCACCCCGTGGCCGACCTGATGGGCACGCCCGAGCTGACGCAGTTCCTCGGCGACATCCACAGCCGCGTGTCCCGCATCGTTGCGGGGCTGCCGGGGCACCAGGCTTATGTGGAGCAGCTGTGCGCGCCGTACCGGCAGGCCAGCGTCAGCCAGCTGGCGGCGGTGCCGCAGGGGGCGTGAGGGGAGATCTGGTCGGCGACCAAGTTGACCGAGCAGCGGGGTAGCGCGTAGTCGGCAGCTCTAGGCCCATCGCTGCGGCTGTGCGCGACAACAGCTCGACGGCCTGCCGCTTCCGGGTGCTTGTCCTGACGCCCGCACCGCTGCGATGCGGCCCAAGGTTCCTCGCCACGCCATGTGCCCGTGAGCCCCCTTGCGATCCCGGCCCCACCCGCACATCACCCCACACCCTCCAGGGCCTCACCTGCCGGCCGATAATCTCGCCCATCATGAAGACCACCCACACCGTCCAAGCCCGCCTCAACCGCTGAGCGCCCTTCGACTGTGTTCGGAAGGCGCCGCTGCCTTCCGGTCCCCCAACCCCGGCAGGCTCGTCCCTCCCGGGGTTTTGTTTTTCCTGAGTTCCACCATGCGCACCCGCACCTTCGACAAGCTGATCGCCACGATTCCCGAGCGCCGGAGCGCGGCTCGGCCCTGCCTGTCGCGTGCGCGCTTCGGCGTCCTGCCTTCGCGCTAGCCCTGTGATTCCACGGGGCTGGCCTGCCAACCCCGAATCAGGAATCACCATGAACTCCAACACCACCTGGCGCAACCTGCGCAACATCGGCGTCATTGCCCACGTCGACGCCGGCAAGACCACCACCACCGAACGCATCCTGTTCTACACGGGCGAGAACCACCGCATCGGCGAAGTCCACGACGGCGCCACGACGATGGACTTCGACCCCCAGGAGCGCGCGCGCGGCATCACCATCCACAGCGCGGCCACCACCGTGCACTGGCACGGCACGCAGATCAACCTGATCGACACGCCCGGGCACATCGACTTCAACATCGAGGTCAAGCGCTCGCTGCGCGTGCTCGACGGTGCCGTCGTCGTGTTCGACGGCGTGGCCGGCGTGGAGCCGCAGACCGAGACCAACTGGCGCCTGGCGGACGACTACCGCGTGCCGCGCATCGCCTTCGTGAACAAGCTCGACCGCCTGGGCGCCGACTTCGGCCGTGTCGTGGCCATGATGCGCGAGCGCCTGGGCACGAACGCGGTGCCGGTGCAGCTGCCCATCGGCGCGGAAGGCGACTTCCGCGGCGTGGTGGACCTGCTCGCCATGCACGCCCTCGTGTGGGACCACGACGATGCCAGCGCGCCGCCGCGCGTGACCGCCATCCCGCCTGAGCTGCTCGACGCCGCCCACGCCGCGCGCGCACGCCTGGTGGAAGCCGTGGTGGAGCGCGACGACGCGCTGCTGGACGCCTGGCTGCGCGGCGAGAGCCCGTCGGTGGACGCCCTGCGCGCCGGCGTGCGTGCGGCCACGCTGGCCGGCGCCATGGTGCCCGTGCTTGCGGGCTCGGCCTTCCGCAACCGCGGGGTGGAGCCGCTGCTGGACGCCGTCGTCGCCTACCTGCCTGCCCCGGGCGAAGCGCCCGGCGCAGCGCCGCTGGACGGCGCGCTGTCGGCGCTGGCCTTCAAGCTGACCGCCGACGACCACGGCGCGATGGTGTTCGTGCGCGTCTACAGCGGCAGCCTGCGGCGCGGCGACACCGTCTTCAATGCCAGCACCGGCCAGGCCGAGCGCGTGGCACGCCTGTATGAGATCCACGCGGACCGGCGTGTCGAGCGCGACGCGCTGGTGGCGGGCGACATCGCGGGCGTCGTGGGCCTGAAGGACGTGCTCACCGGCCACACGCTGGCGGCCACGCGCAA
This sequence comes from Roseateles sp., assembly GCA_016790285.1. Lineage (GTDB taxonomy): Bacteria > Pseudomonadota > Gammaproteobacteria > Burkholderiales > Burkholderiaceae_C > Pelomonas. The sequence goes on along the minus strand of JAEUPJ010000041.1, from coordinate 121,034 downwards.
CGCGCCGGTGCTGGAAAGCATCGCCGTGCCCGAGGCCGTCATCGACGTGGCCATCGAGCCGCGCCAGCAGTCCGGCGCGGCGGCGCTGTCCAAGGGCCTGTCGGTGCTCGTGCGCGAAGACCCGTCGCTGCGGCTGCGCCAGGACCCGGACTCGGGCCAGACACTGCTGTCCGGCATGGGCGAGCTGCAGCTGGAAGTCGCCGTGGAGAAGCTGCGTTCGCGCTTCGGCGTGGACGTGGCCGTGGGCCGCCCGCAGGTGGCCTACCGCGAGACGATCTCGGCCGCGGCCGAGGTGCGTCACGTGCACCGCAAGCAAAGCGGCGGCCCCGGCCAGTTCGCCGAGTTGACGCTGCGCATCGCGCCGCTGGGCCGCGGCGAAGGGTTCAGGTTCTCGACCACCGTGGTGGGTGGCGCCATCCCGCGCGAGTTCATCCCGGCGGTGGAGGCGGGCATCCGCCGCGCCGCACAGGCGGGCCCGTTCGCGGGCTACCCGCTCGTGGACTTCGAGGCCACGCTGGTGGACGGCAGCGCCCACGTGCGTGACTCGTCGGCGCTGGCCTTCGAGCTGGCGGCGGCCCACGCGCTGCGCGAAGCGGTGCTGAACGCGGCACCCGTGGTGCTGGAGCCGGTGATGGCGGTGGAAGTCGTCACGCCGGCCGAGGCGCTGGGCGACGTCATCGGTGACCTGCTGCGCCGTCGCGGCCACGTGCAGGGCCAGGATGCGCGCGGCACGGCCGTCGTCGTGACGGCACACGTGCCGCTGGCGCAGATGTTCGGCTACATCGGCCAGCTGCGGGCGCTCAGCTCCGGGCGCGCGCAGTTCACGATGCAGCTGAGCCACCATGCCGAGGTGCCGGCGCGCGTGGCGCTGGCGGCTTGACCGCAAGGCGGGGTGCTGCAAGGCGCCCCGCCTTTTTTCATGCTCAGGGCTGCTTGAAGAAGAGGTGCTCGGGGATGGCCTGGTAGGCCGCCGCCCACTGCGGATTGCGAATGCCAAACACCCGCGCCGGCAGCCGGCGCCGCCCCGCCACCAGCGGGCCCACGCGCGGGTCGCGCGCGAGGATGGCCTGCGCCCGGCCATCGGCAAAGATGCGGCTCAAGCCCTCCTGCAGCACGTCGAACACGGCGGTCTGGTCCTCGCGCACCGCGAACACCCGCGCGAAGCGGTAGTGCACGCACCAGTCCGGCACCACCACGGCCGACGGCGCCAGCGACTGAAAGCGCGCCAGCAGCATCTCTGCCTCGTCCGCGCCCAGCGGGAACGCATCGAAGCGCCCCGCCTCCAGCATGCGGAACAGCGCCAGGAACTCCGCCTCCACGACCTGCAGGCGGGCCGCGCGCAGGATGTAGTTGTCCACCCAGTCCGGCCCCTGGCCGAAGCGCAATGTGCGCAGGTCCTCCAGCGTCTGCACGGCGCGCAGCCGCGGCAGGCTGTCGCGCCGCACGAGCATCACGCGGTAGCCGCTCAGGCCGAGGTCCAGCGGAAAAGGCAGCACGCGGGCGCCCTCGGCCATGCGCGGCGCCGCCCCCGTGTCCATCACGTTGAACTGCCCGCCGGTCAGCTCCTTGTAGGCGCGCATGGAGGGCAGCTCGTCATCGGTCAGGCGCAGCACGTGCGGCCGGCCCGAAGCCTGCAGCGCCGCCTTGAGCAGCTGGAAGGGGTAGGCGTCCGTCGGCCGCTCGGGCATGCGCGGGTAGACCACCTCCACGGGCGGCACGGGCTTGTCCACGGGCGCCGGTGCAGCCAAGGCCGCTCCGCTGCCGCCCGCTGCCAGCAGCAGGGCACGCCGGCTGAGCCCGCCGGCGGCGCTGGGGTGGGAAATGGCGCCCATGCCGGCAATTCTGCGCGACCGGCCTTGGCCGCGCCCAGCCAGGGTCACCCCCCCGCGGGAACGACGGCGGTCACCTCGATCTCCACCTTGGCGCGGTCTTCCATCAGCGCGGACACCTGCACCGCGCTCATCGCGATGCCGTAGTCCCGGCCCAGCACCTCGCGGTAGGCCTGGCCCACCTCGCGGCCGCGGGCGATGTACTCGCGCTTGTCCAGCAGGTACCAGGTCATGCGCACGATGTGCTCGGGCCCGGCGCCGCCCTCGGCGAGCACGGCACGCACATTCAGGAGCGCCTGGCGCACCTGGGCGATGAAGTCGTCGCTGTCGAACTCACAGCGCTCGTTCCAGCCGATCTGGCCTGCAACGAAGACCAGCCGGCCGCTGGCCGCCACGCCATTGGCATAGCCGCGCGGCGCAGCCCAGCCCGCAGGCTGCAGGACTTGCTTGTGGTTCATGGGGTTGTCTCCTGTTGTGCTTCTTGCACGTCTTGGGCGTCCTGCGCAGCCAGCGCACGGGCGAGCGCCACGCGCAGGTCGTCGGGCCAGGGTTGCGGCCGGTGGGTGTCCAGCGCAGTGCACACCAGCACCTGCGCGAACGCCACGCGCGGGCCGTCGTCGCCGTCAAAGCTGACCTGCAGGCGCAGCGAGCTGCCGCCCAGGCGCTCGATGCGGATGCGCTGCACCAGGCGATCGCCCTGGCGGCTCACGCGCAGGAAGCGGGTGTCGAGCTGGGCCGTGGGCAAACCCAGGCGCCGCTGGCCGATGAGCACGTCGAGCCCGGCACCGAGCTGCGCGAACCAGTCCTCGACGAGCTCGTTGAGCATCTCGAAATAGCGCGGGTAGAACACGATGCCCGCCGGGTCGCAGTGGCCGAAGCGCACGAGCTGCTCACGTTCGAAAGCACTGGCCATGCTCAGACCCCCAGGTGCTGCTGCCACAGCGCCGGCTCGGCGGCGAGTGCGGCCGAGGACCCGGCCCAGGCCGCCCGGCCGCGCACCACCAGCGTGTGGTGATCGGCCAGGCGGATGAGGCGCTGCACGTACTTGTCCACGACCAGGATGGACTGGCCACTGGCGCGCAGCAGGTCCAGGCAGCGCCAGATCTCCTCGCGCACGAGCGGCGCCAGGCCTTCGGTGGCCTCGTCCAGCACCAGCAGGTGCGGGTTGGTGACGAGCGCGCGGCCGATGGCCAGCATCTGCTGTTCGCCACCCGAGAGCTGCTGGCCCGCGTGCCCGGCCCGCTCGGCCAGCCGCGGGAAGAGCTCGAACACGCGCGCCGTCGTCCACGGCTCGGCGGCGCCGCTGCGGTTGGCGCTGAAGGCGTCCAGGTGCTCGCGCACGCTCAGGTTCGGGAAGACCTGCCGCCCCTCCGGCACGACGGCCAGCCCGAGCCGCGCAATGCGGTCGGCCGGCCAGCCGGTGATGTCCTGGCCGCAAAAGCGGATGCGCCCGCCCTGGGGCGCGAGCCAGCCGCACAGGCAGCGCAGCAGCGTGCTCTTGCCCATGCCGTTGCGGCCCAGCAGCGTCGCCACCTCGCCGGGCTGCATGCGCAGCCCCAGGCCGAACAGCACCTGGCTGCCGCCGTAGCCGGCCTGCAGGTCCTCGATCTCCAGCAGCGCACTCACGGCAGCGCCTCCAGCTCGTCGCCCAGGTAGGCGCGGCGCACCTCGGGGTGCTCGCGAATGACGTCGGGCGCGTCGCTCGCGATCACGCGTCCGGCCACCAGCGTGGAGATGCGGTCGGCCAGGCGAAAGACAGCGTCCATGTCGTGCTCCACCAGCAGCAGCGTCAGGCCCTCGGCCTTGAGCGCCTGCAGCAGCGCCACCATGCGCACCGACTCGTCCGGGCCCATGCCGGCCAGGGGCTCGTCCAGCAGCAGCAGGCGAGGCCGCGCGGCCAGGGCGAGGGCCACCTCCAGCTGGCGCTGCTCGCCGTGGGCCAGCTCGCCCGCCACGCGACCGCCCTGCCCGCCCAGGCCCACGCGCGCGAGCATCGCATCGGCCTCGGCGTGCGCGGCGGCGTCCGCCCGGGCGGGGCGCCACCAGGAGGGCGCCGCCTCGCGCCGTGCCAGCACGGCCAGCACGAGGTTGTCGCGCACGCTGCAGGGCCGGAACAGGCTCGTGATCTGGTAGCTGCGCACCAGCCCCGCCTGCACGCGGCGCGCCATGCCGTGGCGGGTGACGTCGTGGCCGTCGAAGCGGATGTGGCCGGCGTCGGGCGCGAGGGCGCCGGAGATCTGGTGGATGAGCGTGGTCTTGCCCGCGCCGTTGGGGCCGATGAGCGCGTGCAGCTCGCCCGGCGCGACGCGAAAGCTCGCGCCGTCGGTGGCTGCCAGCGCACCGAAGCGTTTGACGAGGCCCTGCACCTCAAGCACGGCGCCACACCCCGGCCAGCCCGCGTGGCGCGTACAGCACCACGCCCAGCAACAGCGCCCCCAGCCCCAGCTGCCAGTGCAGCGTGTAGCCCGACAGCAGCTCTTCCAGCAGCAGCAGCGCCGCCGCGCCGAGCGGCCCGCCCCACAGCGCCCCGGCGCCGCCAATGATGACCATGACCATCAGCTGCCCGGACTGCGACCAGTGCATCAGGTGGGGCGACACGAGGCCGTTGAGGTTGGCCAGCATCGCCCCCGCCAGGCCGGCCAGCGCGCCCGCCAACACGAATGCCTGCCAGCGCACCGCGAACACCCGCCCGCCCGCGGCGGCCACGCGGACCTCGTTCTCGCGCGCGCCCTGCAGCAGCCAGCCGAACGGCGAGTTCACGAGCCGTTGCAGCGCGGCCATGACCGCGGCGCACAACGCGAGCGCCACCCAGTAGAAAGTCGCGTCGTCCTTCAGGTCCAGCCCGCCGCCCAGCACCGAGCGCTGGGGCAGCGGCAGGCCGTCGTCGCCGCCATAGGCCTTCAGCGAGACCGCCAGGAAATAGAACATCTGCGCGAAGGCCAGCGTGATCATGATGAAGTACACGCCCCGCGTGCGCAGGCTGATGGCGCCGATGAGGGCCGCCGCGGCCGCACTGACCAGGCAAGCCACGGGCCACGCGACCCAGGCGGACGTGACGCCCGCGTCCATCAGCACGCCCACCGTGTAGGCCCCCAGGCCCACGTAGGCCGCGTGCCCGAAACTCACGAGGCCGCCAAAGCCCAGGATGAGGTTCAGGCTCGACGCCGCGATGGCGAAGATGAGCACGCGGATGGCCACCACCGTGTAGAACTCCAGGCCCAGGGCCTGCAACACGGGCGGCAGCGCCGCCAGAAGGGCCAGCAGCGGCCAGGCCCACAGGCCCAGGCCGCGGTGATGCAGGGTACGCGCTTCAGCCATGGGCGGGGAAGAGGCCGCGAGGCTTCCAGAAGAGGATGGCGGCCATCAGCACGTAGATGAGGATGGAGGCGAGCGCCGGGCCGAGGTTGGCCGCCACCTCGGGCGAGGTCAGCTGCCGCAGCACGGCCGGCAGCAGGGTGCGGCTGGCGGTGTCGACCATGCCCACGAGCAGTGAGCCGACCAGCGCCCCGCGCACCGAGCCGATGCCGCCCACGACGATGACGACGAAGGCCAGGATGAGGATGCTCTCGCCCATGCCCACCTGCACCGCCAGAAGCGGCCCGAGCAGCGCTCCGGCCAGTGCGCACAGCGCCGCGCCCAGCCCGAACACGGCGGTGAACAGCCTGCGGATGTCGACCCCCATGGCCGTGGCCATCGCGCGGTTGGAGGCACCGGCGCGCACCCAGGCGCCGTAGCGCGTGCGCGTGACAAGCAGCCACAGCGCGCCGGCCACGCCCGCGCCCACGCCGATGATGAGCAGCCGGTAGGCCGGGTAGTGCAGGCCCGGCAGCAGCTCCACCGGGCCCGCCAGCGCTGCGGGCGGGCTGAGCATCAGCGGCTGGTCGCCCCAGACGATGCGAACGCCTTCATTGAGCATCAGGATCAGGGCGAAGGTGGCGAGCACCTGGCTGAGGTGGTCGCGCGCATACAGCCGCCGCAGCAGCGCGACCTCCAGCGCCATGCCGAGCACGGCCGTGCCCACCAGGGCGGCCAGCACCGCCAGGCCGAAGGACCCCGTCGCCGCTGCCGTGGCGGCAGCCAGGTAGGCGCCGACCATGTACAGCGAGCCATGGGCGAGGTTGATCATGTCCATGATGCCGAACACGAGGGTGAGGCCGGCGGCGAGCAGGAAGAGCATCAGGCCGAATTGCAGGCCGTTGAGGGCCTGCTCGGTGAGGAGGATCCAGTCCATCAGCGGAAGACCTCTTTGCGCGGGGTGTCGAGTTCGGATGTTCTTGCCGGGAGTCCTTCGGCTCGGTGCACCGCGCCGGGAGTTCGCCCCGGCACGATGCACTGAAGCATGAAGCTCCCCGCAAAAGCATCACGCGCCGCTTTCAGCTCATCTTGCACGAAGCCACATACGCATCTTCATGCTGCGTGAAGATCTTCCCGAGCGTCCGGTTCGTCACCCGCCCCTGCGCGTCCTTCGTGATGACGCGCAGGTAGTAGTCCTGCACCGGGTACTGGTTGCGGTTGAACCGGAACGCCCCCCGCACCGACTCGAACCTCGCTGCCTTCAGCGCCTTCAGCACCGCCGGCTTGTCCTCCACCTTGCCCTTCACGTCACGCACCGCCGCGTTCATGAGCAGCGCCGCGTCGTAGCCCTGGCTGGCATAGAGCGACGGCAGGCGGCCGTAGTCCTTGACGAAGTCGGCCACGAACTTCCTGTTGGCGGGGTTGTCCATGTCGTGCGCCCAGTGCGAGCTGTTGAACATGCCGAGCATCGGCTCACCCACCGCCTTGATGACGTCCTCGTCGGCGGAGAAGCCCGGGCCGAACAGCGTCACGTCCTTGGAGAGGCCGGCCCCCACGAACTGCTTGATGAAGTTGATGCCCATGCCGCCGGGCAGGAAGATGTACATCGCGTCGGGCTTGGCCGCGCGCGCCTGAGCGAGCTCGGCGGCGTAGTCGAGCTGGCCGAGCTTGGTGTAGATCTCCTCCACCACCGCGCCCTTGTAGAAGCGCTTGAAACCGGCCATCGCATCCTTGCCCGCCGGGTAGTTGGGCGCCAGCAGCACGAGCTTCTTGAAGCCCTTCTCCGTCACGGTCTTGCCGACGGCCTCGTGCAGGTTGTCGTTCTGCCAGGCGACGTTGAAGAAGTACGGGTTGCACTGCTCGCCCGCGTACTGCGAGGGGCCGGCGTTGGCGCTGATGTAGGGCACCTTGGCGTCGAACACGGCCGGGCCCACGGCCAGCATGACGTTGGAGAACACGATGCCGGTCATGAAGTCGACCTTGTCGCGCTTGAGCAGCCGCTCCGCGCTCTGCTTGGCCACCTCGGGGTTCTGCTGGTCATCGGCCGTCACCACCTCCACCGGCAGGCCACCGAGCTTGCCGCCGCTGTGCTTGAGGCCCAGCGCGAAGCCGTCGCGGATGTCCACGCCCAGGCCCGCACCAGGCCCGGAGAGGGTGCTCAGGAAGCCAACCTTGAGCTTGTCGGCAGCCTGGGCCGCGGGCAGCAGCGACGTGGCCAGGGCGAGGGCAGCGAGCGTGGTCTTCATGCAGTGGTCTCCACAGTCAGGGGGTCAGGTCGGGTCCTTGAGCTTGAACCGCTGCAGCTTGCCGGTCTCGGTGCGGGGCAGGCTGTCGCGGAACTCGATGGCGCGAGGATATTTGTACGGCGCAATCGTCGCCTTCGCATGTTCCTGCAAGGCCTTCACGTCGGGCACATGGCCGGCGCGCAGCACGACGAAGGCCTTGACGAGCTGGCCCCGCTCGTCGTCGGGCACGCCGATGACGGCGCACTCGGCCACCGCCGGGTGGCTCAGCAGCGCCGCCTCCACCTCCGGGCCGGCGATGTTGTAGCCGCCGGAGATGATCATGTCGTCGGTGCGAGCCTGGTAGACGAAGTAGCCGTCGGCATCGCACAGGTAGGCGTCGCCCGTCAGGTTCCAGCCGCCCTGCACGTACTGGCGCTGGCGATCATCCGCGAGGTAACGGCAGCCCGTGGGGCCCTTCACGGCAAGGCGGCCGACCTGGCCCGGCGGCAAGGGCCGGCCTTCGTCGTCGAGGATGCAGGCTTGGTAGCCCGGCACGGGCCGGCCGGTGGCGCCGGGCCGGGCGGTGTCCTCGGTGTGGGAGATGAAGATGTGCAGCAGCTCGGTCGCGCCGATGCCGTCGATGAGCTCCAGGCCGCTGGCCTGCTTCCACAGCGACCGCGTGGCCGCGGGCAGGGCTTCGCCGGCACTCACACACTTGCGCAGCCCGCGCAGGTCGTGCTGGCCCACCAGCGGCGCCATCGCGCGGTAGGAGGTGGGCGCGGTGAAGCACACCGTCGCCCGGTGCTCGTCGATGGCCGCGAGCAGCAACTCGGGCGAGGCCTTTTCCAGCAGCACGGCCGACGCCCCCACGCTCATCGGGAACAGCAGCAACCCGCCCAGGCCGAAGGTGAATGCCAGTGGCGGGCTGCCGATGAAGACGTCGTCCGGCGCCGCGCGCAGGCAATGCACCGGCCAGCAGCGGCAGATGGCCAGCAGGTCGCGGTGGAAGTGCATCGTGCCCTTGGGCTGGCCGGTGGTGCCCGAGGTGAAGGCGATCAGCGCGCAGTCGTCGCTGGCGGTGTCGACGTTGGTGAAGTCGCCACCGTGCCGGGCCGCCAGCGCCTCCAGCCCGTCGGGCGCGGCGCTGCGGTACAGGCACACGCGCCGCAGCACGGCGTGGGCGGCCTGGGCCTGCATGAGCTCGTCGGCCAGGGCCGCGTCGCACAGTGCGTGCGTGACCTGCGCCTTGTCGATGACCTTGCCCAGCTCGCCTGCGCGCAGCAGCGGCATGGTCGCCACCGCAATGGCACCGGCCTTGATGACGGCGAACCAGCAGGCCGCCAGCTGCGGCGTGTTGGCGCCGCGCAGCAGCACGCGGTTGCCGGGCACCACGCCCATCTCGCTGACGAGCACGTGCGCGATGCGGTTGGCCTGCGTCTGCAGCTCCGCGTAGGTCCAGCGCACGCCGGCGCCCTGCACGCAGGGGCGAGCGCCGTCGCCCTGCACCACCCAGCGGTCCAGCAGCTCGGTCGCGGCGTTCAGCCGCGGGCCGAACTGCAGCGCAGGCCCCTCGAACACGAGTTCGGGCCACTGGTCCTGCGGCGGCAGATGGTCTCTCGCGAAGGTGTCCAGGTGGGCCGAAGGGTGCATGGCGTCCTCAGGAATGCTTGAGCAGCTCGCGACCGATGATCAGTTGCTGCACTTCGCTGGCACCCTCGTAGATGCGCAGCGCCCGGATCTCCCGGTACAGGGATTCGACGATCTCGCCGCGGCGCACGCCACGGCCACCGAAGAGCTGCACGGCCGCGTCGATGACGCGCTGCGCCCCCTCGGTGGCCATGAGCTTGGCCATGGCGGCCTCCTTGGTGATGGTGCGGCCCTGGTCGCGCAGCCAGGCGGCGCGGTAGACCAGCAGGGCGGATGAGTCCACCGTGCACGCCATGTCGGCAAGCCTGGCCTGCGTGAGCGGCAGGTCGGCCAGGCGGGCGCCGAACATGGGCCGCGCCTGGGCCTGGGCGAGCCCCTCCTGCAGCGCCCGCCGTCCGAAGCCGAGCGCCGCTGCCGCGACCGACGTGCGAAAGACGTCCAGCGTGCGCATGGCCAGCTTGAAGCCCTCGCCCGGCGCGCCCAGCATCTGGCTGCGCGGCACGCGGCAGCCGGCAAAGCGCAGCCGCGCCAGCGGGTGCGGCGCGATGACGTCGATGCGCTCGGCGATCTCCAGCCCCGGCGTGCCGGCCTCCACGATGAAGGCCGAGATGCCGCGTGCACCGCGCACGGGCGTGCCGGGCGCCTCGCCCTCGCCGGTGCGCGCGAAGAGCACGTAGAAGTCGGCGATGCCGCCGTTGGAGATCCAGGTCTTCTCGCCGTCGATGACGTAGTCGTCACCGTCGGCCACCGCGCGGCATTGCATCGCGGCGACGTCGGAGCCGGCCGCGGGCTCGGACAGCGCGAACGCCGCCAGCATCTCCCCGCGCGCCACCCGCGGCAGGTAGCGCTGGCGCTGCTGCGGCGTGCCCTGCAGCGAGATCGCGCCGGAGCCCAGGCCCTGCATCGCGAAGACGAAGTCCGCCAGGCCGTCGTGCCGCGCCAGCGTCTCGCGGATGAGGCAGATGGCGCGCGTGTCGATGGCCTCGCCCTCACCCGCCACGGCATGGTGCAGCCAGCCGGCGGCACCGAGCTGGGCCACGAGCGTGCGGCACTGCGCATCCACGTCCGCCGCGTGGTCGACCTGCAAGTGCGCCGTGCACCAGGCGTCCAGCGCCGTCGCGAGCTCGCGGTGGGCGGTGTCGAAGAAGGGCCAGTCCAGGTGGTCCATGTCAGTCCCCCCGGAACGCCGGCTTCTGCTTGGCGACGAAGGCCTCGTAGGCGCGATGGAAGTCCTTGGTCATCATGCAGATGGCCTGGGCCTGGGCTTCGGACTCGATGGCCTCGTCCACACCCATGGCCCACTCCTGGTGCAGCATGCGCTTGGTCATCGCGTGGCCGAAACCGGGCCCGGCAGCGATCTCGCCGGCCCAGGCCAGGGTCTCGTCGAGCAGCTGCTCGGGCGCCACCAGGCGGTTCAGGAAGCCCCAGGCCAGCGCCTCGTCGCCACCGAGGCTGCGGCCGCTGTAGAGCAGCTCGGCCGCCCGCCCCTGGCCGACGATGCGCGGCAGCATGGCGCAGGCGCCCATGTCGCAGCCCGCCAGGCCCACGCGGGTGAAGAGGAAGGCCGTCTTGCTGCGCGACGTGCCCACGCGCAAATCCGACGCCATGGCCAGGATGGCGCCGGCGCCGGCACACACGCCGTCGATGGCGGCGAAGACCGGCTGCGGGCAGGCCCGCATGGCCTTGACGAGGTCACCCGTCATGCGCGTGAAGGCCAGCAGGTCGGGCATGGCCATGCCGGTGAGCGGGCCGATGATCTCGTGCACGTCGCCGCCCGAGCAGAAGTTGCCGCCCGCGCCCTGCACGACAACGGCGCGCACCTCGTCCACATAGGCCAGGCGGCGAAAGAGATCGCGCAGCTCGGCGTAGGAGTCGAAGGTGAGCGGGTTCTTGCGCTCGGGCCGGTTCAGCGTGATGACGCCGACGGCGCCTTGCTGATGCCAGCCGAAATGCTGCGGGGTGTAGCCGGCGAGGCTGTGCTGGTTGCCGGCGGCCAGGTGGGGCGTCATGTGCTGTCCTTGAGGTGCGTCTTGAGCAGGGCCAGCAGGTCGTGCACCTGCGTCTTCTGCGCGGGCGTCCAGCCGGCGAAGAGTTCGACGATCCAGCCCTCGTGCGTGGCCGCCATGCGCTTGAACTGCCGGCGGCCCTGCGGCGTGAGCCTGACGATGAAGCTGCGGCGGTCCTCGGCGCGGGTCTCGCGCTGCACCAGGCCTTCGGCCTCGAGCTGGTCGGTGATGCCCGTCACGTTGCCGCCGGTCACCATCAACCGCTTGGAGAGCTCGCGCATGGTCAGACCGTCGGGGTGGCGCTCGAGCTGCGCGAGCAGGTCGAAGCGCGGCAGCGTGGTGCCGAACTCCTGGCGCAACCGCTGGCGGATGTGGTCTTCCACGCGCGTGGTGCACGACAGCAGGCGCAGCCAGAGCTTGAGCGCCTGGTGGTCGTCGTCGGACAGGCGGGTTTCGAGGTCAAGGTCGGTCACATCGTCTCCCCGCCGCAGACCGCGATGGCCTGGCCGTTCACGCCGCCGGCCTGCACGAGCCAGGCGACGGTGTCGGCCACCTCGTCAGGCTGGATGAGCCGGCCCTGCGGGTTGGCGCGGGCGAGCTCGGCGCGCGCCTGCTCGGCGGTGCGGCCGGTCTTGGCGACGATGGTGTCGATGGCGCTGGCGACGATGTCGGTGTCGGTGTAGCCCGGGCAGACGGCGTTCACCGTCACACCCTTGGCCGCCACTTCCAGCGCCAGTGCGCGCGTCAGGCCCAGCACGCCGTGCTTGGCCGCGCAGTAGGCCGCCACGTAGGCGTAGCCCTTGAGCGCGGCCGTGCTGGCCACGTTGACGATGCGGCCCTGGCCGCGCGCGAGCATGCCTGGCAGCACCGCACGGCTGCACAGGAAGGTGCCGGTGAGGTTGACGTCCAGCAGGCGCTGCCAGACCTCGCGCGAGGTCTTGTGCAGCGGCGCAGTCTCGACCTGCCCGGCGTTGTTGACGAGGACGTCCACGTCGCCCACGGCCGCGAAGGCCGCGGCGACGCTGGCCTCGTCGGCCACATCGCAGACCTGGATGCCGCAGCCGCCGAGCGCGGCCTGCTGCGCGGCCAGGCGCTGCGCATGCCGGCCCATCAGCGTCACGCGCAGGCCCTCGGCCAGCAGCCGTCGTGCCACCGCGGCGCCGATGCCGCTGCCCCCTCCGGTCACCACCGCATGCCGCATCGTCACACTCCCAGGGCCTTGTTGGCCTGCTCGGCCGCGGCCACCTGGCCGGCGCGCTGGCGTTCGAACTCGCGCTCCAGCGGCGCCTTGCCCGACAGGTAGGGCGCCGGCCAGTCCAGGCCGATGGGGCCGGCATAGCCGATGCGCGCGGCCTCGGTCAGCGTCCAGGCCGGGTTGGCCAGGTGCGGGCGGGCGATGGCGCAGAGGTCGGCCCGGCCCGCCGCGATGATGCTGTTGACGTGGTCGGCCTCGGAGATCGCGCCCACGGCCATCGTCGCGATGCCCACGCGGTTGCGGATGCTCTCGGCGAAGGGCGTCTGCCACATGCGGCCATAAACGGGCTTCTGGGCCTTGCTGACCTGGCCGGAGGACACGTCGATGAGGTCGGCCCCGGCGGCCTGGAAGGCGGCGGCGATCTGCACGGCGTCTTCCGGCGTGGTGCCACCCGGCACCCAGTCGTGGGCGGAGATGCGCACCGACATCGGCCGGCTCTCGGGCCAGGCAGCCCGCATCGCGGCGAACACCTCCAGCGGGTAGCGCAGGCGGTTGTCGAGCGAGCCGCCATAGTCGTCACGCCGCTGGTTGGTCAGCGGCGAGATGAAACTGCTGAGCAGGTAGCCATGCGCACAGTGCAGCTCCAGCCAGTCGAAGCCCGCCTCGGCCGCGCGCCGGGTGGCGGCGACGAAGTCGTCGCGCACGCGGTCCATGTCCTTCCGCGTCATGGCGCGGCTGAGCGCGCTCACGCCGGGCAGGAACTGCTGGGGAGAGGCCGAGATCAGCGGCCAGTTGCCGTGCGGCAGCGGCTGGTCGTCACCTCCGGCCCAGGGCACGCAGGTCGAGCCCTTGGCGCCGGCGTGGCCGAGCTGCAGCGCGATGCGTGCGCTGCTGTGCGTGTGCACGAAGTCGACGATGCGCCGCCACGCGCGGCCCTGCTCCTCGGTCCACAGGCCCGGGCAGCCTGGCGTGATGCGCGCGTCCGGCGAGACGCAGGTCATCTCGGCGAACACGAGGCCCGCACCGCCCAGCGCGCGCGCGCCGAGGTGGGCGAGGTGGTAGTCGCCCGGCAGGCCGTCCAGGCAGCGGTACTGGGCCATGGGCGAGACGACGACCCGGTTCTTCAGCGTCAGCCCGCGCAGCTTCAGCGGCGTGAACATGGGCGGCACGGTGGCGTCCACCCCCGACTGCGCCGCCAGCCAGCGTTCGAATTCGCCCACGTAGGCCGGGTCGCGCAGACGCAGGTTCTCGTGCGAGATGCGCTGCGAGCGCGTCAGCAGCGAGTAGGCGAACTGCTCGGGCGCCAGGCGCGCGTGGCGCTCCACGTTCTCGAACCACTCGGTGGAGTTGCGCGCCGCATTCTGGATGCGCAGCACCTCGACGCTGCGGCTGGCCTCGTAGGCCGCAAGCGCCGCGCCCAGCTCGCCCTGCGCCTGGATGTCGCGGGCCAGCGCAATGGCGTCTTCCAACGCCAGCTTGCTGCCCGAGCCGATGGAGAAGTGCGCCGTGTGGGCCGCGTCGCCCATCAGCACGACGGGCACGCCGTCCTCGGCGCGGCGGTGCACCCAGGTCCTGCAGACCACGCGCGGGAAGCGGATCCACTGCGCCGAGCCGCGCAGGTGAGCGGCATTGGAGATGAGCGGGTGGCCCTGCAGCACGCCGGCGAAGAGCCGCTCGCAAAAGGCGATGCCCTCCTCCTTGCTCATGGCCTCCAGGCCCGCGGCGCGCCAGACGTCTTCCGGCGCCTCCACGATGAAGGTGGAGTGCGTGGCGTCGAAGCGGTAGGCGTGCGCCTGGAACCAGCCCCATTCGGTGTGCTGGAAGTCGAAGGTGAAGGCGTCGAACAGCCGCGTGGTGCCCAGCCACACGAAGCGGCAGCGGCGCAGGTCGATGTCGGGCTGGAAGGTGGCGGCGTACTTCTGGCGGATGCGGCTGTTCAGGCCGTCGGCCGCGATGATGAGGTCGGCCTCGAGGCCGGCGTCGTCCGGCACGTCGGCCTCGTACACCAGCTCCACGCCGAGCTGGGCGCAGCGTGACTGCAGGATGTTGAGCAGCTTCCTGCGGCCGATGCCGCAAAAGCCGTGACCGCCGGAGACGATGCGCCGGCCAGCGATGTGCACGGCGATGTCGTCCCAGTGGTTGAACGCGTCGGCGATCTCATCCGCCGTCTCGGGGTCGGCCGCGCGCAGGGCGTCCACCGTCTGGTCGGACAGCACCACGCCCCAGCCAAACGTGTCGCCCGCCCGGTTGCGCTCCAGCACACGCACCTGGTGTGCCGGGTCGGCCTTCTTCATCAGCAGCGCGAAATACAGGCCGGCGGGCCCGCCGCCGACACAGGTGATACGCATGGATTGACCTCGCTGCGCACCACTTTAGAAATCAATAGTTCAAACGTCAAGAATTTGGCTGAGCCCCATGGGGCCAGGGAAACCCGCAGTTCAGGCGAGGAAAGCAGTGGCGCGAGCGGCCCGGCGCCACCGGCGCCGCATGCCCGCCCCCTTTGGCGATGATCTATTGGTCGGCGGAGCTCGGCAGCAGCAGCGCCTTGATCACCGCGGGGCGGCTCGCTGAAGCGCTCGCGGTGCCTTGTGACTTGCCTTCCTTCAACGCCACACTGTCGGACAGGATGTGGACCGCCTCATTCAGGATGGCATCGTTGGCGGCCTCCCGGGCCTTTTGCGCGGCGAGGTCCCGGGCAAGCTGGCGCTCGTTGAACTGCAGGCCGTCGTCTGCCAACGTGCTGCCCGCAGCCGCCGCTGCGCTCGCTGCGGCATCTCCCAGCAGGGCGGCCACGCGTTTTTCCTGGGCGGCGCGCTCCTTGCGGCGAACGGCTTCGTTGAGCGATATCACATTGCTCTTGCGTCGTTCCCCTGCCTTTGCCAGGTCCTGCACCAGATCCTGGTAGTCGCGGTCGTGCTGAACGCGGCTCTCGTGCCACGCCAGCAGGCGGGGCAGCTGAGGCTTGACGTCCGCCACGGCCTGGTAGTCGACGGGCTGGATGCGGGTCCAGGGCAAGGCATTGCCGAAGCTGGACTCGCCGAACGGCGCGTCGTCACCCATCGCGGGGACGCGGATGTCGGGTGTCACGCCATGCAGCTGCGTCGTCGCGCCGTTCACGCGGAAGAACTGCGCAATCGTCAGCTTCAGGTCGCCCAACACCGGCGCGGTGTTCCTGGCGATCTGGTCAAGGCGGGCGACGGTCTGGACCGTGCCCTTGCCAAAGCTGGGCTCGCCGATGACCAGGCCGCGCCCGTAGTCCTGGACCGCGGCCGCGAAGATCTCCGATGCCGATGCCGACGCGCGGTTGATCAGCACGCCCAGCGGCCCGCCCCAGACCACGCGGGCGTCGTTGCTGGTCGCGACACTGATGTCGCCCTTGGCATTGCGGGTCTGCACCACCGGCACCTTGCCCAGGAACAGGCCCGTCAGCTCCACCGCCTCGCGCAGTGAGCCGCCGCCGTTGTTGCGCAGGTCCAGCAGCACGCCTTCAATGTTCTGGGCCTTGAGGTCCTGCAACAGCCTGGCCACGTCGCGCGCCGCGCTTCTGTAGTCCTTGTCCCCCTTCTGGAGCGCAGCGACGTCCTCGTAGAACGAGGGCAGCGTGATCACGCCGACCCGGCGCGTGCCTTCGCCGGTCGTCACCGAGTAGACCTTGGCCTTGGCCGCGCTGTCCTGCATCTTGATGGTGTCGCGGACCAGGGCAATGGTCTTGGGAGACGCGTCCGGCCCGCCGTCCGCGGGCAGGATGTCCAGCCGGACCGTCGACCCTACCGTGCCGCGGATCAAGGCCACCACGTCATCCAGGCGCCAGCCGACCACGTCTTCCATCGGGCCGGAGGGGCCCTGCGCAACGCCCACGATCCGGTCACCTGCTTGGAGCCGCCCTGACACCATCGCCGGTCCGCCCGCCACCAGCTCCCGGATGGTGACGTGGCCGTCGTTGTCGGTCAGGACAGCGCCAATGCCCACCAGCGACAAGCGCATCGCGATGTCGAAGTTCTCGGCCGCGCGCGGCCCGAGGTAGTTGGTGTGCGGTTCGATCGCTGTCGTGTAGGCATTCATGAACGCCTGGAAGGTGTCCGCACTGTTGATCTTGCCCAGACGCTTGGCCGTGCTGTCATAGCGCTTGTCGAGCACTCGCCGGATGGCCGCGTCACCCTGGCCCGCGAGCTTGAGTCGCAGCCAGTCGTTCTTGACGCGCTTGCGCCAAAGATCGAGGGACTCGGCCTCGCTCGCCGGCCAGGGCTGGTCCTTGCGGTCGATCATCAGCGTTTCGTCGCGCTCGAAGTCGAAGCCCTTGGGCAGCAGGCTCCTGGCGAAGGCCAGCCGGTCCACGGCCCGGCGCTGGTAGAGGTGGAAGATCGCGAACGGCGCGCTCAGGTCCTGGGTCAGGATGGCATCGTCAAGCCGGTGACGGTCCACCGACAGGCTATCGATGTCCGACTGAAGGAAATAGAGCTTTTCCGGATCAAGCGCCTTGAGGTACTGGTCGAAAACCTTGCTCGACAACGCGTCATCGAGTGGCAGCGCCTTGTAGTGGTAGCGCGACAGCACGTCCGCGGCCAGGCGAGCCGCCTTGCCCTCCTGAGCCGCCGGCTTCAGCAACGGCGGGTAGTTCGGCTCCGTGTCCGCCCTGGCCAGCGGCATTGCGGCCGCCAAGGCCAGCATCCACGCAAACAGCTTCTGTCCCACACTCACTCCGGCAAGGTCACAAGCCCGGGAATGCCGGGCGGCTGCGCATGGTGCCACGCCCGTCGGCACGACCGCAGCCAGCCGGTCATTTGCACGTGCGTTGACCGCGTGGCGGCTCAGACGAACGGGCCAACAGGTTCAACAGCTGTCTGGCCCGCGCCGGCGCCCAAAAGGACATGTGCCGTGGAGCAGAAGCGGTCGCCGTCGACGGCCCGCAGCACGAGAGCATGCTTCAGATCTGCTCTCGCATGAGTTTGAGCTCGTTCACAAGGGCGGCTACCCCGCATCTACCGCCAGCGAAGGTGCACGACGCGGTACCCACCCGCCTTCAGCACCTGCAGCAGATGCGGCAGCGCGCGGGCCGTCTGGTCCTGCGCGTCGTGCAGCAGGATGAGGCCGCCGCCCGGCTTGGCGAGTTGGCTCAGGAGCTTGTCGGCCAGCATCTGCGGCGTCTGGTCGGGCAGCCAGTCTTCGGCGCCGGCGTCGACCGACATGACGGCGATGCCGAGCTTGTCCAGCGCCTTCATCAGCACCGGTGACTCAGCGAGGAAGGGGAATCGGTAGGCCGGTGGCGCCTCGCCGAGCACGTCGGTGTAGGTCGCGATCATGGCCTTGAGGTCGCGGCCCTGGTCTTCGGCGGGCAGTTGGGCGAAGTTGTCGTGCCGAAAGCCGTGCATGCCCACGCTGTGGCCGGCGTCGCGCACCTGGCGGGCGAGCTCGGGGTGGCGGGCCATGGGCTCGCCGTTCATGAAGAAGGTGGCCTGCACGCACTGGTCGGCCAGGGCCTTGAGCACCAGCGGCGTGGATTCGGGCCGCGGGCCGTCGTCGAAGGTGAGGACCACCTCCTTGGGCGCCAGGCCCGGCAACGGTGCATGCTGGGCGGTACCCCAGGCGCCGGCTGCGCGCGGCAGCGTCAAGGTGCGGGAGGTGCCGAGCGCATCCGGCGGGCAGGAGGCGGCGGCGGCAGTCAGCGTCGTCATGGCCAGGGCCAGGCTCGTCAGCAGGCGCATCAGTGCCCCCCGACGACCGCAGCCTCGCCGTGGTGCTCGGGCGCCTCCGCGTGGTCGTGCGGGAAGGGGGCGAGCCACGCGAGGATGACCGGCGGGACGGAGAACACCAGCACCCAGCCGAAGAAGCCCAGGTAGTGGTGGTCGACGGCATTCCACAGCAAGCCGCTGACGGTACCCGTGCCCCACTTGGTGAGGGCCATGACGCCGGTGGCCATGGCGTAGTGCGCCATGCGAAAAGGGCCCGGGGCGATCTGCTGCATCATGTACAGCATGTGGCCGACCGAGCCCATGCCGAACCCGAACTTCTCGATGGCGACGATGACGGCGATGGTGGTCGTGTCCGTTGGCATCGCCTGCGCGAGGTAGAAGTAGGTCAGGTGCGGGATGTTGAGCACCAGGGCGAGCGTGAAGAAGCTGCGCGGCAGCGTCCGCCGGGCCACCAGGAAGCCACCCAGGAAGGCGCCCGCGATGAAGGTCAGCGTGCCGACCGTGCCGTTGATGTGGCCCAGCGCCTCGTTGTCCAGGCCCAGGCCCCCGGCCTCGCGCGCATCCAGCAGGAACAGCGGGCCGAACTTCTCGATGAAGCCTTCGCCGAAGCGGTAGAAGAAGATGACGGCCAGCATCATCCAGATCTGCGGCTTCTGGAACAGCGTGACCCAGGCTTCGGCCGTGGCGCGCAGGCCCACCGCGAGGCCCTGGCCCTGCAGCGTCGACGGTGCGCCCGGCGGCAGCACGCGCAGGTGGTACACGCCGAAGAGGGCCATCGCGCCCGCCGCGAGCGACACGACGATGACCCAGCACTGCACCCAGTTCAGGCCCATGTGGTTGTGCAGGTAGCCCGTGAGCGACACGAGCAGGCCCGAGGCGATGACGGCGCCCATGTTCCAGCACATGCCCTGCAGGCCGGCGTAGCGCGCCTGGTCGGTCTTGCTGACGGTGGTCATGAAGACGCCGTCGGCGCAGGTGTCCTGCGTGGCCGACGCAAAACCCACGATCCAGAAGAACGCGAGCGACAGCTTGAAGAACCCCTCCAGCGGCAGGCACAGCGCCACCAGGCCGAGCGCGGCGGCCATCGTGAACTCCATGCTGATGACCCAGAAGCGCTTGCTGCGGTAGGCCTCCAGCAGCGGCGCCCACAGCGGCTTGAGCACCCAGGGCAGGTACATCTGCGAGGTGTAGAGCGCGATGTCCTCGTTGGCCACGCCGAGGTTCTTGTAGATGATGGCCGCGACCACCCCCACCATCACGTTGGGCAGGCCCATGGCCAGGTACAGGGAAGGCACCCAGACGAGCGGGTGGCGGTAGGGCGTGGTCATGGGGTCTCCATCTATTTCTTGGGGGTCAGCGCCTGCAGCGCTGCCGACACGTACACGAGGGGCGCGTTCCAGTTGATGGCCACCTCGTTGCTCGCGTAGCTGCAGAAGTGGTCAAGGTAGGACAGCGCCGGCGCCTTGGCCGCGTAAGGCACGGGGCAGCCCTTGGCGTCTTGCTGGCCCGGGTTGGGCCCGCCGACGAGAAAGCCCGGCACCGGGTCCACCACGCCGTCGGCCTCGGAGGGCCGGTGGTGCGGGTGCATCGGCGGGCGGCTGCCGAAGCCCGTCACCATGGACTGGCCCAGCGGGTTGCGGCCCAGCACCAGGTCAAACAGGCCTTGCGCGGCGGCAAGCACGTCGGGCCGGGGCGCCAGGCGGTAGGCCTGGATGAGCATCAGCGCGCGGTTGAGCAGCGCGGCGTTGCTGCCCCAGACGTAGTCTTCGCCGCGCGCGCCGGCGCGCCAGGCCGAGGCCTGCCACAGGGCGGTTTGTTCTTGCGCGAAGGTCATGAATCGGGCTTTGACGACAGCGTTGTCATTCTCCCCGACTTCCCGCAGATGTTGGCCTAGGGTTACCCAGGCCAGGCCCTTCACATCACCCCAGCCGGGCACGCCGATCGCCAGCTGCGCCAGGTCAGGCCGGTAGCGCGCTTCGCCGGTGCTGACCCACAGCTCCACACCGGCCCACGCGAACTCGTCGGCGAGCTGGTCGTCCTCGTAGCCGCCGGTGCGGATGTCGGCGGGCTGGCGGTAGAACTCGCGCGGGTGGGCCTGCGCCCAGTCCCAAGCCCGGCGCGCGGCAGCGAGCATGCGGGCAGACAAACCCGGCCGCTGCGCCTCGAAGGCCGCAAAGATGCGGCTGGCGTGCGCCATCGACGCGGCGAAGTCCAGCGCGGCGGCCGTGGACTTCTGCACCACGTAGCGTTCACCTCGGGCGTCGGCGGGCATCACCACGCCGTCGAAGCCCTTGTTGGTGAGCTTGTGATAGACCCCGCCGTCGGCCGGGTCCTGCATGTCCAGCATCCACTCGAGGTTCCACAGCACCTCGTCGAGCACATCGGGCAGGTCGTTGCCGCTCTCGGGGATGTTCAGCCGCTGCGCCTTGAACACCTCGGGGAAATGCTCCCACGCGGCCAGCAGCGTGTAGACGGTGATGCCGGAGTTGACGACGTACTTGTTGTAGTCGCCCGCGTCGTACCAGCCCTTGGGCGCGCGGATGACGGTGCCCTCTGGCCGCCCGGGACTGGCGGCGGATGCGTGCACGAGCACGTGGTCGTCGGCATGCCCGGCCGGGCGCGCCCAGCGGCCGGCGTGCTCGGGCAACAGCGGCGCGCTGGCGCGGTTGAAGTAGAAGGCCTTGAGCGCCGCGGCGGTCAGCTCGGCATAGGCGTCAGGCGCGATGCGCAGGCGCGGCGAGCGTGGCAGGCCGCTGACGACGACCTCGTAGTCCCCAGGCAGCTTCAGCGCCGACAGGTCGGCCAGCCGCACGCGCTCTCCGGAGGTCTCCCAGCGCTGCGCCGGCCCGAGGCGGCCGCGAAACACGACACGGTCGGTGCCGACGCGCACCACCGAAAAGGCCTGGGCGTCGACCGCCGGCACGGCCGCCCATTTGGCCGCGCCGGGCAGGTAGCCGACCTGGTTGACCTCGATGCCTGCGGCCTGGGCGAGGCCGGCGGTGACCAGCAGGGCAGCCAGCAGGCTGCGGGGGAACTTGGCGTGTGGATTCATGGTGAACGGGTCGAAGGTGGCACGGCCACCCAGGTGATCTGATCGGTGGCGCCGGTGTCGCCCCGTGCGGTGAGATGGTTTCGGCCGGGCTGCAGCACGACGCCGGGCCAGCGCGCCACGCCGCCCTGCACGGCGGCGGCCGGCAGCGCGGCGCCGTTGAGTTGCAGCGTCACGCGCCGGGCGTTGGTGTAGACCTTGACCTCGGCCGGGCCGGCCGCGC
Source organism: Roseateles sp. (assembly GCA_016790285.1). GTDB lineage: Bacteria > Pseudomonadota > Gammaproteobacteria > Burkholderiales > Burkholderiaceae_C > Pelomonas. The sequence continues at coordinate 99,876 of JAEUPJ010000041.1, read as the reverse complement.
GCGGCGAGGCCCGGCGGTTGGCGATGTGCAGCACCGGCACACGCCGCGGGTCGTTCCACTGGGCCTGGTAGTACAGGAAGGCCTCCTTGCGGGTGGCACGGTCGTAGGTGACCAGACCCTTGTCGTTGATGCCCGGGCGGTCACCCTCGTTGCGACCGGCGGACGCGAGGTCGAACGCCACCCAAACGAAGGCGCCCCAGAGCCAGGGCCGCGCCGCGATCTGCGGCCAGTAGGCTTCGTGGAACAGCGCCTGGTACTGCTCGGGGTGGAAGCGCCCGGCCGGCTGCGGGCGCGTGGGCGGGTCCTGCTGATGCAGCACGCTGGCACCTGCGCCGTACTCGGCCAGGGCCAGGGCCCGGTCGGGCTGGCCGGCATGCACACGGTCGGCCCAGGGGCCCAGGTCGGTGAAGGCGCCGTCGTACCAGCCGAAGTAGCGGTTGAAGCCGATGACGTCGGACTGGCGCGCCATGGCGTGGTCGTCCGCGGCGCAGCAGTGGGCGTAGCTGGTCGCCCGCGTGGGGTCGAGCTCACGGGCCAGGCGGTGCAGCCGCGCGAGCTGCTGCACGACGGCGTCGTCGGCGCGGTAGACCTCGTTGCCCAGGCCCCAAATGAAGACCGACGGGTGGTGGTGGTTCTGCTTGATGAGTTCGCGCAGCTGCTGGTCGAGGTTGGCGCGGAAGTCCTCGCTCTCGGTCATGGCGGCGTTCAGCGGCACCTCGGTCCAGACGAGCAGGCCGGCGCGGTCGGCGTTGTCGTAGGCGCGCTGCGGGTGCTGGAAGTGCACGAAGCGCAGCCCCGTCACGCCGAGCTCGCGCAGGATGGCGAAATCCTCGTCGACCTGCGCGCTCGTCACCGCCAGCCCCTGGCCGGGGCGGCCGCTGTGAAAGAGGTTCACACCGTGCACCGCGTGAGGCCGCCCGTTGAGCAGCAGGCCGCGCTGCGGGTCGATGCCCACGCTGCGCAGCCCGACGGGCAGCGTGAGCGCGTCCTGCACGGCGCCACCGTCCAGCACTTCGGTGGTCAGCGTGTAGCGATGCGGGTCGGCGGGGCCGTTCCACAGCCGCGGGTGCGGCAGGGTCCAGGGCTGCCGGGCCACGACCGTGGCCTGTGCTTCGGCCTGCACCTGCTGCTCGGCAGACGCCACCTGGCGGCCGTCGGCATCGCGCAGCGTGAGCCGCAGGCGCAGCCGGCGCGGCTGCCCGCCGTCGTTGCGCAGGCGGGCGCTCACCGTCAGCTCGGCCCGCTCGGCACTCACCGCACCCGGCGTCACGTACACCCCCGGTCCGCCGTCGTCCAGCAGGTCGAGGTGGGCCGGCGCCACGGTGATGAGCTGCACCCCGCGGTAGAGGCCGCCGAAGACGGTGAAGTCGCCGCCGAGCGGCGCCACGTGCGGCGCGGTCGCGTTGTCCACACGCACGGCAATCTGGTTGCGGCCCGCCACCAGCCAGGGCGTGATGTCGACGCGAAACGCCGCGTAGCCACCGTCGTGGTGGCCGGCGCGCTGGCCGTTGACCCACACCTCGGCGCGCAGTGCCGCACCGTCGAACTGCAGCACGTGGCGCAGCCCGGCGGGCGCCGCGGGCAGCCGCAGTTCGCGGCGGTACCAGCCAGCACCCCGGTGGTAGTCGCCCCCCGCCTCGCCGTCCACGCCGTTCCAGGTGTGCGGCAGCTGCACGCGCGCCCAGCCGCTGTCGTCGAACGCCGTGGCCGACGCGCCCGGCGCATCGGCCCGCAGGAAGCGCCAGCCGTCGTCCAGCGGCGTGACCTCGCGCGCCCCGGCCACAGCCGCCAGCCACCCGAAGGCGCAGACCACAAGCGCCCGCCAGCCGCCCCTCATCGCGTCACCGTCACCTTGCCGCGCAGGCCTGAAGGCTGGGCCGGGTCGGACGCGATCAGCACGGTCAGCTGCCGCTGCACAGCACCGGCCGGCACGGTCACCGAGAACGGGGCCGGCTCGGCGTTCGTCTTCTCACCGAGCTTGACGCCGGCCAGCCACACCTCCGCGCGACCGGCAAGTTCGCGGAAGTTCAACGTCGCCTGGCCGTCGTTGAGGTCAGCACGCAGTTTCAGATCGGTGCGGTACAGCCGCCACGATGCGGCCTCGGCCGCCTGGCGGATGGGCACTTCGCCCCAACCCCAGGTGTTCATGTCGTTCTCGGCGAGCACGACGTTGGGGTCGGGCCGCGCGGCCTGGGCTGGCGAGATGCGCCAGTACAGCAGCTGGGTCAGCGGCTCGGCCGGGGCGACGGCCGGCGGCTGCGGCGCCGCCTGCACGGCCAGCGTGACCTCGGCGGGCTGCAGCCCCTGCGCCAGCGCACGCAGCGTGACGGTGCCGCTGCCCGCCGGCTGCACCTGCAGCAGCACCTGGGCCAGCCCGTTGTAGAGGCTGCGCTCGCTGCCCTTCTCGGGCTCGTGCGAGTTGGCGTCGCCATTGCCCACGCCGATGATGCGGGCCGGCCCCGTGATCTCGAAGCGCACCTGCTGCTGCGCGGTCGGCACGGGCCGGCCTTGCGCGTCCACGGCACTCACGGTGACGGGCATGGCATCCAGCCCGTCGCCCTGCATGCCGCTGCGGTCGGGCGTCAGCACCAGGCGCGCCGCCGGGCCGCTGGTCTGCACCACGTCGCGCGCCAGCTCCGCGCCCTGGGCCAGCGCCACGGCCTCCAGCCGCCCCGGCGCGTAGGGCACGTCGAACGTCACCATCTCGTAGGGGTCGACGTCGCGCTCGCCCACCGCCTGGCCATTGAGCAGCAGTCGCACGCGCGGCGCATTGCTGAGCACCAGCACGCGCTGCACGCGCCCCTCTTCGCCCGGCCAGTTCCAGTGCGGCGCGATCTTCACGACGGCGGCATCGGCGAGCTTCGTCCACTGCGCGCGGTGCAGCCAGAAGGCGGTCTTGGCAAAGCCGCACAGGTCCATCGCGCCGAACACCGAGCCCGCGCTCGGCCATTCGAAGGGCGTGGGCTCGCCGCGGTAGTCGAAGCCCGTCCACACGAAGCCCCCGGCGATGAAGGGCCGCTCGGCGATGGCCCGCCAGGCCTGGCGGTGGGTGTTGCCCCAGTAGGCGGCCTCGGTGTCGTCGGAGGCCATGACGTGGGCCTTCCAGTCGGTGCGGAACTCGCCGCGGGACATGAAGGCAGAGGTGTCTTCGGAGCTCGTCAGCGGCAGCCGGGGGTTGGCGCGGTGGAAGCGGTCGTACTCGCCGATCTGGTAGTTGAAGCCGACCACGTCGACGGCCTGCGAGACGTTCACATCCGCGAACAGCCCGCCGTTCATCGCGGCGGTGACGGGGCGCGTGGTGTCCAGCGCCTTCACGGCGGCCACCATGCGGCGCACCATCTCGAAGCCCACCTCGGTGCCCTGCATGGGCTCCTCGTTGAACACCGACCACAGGATCACGCTGGGCCGGTTGCGGTCGCGGCGCACCAGCCAGGTCAGCTGCTGGAGGTAGTCCGGCGAGGGGTTGAAGTTGCGGTTCTCGTCCATGACGAGAAAGCCCATGCGGTCGGCCAGGTCCAGCACCTCGGCCGCCGGCGCGTTGTGGGCGAAGCGGATGGCGTTGACGCCCATCTCCTTGAGGCGGCGCAGGCGGTAGGCCCAGACGGCCTCGGGCACGGCCACGCCCACGCCGGCGTGGTCCTGGTGGATGCACACGCCCTGCAGCTTCAGCGGCTCGCCGTTCAGGAAGAAGCCGCGGTCGGCGTCGAAGCGCAGGGTGCGAAAGCCGGTGTGCGTCTCGGCCTCGTCCAGCGGCTGGCCCGCGGCCTTCAGCACGGCGCGCACGCGGTACAGGCGCGGGTCGCGCAGCGTCCACAGCTGCGGCCTGGCCACGGCAAGCTGCAGCCGGGCCGTGCGGCTGCCCAGCGCCGGCACGCGCACGCGGGCGGCGCCGCGCGCCACCTCGCGGCCGGCGGGGTCGATGAGGCGCACGTCGAGCTCGGCATCCTGCGCCGCGCGGCCGCTGCTCTGCACCTCGACCTCCACCGGCAGCGACCAGCGCCGCCCGTCGCGGCTCACCGGGTTGGCGTGGATGCCGTCGGTGGCGATGTGCACGGCGTCGCGCTTGACGAGCCAGGTGTGGCGGTAGATGCCGGCGCCTTCGTACCACCAGCCCTCCTGGGCCTCGGCGTCCACGCGCACGGCGATGGTGTTCACGTCCTCGCCGTAGCGCAGGTAGGGCGTGATGTCGATGTAGCGGCCGTTGTAGCCCGACCAGTTGCGGTTGACGACGATGCCGTTGACCCAGACCGTGCTGTGCGTGGCAATGGCGTCGAACTGCAGCTCGATGTGGCGGCCACGGTCGGATGCCGGCAGGCGGAAGTAGCGCCGGTACCAGCCGATGCCGCGGGCGCGGTAGCCCTGCGAGATGTTCTCGGTGGGGTCGAAGCCGCCTTCCACGGCCCAGTCGTGCGGCAGGTCCAGGCGGCGCCAGGCGGAGTCGTCGTGGTCGGGTGCTGCCGCACCCACGGCGCCACCGGCCTTGGCGCTGTTGTAGGACGCGCCATGGCCCTTGATGGGCGGCGCCACCACATCGCCCCGGTGGAAGAGCCAGCCCTGGTCGAGCGACAGCCGCTCGCGCGGGGCCGCCTGCACCAGGCCGGCCAGGGCCAGCAGCACCCCGGTCAGGACCACGCGGACAACGAGCCAGTTCATGGGCATTCCTCAGGCAATGGGCCGGCGGCCGCGCATTCGAATGCGGCCGCCGGGTTTGGGGTTGCCGGGCGGGTTGCCGGGCGGGTGGCCGCTCAGGCGCCCCAGCTCAGCGAGGCGCCTTCGGCCAGCACCGGGCTGCGGCGGCCATCCACGTCCAGCGCCCAGTCGCGCAGCGCGCCTTCGCTCACCTGCGCGGTGTAGCGGGCGCCCGCGCGGCTGACCGTGCCGCGTGCGGCCACCTGGCCATCGAGCCCCACCACCGTGAAGGCCGCGCTCGCGCCGTCGGCCAGCTCGAACACGCGCAGCACCGTGCCGCGGGCGTAGTCGTAGTCGGGCTTCTCGGTCTCGGCGCCCCAGGCGATGACGCTGCCCGGCGCCGCGTACAGCGGCATGGACAGGAAGCCATGCTGCTCGCGGTACCAGCGCCCGCCCGCCTTCTTCTCGCCGGACAGCAGGTGCGTCCAGGTCCCGTCGGGCAGGTAGACCTCCACCTCGCCGCTCTCGGTGAAGACCGGTGCCACCAGCAGGCTCTCGCCCAGGTGGTACTGGCGGTCCAGCGTCGCGCAGGCCGGGTCGCCGGGGTGCTCCAGCAGCATGGCGCGCATCAGCGGCACACCGGTCTGCGTGGCCTCGTGCGCCTTCGCGTAGAGGTAGGGCATGAGCTGGTGCTTGAGCCGCGTGAAGACGCGCAGCACGTCGCAGCTTTCTTCGTCCACGAGCCATGGCACCCGGTAGCTGCTGCTGCCGTGCAGGCGGCTGTGCGAGGACATCAGGCCGAACTGGATCCAGCGCTTGTAGACGGCCGGCGGCGGGTTGCCCTCGAAGCCGCCGATGTCGTGGCTCCAGAACGCAAAGCCGCAGCTCGTGAGCGAGAGGCCGCCGCGCAGGCTCTCGGCCATGGACTCGAAGGTGCTCCAGCAGTCGCCGCCCCAGTGCACCGGGAAGCGCTGGCCCGAGGCATAGGTGGACCGGGCAAACACGATGGCGTCGCTGCCCTGCACCTCCTGCAGCAGCTCGAACACCGCCTCGTTGTACTTGAGCGCGTAGAGGTTGTGCATCTCGACGGGGTCGGAGCCGTCGAAGTACTTGACGCCCTCGCTCGGGATGCGCTCGCCGAAGTCGGTCTTGAAGCAGTCGGCGCCCGTGGCCAGCAGGCGGCGCAGGTGACCCTGGTACCAGGCCTTGGCCGCGGGGTTCGTGAAGTCCACGATGGCCATGCCGGGCTGCCACTGGTCGGTCTGGAAGGTCCGGCCGTTGTCACGCTGGATGAAGTAGCCGTGCTTCACGCCTTCGGCGAACAGCGGCGACTTCTGCGCGACGTAGGGGTTGATCCAGAGGCTGATCTTCAGGCCCTTGGCGTGCAGGCGCTCGAGCATGGCCTCGGGCTCGGGGAAGCCGCGGCGGTCCCACTCGAAATCGCACCACTGGAACTCGCGCATCCAGAAGCAGTCGAAGTGGAACACCGACAAAGGCAGGTCGCGCCGCTTCATCTCGTCGATGAAGTGGGTGGCGGTGGCCTCGTCGTACTGGGTCGTGAACGAGGTCGTCATCCACAGGCCGAAGCTCCAGGCCGGGGGCAGCGGGGCGCGGCCTGTCAGCGCTGTCAACCGGGACACGACATCCTTGGGCGTCGGGCCGGCGATGACGCAGTAGTCCAGGCTCTCGCCCTCGCGGCTGAACTGCACGCGGGCGACCTTCTCGGAGCCGACCTCGAAGGACACCGGGCCCGCCTCGTTGACGAGCACGCCGTAGCCGCGGTTGGTCAGGTAGAACGGCACGCTCTTGTAGACCTGCTCGCAGGCCGTGCCGCCGTCCTTGTTGGTGTTCTCCACCACCTGGCCGTTCTTGACCCAGGGCGTGAAGCGCTCGCCCAGGCCGTAGACGTTCTCGCCCACGGCCAGCGTGAGCTGCTCGTGCACGTGGTTGCCCTTTGCGCCCCACTGGATGTAGCCCAGGCTGCGCCAGTCGCTCTTGGTGAGGATGCGGCTGCCCTCGCGGAAGACGAGGTTCCAGCCTTCGCCCTTCTTCACGTCCACCGAGATGGCGCCGGAAGTGAGCGTGGCATGCGTGTCGGTCTCGGTGACCTGCACGGCCGGCTGAGTGGCGCCGACCATCGGGATGTGCAGGCGCGGCGGCGAGGAAGCCGTGTAGTGCTCGACGCTCACGCGGATGACGCCCGGCAGCGGCGAGCTGAGCGTGACGGTGAGCGTGGGGCCCTGCAGCGTGTCGCCGCGGTGCTTGATGGGGCGGGTCGTGGCGAGCACGACGAGGCGGTCTGGGTGGGCTTCAACCGCGTAGGCCTCGGCCGCGTAGTGCGCGGCGACGCCCGGCTGAAGCATCCACTGTCCGTCAGTGAACTTCATGAATCGGTCCTTCTTGTCTCCAGGGTCGGGCAGGCATGGCATGCGCCTGCGCGGCGTTGTTCAAGGCTGTGGTGGTCATCCCACCCGCGTTCAAACACAGCCACAGAGACACAGAGGCACAGAGGCAGCACCCGCCGGTCTCCTCTGCGTCTGTGTGCCTCTGTGGCTTTGTTCGGTTGTCGTCATGTCAGGCCAGCGGTGACGCGGCGCAGTGCCGGCGGATGTAGTCGGCATGCAGCGGCATGTCTGCAGCCGTCTGCGCGATGGCCTGGCGCAGCCGCGCGAAGTGCTGCAGCAGGGCCTCGGGGTCGATGTGGTCGACGAAGGGGTCGTGGCGCTCAGGTCTGAGGCCCAGGCCGAAGAAGAGCGACACCCACGAGGGCTCGGCAAAGCCGTCGGGGTCGAGGATGGCCACGCGGCCGGCCTCGCGGAAGAGCTCGATCTGGTGCGCCAGCGTGTCGGGAATGGGCATGGCCGCGCAGTAACGCCACAGCTCGCTGTCCCGCCGCTCGGTGAGCTTGTAGTGCAGCACGATGAAATCGCGGATGGACTCGTACTGCACGCTCATGCGGCGGTTGAACTCGGCCGCCAGGTGCGGCTTGAAGCTGCGGTCCGGGAAGAACTGCAGCAGCCGGCCCACGCCGTCCATGATGAGCTGGATGCTGGTGGACTCCAGCGGCTCCAGGAAGCCCCCGGCCAGGCCGATGGCCACCACGTTCCTGACCCAGCCCGCCTTGCGCCGGCCGGTGGTGAAGCGCAGCTGCCGCGGGGTGTCGAGTGCGGGGCTGTCCAGGCCCGCCAGCAGCGTGGTGCTGGCCTCGTCGTCGCTGATGAAGTGGCTGCAGTAGACGTGGCCGTTGCCCGTGCGGTGCTGCAGCGGGATGCGCCATTGCCAGCCGGCCGCCTTCGCGGTGGAGGTGGTGTAGGGCGTGAGCGGCTCCACGCGTTCGCTGGGCACGGCCTGCGCGCTGTTGCAGGGCAGCAGCGCGCTCCAGTCCTCGAAGGGGCTCTGCATCGCGCCGCCGATGAGCAGGGCGCGAAAGCCCGAGCAGTCGATGAACAGGTCGCCCTCGATGCGGCGACCGTCGGCCAGCCGCACGGCGCTGACGAAGCCGTCGTCGGGGCGCAGCTCGACATCGGTGATGAGCCCCTCCACGCGCTGCGCGCCGCGCGCCACCGCGTACTCACGCAGGTAGGCGGCGTACAGGCCCGCGTCGAAGTGGTAGGCGAACGAGTAGGCGTTGGCGGCCGACGGCGGCCCCTCGACCGGCGGCGTGAAACGATGGCCGCGGGCCATGACGGTGGCGGTGGACCAGTCCTCGTAGCCCGGCAGCCCGTCGACGATGCTGGACAGGCGCAGCCAGTGCTGCCAGGGCGAGCGGTTCTCGATGGCCGGGCCGAAGTCGCCGAAGCCGTGGAAGAAGCGGTGACCCACGCGGCCCCAGTCGCGGAACTCGATGCCGAGCTTGAAGCTGCCCTGCGTGCGCTTGACGAACTCCGCGCCGTCCAGGCCCAGCGTGCGGTTGTAGGCGCGGATGGGCGGCAGCGTGGCCTCGCCCACGCCGATGGTGCCGATGTCGGGCGACTCCACCAGCACGATCTCGCAGCCGTGCGGGCCCGCGTTCTGGAAGCGCTGCGCGAGCGGCGCGGCCGCCATCCAGCCGGCGGTGCCGCCGCCAACGATGACGATCTTGCGGATGGAAGGGTCGGACATGGGCGCGCGGTGTGCAGGTCTGGTGCAGGAGCCGGGTCGGGTCGCCCCGAAACGAGGCATCGGGGCGGCGGCGCGATCTTCGGTGAGGCATGGCTGCGCCGGATAGGTGCTTTCACCCTATTTACTTCGTTCGTTGGTCGAACTAATATGAATTCACAAAGCCGTCATGGCACCCACAACAGCAGGAGACACATGCAGGCCGAAACCGCCGGCAGCCAGCAGCTGCTCAAGGTCATCAATCGCATGGCACTGGTGCGGCACCTCTGTGCCAACCCGGGGCTGTCGCGTGCCGACCTGGCCGGCGCCGTGGGCCTGACCAAGTCCACCGTCAGCGGCCTGGTGCGCGAGCTGATCGGCGAAGGCTGGTTGGTGGAACGCGAAGTCGTGGCCACCGGCGACCTGGGCCGCCGCCCCACGCCGCTGTTCATCGACCCCGGCCGGCTGCTGCTGCTGGGCGCCGAGGTGGGCGTGGAGTCGGTGCGCGTCGTCGCCACCTCGCTCACGGGCGAGATCCATGCCTGCACGGTCGCCAGCTTCGGCGCGAGCCGCACGGTGCGGGCCTGCATCACCATCCTGGCCACGGCCCTCCAGAAGCTGCGCAAGCAGCTCGACGCCCACCAGCAGGTGCTCGGCATCGGCGTGGGCCTGCCCGGCGGCGTGAACGAGGCGCGCGGCGTGCTGCACTTCGCGCCCAACCTCGGCTGGCGCGACATCCCCTTCGGCGAGCTGCTCACGGACAAGCTCCAGGGCACCGCGCTGGAAGGCACGCCGCTCTTCCTGCAGAACGAAGCCGATGTGGCGGCGCTGGGCGAGATGGAGTTCAACCCCACGCCCGCGTCCGACCCGCTGCTGTATGTCTCCATCAACCAGGGCCTGGGCGCCGGCGTCATCGTCGGCGACCGGCTGCTGACCGGCAGCCGCGGCTTCGCGGGCGAGGTCGGCCACATGGTGCTGCAGCTGGGTGGCCCGCGCTGCTCCTGCGGCCGCCGCGGCTGCGCCGAAGCGCTGATCGCCACCCGCGCCATGCTGCACGGCAGCGGCGAGGACGCCGCGCTGCGCTCGCTGGCCGAGGTGCGGGCCCACCTGGTGGATGAAGACGCCGAGACCGTGAAGGCTGTCGCCTCGGCGGGCCGGTACCTGGGCGTGCTGCTGCAAAACCTCGCCACCGCCTACGACCCCGCCAGCATCGTGCTCGGCGGCTCGGTCGTGGAGCTGGGCGAGCCCTTCCTCAAGCCCGCGCTCGACACGCTGCTGGACTACGCCAACGCCGCCAGCCTGCCGCCGCCGAGCGTGCGCATCTCCCGCTTCGGCGCCAACGCCGTGGCCGTGGGCGCCGCCGCGCTGGCCCGTTACCGACTCACCCGACCCGCGCTGCCCCTGGCCGACACCGGCACCGTGGCTGCAGAGGTGGAGGAGCCCGCCTGATGTTCCTCGGCATCGATCTCGGCACGTCCGAAGTCAAGCTGCTGCTGCTCGACCCCACCGGCCACATCGTCGGCACGGCGGGCAGCGGCCTGTCCTTGTCCAGCCCGCAGCCGCTGTGGTCGGAGCAGGACCCTGCCGCCTGGTGGCAGGCCACGCAGTCCGCCGTGGCAACGCTGCGTGCCGCCCACCCCGCCGAGTTCGCCGCGGTGCGCGGCATCGGCCTGTCGGGCCAGATGCACGGCGCGGTGCTGCTCGATGAGGTCGACGCCGTCCTGCGCCCCGCCATCCTCTGGAACGACGGCCGCAGCCACGCCGAGTGCGACGAGTTGACCGCCGCCGCGCCACGCCTGCATGCCATCGCCGGCAACCTCGCCATGCCCGGCTTCACCGCGCCGAAGCTGCTGTGGGTGAAGCAGCACGAGCCCGAGGTCTTTGCCCGCGTGGCCAGCGTGCTGCTGCCCAAGGACTGGCTGCGCCTGCAGCTCACGGGTGACAAAGTCTCCGACCCGTCGGACGCCGCCGGCACGCTGTGGCTGGACGTCGCGCGGCGAGATTGGTCCGACGAGCTGCTGCAGGCCTGTGGCCTGACCCGCGCGCACATGCCGCGCCTGGTGGAGAGCAACCAGCCCGGCGGCGTGCTCAAGCCCGAACTCGCGCGCGCCTGGGGCCTGGGCCCCGAGGTCGTGGTGGCCGGGGGGGCGGGCGACAACGCGGCCAGCGCCATCGGCATCGGCGCCACGCAGCCCGGCGACGGCTTCATCTCGCTGGGCACATCGGGCGTGCTCTTCGTCGTCAATGACCGCTTCTCGCCCAACCCGGCGTCGGCCGTGCACGCCTTCTGCCATGCCCTGCCCGAGCGCTGGCACCAGATGAGCGTGATGCTCTCCGCCGCGAGCTGCCTGCGCTGGTTCTGCCAGCTCGTGGGCAGCGATGAAGCCACGCTGCTGGCCGAACTTGCGCGCGATGACAGCGCAGTCAACGCCGACGCGCCGCTCTTCCTGCCTTACCTCGCCGGTGAGCGCACCCCGCACAACGACCCCTTCGCGCCCGGCGTGTTCCACGGCCTGACGATGCAGACCACGCGCGCGCACTGCACCTACGCCGTGCTGGAGGGCGTGACCTTCGGCCTGGCCGACGGACTGGACGCGCTGCGCGCCGCGGGCACCCAGGTGCACCAGCTCTCGCTCGTGGGCGGCGGCTCGCGCAGCCACTTCTGGGCGCAGCTCATCGCCGACACGCTGCGGGTGGACATCGCCCTGCACACCGGCAGCGAAGCCGGCGGCGCGCTGGGTGCGGCCCGCCTGGGCTGGCTGGCCACCGGCGCACCGGTCGAGCGCGTCTGCACGCGGCCCCCGGTCGCCGCCCTCTTCTCACCCGACCCCCAACGCCATGCCCGCCTGGCCCCACGCCTGGCGCGCTTTCGTGACCTCTACCGCCGACTGCGCGGTGCCTGACCTCTGATCATGACGAGCTACTTCCAACACATCGCCCCCATCCGCTTCGAAGGCGCCGCCAGCGAGAACGAGCTGGCCTTCAAGCACTACGACAAGGACCGCATCGTCCTGGGCAAGCGCATGGAGGACCACCTGCGCTTTGCCGCCTGCTACTGGCACAACTTCGTGTGGACGGGCCTGGACCCGTTCGGCGGCGCCACCTTCGAGCGCCCCTGGTTCCAGGGCGGCAGCCCGATGGAGCTGGCCCGGCTCAAGGCCGACGCGGCCTTCGAGTTCTTCAGCAAGCTCGGCCTGCCCTACTACTGCTTCCACGACCGCGACGTCGCTCCCGAAGGCGCCACGCCGCGCGAGAGCCACGACAACTTCCAGCGCCTGGTGGATGTGCTCGGCGAGAAGCAGCAGGCCACCGGCGTGAAGCTGCTGTGGGGCACGGCCAACCTGTTCAGCCACCGCCGCTTCATGTCGGGCGCGGCCAGCAACCCTGACCCGGAGATCTTCAAGCTCGCCGCGCTGCAGGTGCGCGACGCCATGGACGCCACGCTCAAGCTCGGCGGCGAGAACTACGTGCTGTGGGGCGGCCGCGAAGGCTACGAGACGCTGCTGAACACGCGCCTGGGCCAGGAGCTGGACCAGCTCGGCCGCTTCCTCACGATGGTGGTCGAGTACAAGCACAAGATCGGTTTCAAGGGCGCCATCCTCATCGAGCCCAAGCCGCGCGAACCGTCCAAGCACCAGTACGACTTCGACACCGCCACCGTGTACGGCTTCCTCGTGCGCTACGGCCTGGAGAAGGAAGTCAAGGTCAACATCGAGGCCAACCACGCCACGCTCTCGGGCCACAGCTTCGAGCACGAGATCGCTACCGCCGGGGCGCTGGGCATCCTCGGCAGCCTGGACATGAACCGCGGCGACCCGCAGCTGGGCTGGGACACCGACCAGTTCCCCAACAACGTGCCCGAGACGGCGCTGGCGCTGTACCACGTGCTGCAGGCCGGCGGCCTGGGTTCGGGCGGCCTGAACTTCGACGCCAAGGTGCGCCGCCAGTCCATCGACGCGGCCGACCTCTTCCACGGCCACATCGGCGGCATGGACGTCTGCGCGCAGGGCCTGCTGGTCGCCGAGAAGATGATCAACGACGGCCGCCTCAAGGCCGCTGTCGACGCCCGCTACGCCGGCTGGGACACCGCCGCCGGCCAGGACATCCTCGCAGGCCGGCGCTCGCTGAGCGACCTCGCCGACGAGGTGCTGACCCGCAACACCGACGTGGCGCCCGTCTCCGGCCGCCAGGAGGTGCTGGAGAACCTCGTCAACCGCTTCTGCGCCTGACGCGCCGAAGGGCCCACCCCAAACCCGCCCGCGCCGAGCCGCCATGACGAGGACCTCCGCTCCTTCGCCCTGCGCGCGCCCGCCGCGGCGATGTTGACCCGCCGAACCGCAGTCCCACAGAGACACACCACAACAAGGAGACACCGTGAAGACACTACAACGCACCGCCATTTCCCTCGCCGCCGCCCAGGCCGCCCTGCTGTGCAGCGGCATGGCCCTGGCGCAGACTGCGCCCGCCCCGGCGCCTGCCGCCTCCGCACCCGATGCCAAAGTGCAGAAGGTCGAAACCGTCGTCGTGAGCGGCCGCCGCGCTGCGCTGCAATCCGCACAGAAGATCAAGCAGGACTCCGACGAAATTGTCGACTCCATCGTCGCCGACGACATTGGCAAGCTGCCTGACCGCTCCGTCACCGAAGTACTGCAGCGCGTGGTGGGCATCACCATCGACCGCACCATGTCCAAGGGCGACCCCGAGCACTACTCGGTGGAAGGCTCCAGCGTGAACATCCGTGGCCTGTCCTACGTGCGCTCCGAGGTCAACGGCCGAGACACCTTCTCGGCCAATGGCGGCCGCGCGCTGAACTTCGAAGACGTGCCGCCCGAGCTGATGGCCGGCGTGGACGTCTACAAGAACCCGTCGGCCGCGCAGATCGAAGGCGCCATCGGCGGCCTGGTGAACCTGCGCACCGCCATGCCGTTCGACTACAGCGGCTTCAAGGGCGGCATCACCCTCAGCGGCAACTACAACCAGCTGCAGGGCAAGTGGAGCCCGGCCGCCTCGGGCCTGGTGTCCAACCGCTGGAAGACCGACCTCGGCGAGTTCGGCGCGCTGCTGAGCCTGGCGCGCAGCAAGAGCTCCACCCGCACCGACCTCTGGCAGGTCGAGCCCTACTACAAGGTAGACGGCACGCACTGGGTCCCGAAGGGCGCGCAATGGCGCGACTCCAACTTCGACCGCACCCGCGAAGGCACCTACGGCGCGCTGCAGTGGAAGAACAACGACGTCAGCAGCTCGCTGACCTACTTCGAGTCCAAGTACCGCATGCAGTGGGACGAGAACGCGCTGTTCGCGCAGTCCAACCCCTGGAACCTCGTCATCGGCAGCGGTGCCACCTATGGCGCCAACAACCAGCTGCTGACCGGTACGCTGACCTCCCCCGCCGACGGCGGCGTGAACTTCGGCGCCGACACCCGCTACATGACGCGCGACTCCAAGACGCGTGACCTCGGCTGGGGCCTGAAGTGGAAGGCCAGCGACCGCTGGAGCTTCAGCACCGACCTGCAACTGGTCAAGTCGCGCACCAACGCCTTCGACTCCACCGTCGCCACCGGCCTGCAGATGCCCAAGGAGACGCTGGACCTGACCGGCTCCCTGCCGCGCGTGGTGTTCGATTCGTCCGACCTCGCTGCCCTGTCGAACAAGGCCAACTACTACTGGGCGTTCACGATGGAGCACCTGGACCGCAGCAAGGCCGAGCAGAAGGCCTGGCGCGCGGACGCCAAGTTCAACTTCGACGACAAGGTGCTGCAGGACCTGCAGTTCGGCATCCGCCTGACCGATCGCGACGCCACCACGATCAACTCCAACCCCAGCTACAACTGGCAGGCCATCACCCAGACCTGGCAACAGGGCTGGAACATCTCGGGCCTGGCGCGCCTGAACGACCCGCGCTTCAACGCGCCCGTGCAACTGCACCAGTTCAAGAACTTCTTCGGCGGGCAGAGCGTGCCGGCGGTCTACGTGCCGGACGTGTCGCTCGCCAAGGGCTACCCCGACACCTACGTCGCGCTGCACAAGTACCACGACATCCTGTGCGCCGAGCAGGTCGCCGCTCAGGGCTGGGGCAGCTGCGATGCCTGGAAGCCGGCCACCTTCGGCACCGACCCGCAAGGCACGAACGAGCAGCATGAGAAGTCCCAGGCCGGCTATGCCCAGCTGCGCTTCGGCTTCGACGACCTGCCGCTGCCGGTGGACGGCAACATCGGCCTGCGCGTGGTGCGCACCGACATGAAGGCCAATGGCTACACGGTCTTCACCAACAACGCCCCCACGCTGCAGGCCGGCCAGTCGCTGGGTGGCGTGGCCATCCCGTCGGTCACGGCCTTCAGCAAGGCCCAGGATGCGTCGCAGACCTACACCAACGTGCTGCCCAGCCTGAACCTGCGCATGAAGGCCAGCGACCAGCTGCAGTTCCGCGCCGCCGTGGCGCGCGCCGTGGCCCGTCCGGACTTCTCGCAGCTTCAGGCCTACACCTCCCTGACGCTGGACACCACGCAGCACACCGAAGGCAACACCGTCGTCGTCGACAACGTGACGCTGAGCGGCAAGGCCGACGGCAACCCGCTGCTCAAGCCGGTCAAGGCCAACCAGTTCGACCTGACGGGCGAGTGGTACTTCTCCAAGAGCGGCTCGCTGACGGTGGCGCTGTTCAACAAGCAGCTGCAGGACGTCATCATCAAGCAGTCGGCCAACGTGCAGCTGCTCGACGGCGCCGGCAAGCCGGTCATCTTCAACGTGACCTCGCCGGTCAACGGCGCCAAGGGCCATGCCCGCGGCCTGGAAATCGCCTTCCAGCGCTACCTGGACATGCTGCCGGGCTGGCTCTCGGGCTTCGGCGTTCAGGCCAACTACACCTACGTCGACAGCAAGACCAAGCTCTACAACCCGGTCGTCAACGCCTACTGCGCCGGCACGAGCACCGGTCCGGAGAACCTCAACCTCAACCTCAACGGTTGCGACACCGACGGCAAGACCTTCGGCGACCTGCCGCTGATCAACCTGTCCAAGAACGCCTACAACCTGGCGCTGCTGTACGACTACGGCCCGTTCTCGGCCCGCGTCGCCTACAGCTGGCGCTCCAAGTACCTGCAGGGCGTCAACGTCAACGGCACCAACGGCGGTGATGGCCGACTGGCCAACGGCACGAGCGTGGCATGGGCGCTGCCGACGTGGAGCGACTCGTACGGCCAGATCGATGCCGGCATCAACTACAAGGTCACCGACAACTTCAGCGTCAGCCTGGAAGGGCAGAACCTGAACAACGCGCTGGCCCGTCAGCTGATGCAGCAGCAGATCGGCTTCATGACCCGCGGCGTCAACTACACGGGCCGCCGCTACTCGGTCCAGGCCAGCTACTCTTTCTGAGTCTGAGCCGGCCCGGCGTCCGTGACGGGCGCCGGGCCCTTCCCCGCCGAGTCCCCTTTTCGGAAACCCCGATGAAGAAACACTTCCTCCTCGCGGCGGCGCTTGCGGCCCTGCTCGCGGCACCGGCCTCACAGGCCGCGCCCTCCGCCGAAGCGCCCCGCATCGTCACGCGCGACGGCCGCCACGCCCTGCTGGTGGACGGCAAGCCCTTCCTGATCCTGGGCGCGCAGGCCCACAACTCCAGCAACTACCCGGCCGCACTCAAGCCGGTGTGGGAGGCCGCACGCGACCTCAAGGCCAACACCGTGCTCATGCCCGTGGCCTGGGAGCAGGTCGAGCCCGAGGAAGGACGCTTCGACTTCAGCTTCGTCGACACCCTGGTGCGCGAGGCGCGCCAGCAGAACAAGCGCCTGGTCATCCTGTGGTTCGGCACCTGGAAGAACACCAGCGCCCAATACACGCCCGCCTGGGTCAAGCTCGACACCCAGCGCTTCCCTTTCAACGTCGACCGCGAGGGCCGCGCCAACTACAGCCTCAGCCCCTTCGGCGCCGAGACGCTCAAGGCCGACAAGCGCGCCTTCGTCGCGCTGATGAGCCACCTGAAGAAGCTCGACAGCGCGCAGCGCACCGTGCTGATGGTGCAGGTCGAGAACGAGGTCGGCACCTACGGCCTCGTGCGCGACTTCAGCCCGGCCGCGCAAGCGGCTTTCGAGCAGCCCGTGCCCGCTGCCGTACTGGCGCGACAGAAGCCCAAGCTTTCCGCCAGTGGCACCTGGCGCGAGGTCTACGGCGACTACGCCGACGAGTACTTCCACGCCTGGGCGATCGCCCGCTACATCGGCGAGATCGCCGCCGCCGGCCGCGCGGTGTACGACCTGCCCATGTACGTGAACAACGCGCTGCGCAACCCGCTGGAGCAACCGCCCAAGCCCTGGAACAAGAACTTCGCCAGCGGCGGGCCGACCTGGGACGTCATCGACATCTACAAGGCCGCCGCCCCCGCGCTGGACATCGTCGCGCCCGACATCTACAGCCCCGAGTCCGCCCAGGTGGAGGCCAACCTGCGCCTCTTCCAGCGCGCAGACAACGCGCTGTGGGTGCCCGAGATCGGCACCAAGCCGGCCTATGGACGCTTCCTCTACGCCATGCTCGGCCGCGGCGCCATCGGCGTGTCGCCCTTCGGCGTGGACTACTTCGACTACAGCAACCACCCGCTGGGCGCGACCGCGACGGACAAGACGATCGTCGAGCCCTTCGAGCGCGTCTACCGCATGTTCGCGCCCATCCAGCGCCTGTGGGCGCAGTGGGCGTTCGAAGGCCGCACGCAAGGCATTGCCGAGGGCGACGACCGCAAGCCCCAGCAGCTGGACTTCCCCGGCTGGACAGCCAAGCTCACCTACCGCCTGGGCCGCTTCGGCGAGTCCGCCTGGGGTGGCGAGTTCGCCAAGCCCGCCGCCGGCACCGAGGAGCCGGGCGGGGGTGTGGCCATCGCCCAGCTCGGGCCGGACGAGTTCCTGCTGATCGGCCACCGCGTGCGCGTGCGCATGGAGCCCGCGGCCGGCACGAGCGGCATCATGATGCGCGCCGAGCAGGGCCGCTTCGACGACAAGGGCCGCTGGGTCATGGAGCGTGTGTGGAACGGCGACCAGGTCGACTACGGCCTGAACCTGCCCGCCGAGCCTGTCATGCTCAAGGTCAAGATGGGCCGCCCGCGTTGAACCAGCGATGAAGCGGCTGCTGCTCACCTGCTGGCTCGCGCTGGCCCTGCCGCTGCAGGCGGCCGATCTGACGCTGCGCTATGCCGCGCCAGCGCCCGACACGGCGCAGGGCTGGGAGCAGCGGGCCCTGCCCATCGGCAACGGGCGCCTGGGCGCCATGCTGTTCGGCCAGGTGGCGCGCGACCGCTTGCAGTTCAACGACATCACGCTCTGGACGGGCGACACCCAGACCCTGGGCGCCTACCAGCCCTTTGGCGACGTGGTGCTGACGCTGGACCGCTCCGAGGCGCCGGTCAGCGGCTACCAGCGCGAACTCGACATCGCCCGCGGGGAGCACCGCCTGCGCTACACGCAAGACGGCGTTCGCTTCGAGCGCGTGACGCTGGCCAGCCACCCCGCGCAGGTCATCGCCTGGCGGCTGAGCGCCGACCGCCCCGGCCGCTACCAAGGGCGCATCGCGCTGGCCGACCGGCATGGCGCCGCACTCACCGCCGCCGGCCGCGGCATGACGGCCGTCGGGCGCCTGCCCAACGGCCTGGCCTACGCGAGCCAGCTGCGGCTGCTGAATGAGGGCGGGCGCGTGCGCGTGGAAGGCGACAGCCTCGTCTTCGAGGGCTGCACCGCGCTCACCGTGCTGCTCGCCGCCGGCACCAGCTTCGACGACGGCCGCGACCCGCTGCCGCGCGTGCAGGCCCAACTCGACGCCACGCCCGCCTGGCGCGAGCTGCGGGCGGCGCACCACCGCGACGTGCAGCGGCTGCTCGGCCGCGTGCAGCTTGACCTCGGCGCGGCACCGGCCGAGCGCCGCGCCCTCACGACCGACGCGCGCCTGGCCGCCTACACCCGGCACGGCAGCGACCCCGAGCTGGAGGCGCTGTACTTCCAGTTCGGCCGCTACCTGCTCGTGAGCAGCTCGCGCGACTCGCTGCCGGCCAACCTGCAGGGCCTGTGGAACGACCAGTTGCAGCCGCCGTGGAACAGCGACTACCACTCCAACATCAACCTGCAGATGAACTACTGGCCGGCCGAACCGGCCAACCTGGCGGAGGCCGCGCGCCCTTTCCACCGCTTCGTGCAGCGCCTGCTGCCGCAGTGGCGCCGCGCCGTCAGCGAGCGCGCCGCGCTGGCCCTGAAAGACCCCGCCGCCCTGCCGCCCGAGACCCCGCCCTGGGACAACTCCGTGCAACCGCCGCAGGAGACCTTCCTGCGGGCCGATGGCCAGCCCGTGCGCGGCTGGGCGCTGCGCACCGAGACCAACCCCTTCGGCGCCCAGGGCTACCTCTGGAACATGACGGGCAACGCCTGGTATGCCCGCCACTTCTGGGAGCACTTCGCCTTCACGCAGGACCGCGGCTTCCTGCGCCACACCGCCTGGCCGGTGCTGCTGGAAGTGGCCGAGTTCTGGCAGGACCGGCTCAAGGCCACGCCTGACGGGCGGCTCGTCGCCCCCAACGGCTGGTCGCCCGAGCACGGCCCCATCCAGGACGGCGTGGCCTACGACCAGCAGATCCTCTGGGACCTCTTCGACAACATCGCCCAGGCCGCCGCCGTGCTCGGCGAGACCGCCGCACGCGAGCGCGCCCTGGCCGTGCGCGACCGCCTCGCGCCGCCGCGCGTGGGCAGCTGGGGCCAGCTGCTGGAGTGGCTCGACGAGCTGCAGGACCCGGTGCTGGACACGCCGCGCGACACCCACCGCCACGTCTCCCACCTCTTCGCCCTCTTCCCGGGTCGGCAGATCTCGCCCACGCGCACGCCAGAGCTCGCCGCCGCCGCCCGCAGGACGCTGGACGCGCGCGGCGACGTGAGCACCGGCTGGTCCATGGCCTGGAAGATGGCCTGGTGGGCCCGGCTGCGCGACGGCGACCGCGCCCACCGCCTGCTGCGCGGCCTGCTGGCCGAGCCCGGCGCCCAGGCCGCACGCCCCGGCGCCGAGGTGCACCAGGGCGGCACCTACCCCAACCTCCTCGACACCCACCCGCCCTTCCAGATCGACGGCAACTTCGGCGCCACCGCCGCCATCGCGGAGATGCTGCTGCAGTCGCACGACGGCGTCATCGACCTGCTGCCCGCGCTGCCTGCAGCCTGGCCGAACGGCACCGTGCGCGGGCTGCGTGCGCGCGGCGGCTTCGAGGTCGACATGACCTGGGCCGACGCCCGCGTGAAGAGCGCCACCGTGCGCGCCGTGGCCGGCCCGGGCGGCGGGCGGCTGCGCGTGGGCGAGCGCGTCATCGACCTCCACCTGAAGCCGGGCAAGGCCCGGACCTTGCAATTCGCCCAACCGAACTGACCATGTCACCGAGCAAGAACACAGCCACAGAGACACAGAGGCACGGAGACGCCGGGTTGGTGCGCCGATTCCTCTGTGTCTCTGTGCCTCTGTGGCTGTGTTGCGTGGGCCTCGCGCAGGCGGTCGACCTGCACCGCGGCTGGCAGATCGCCGTCACCGACTTCGAAGGCGAGACCACGCTCACGGGCGACCGCGTCACCGTACCCAAGCCCGCGCAGCCGCGCGTGCCTGCCAGCCGCGTTGCCGCCTCGCGGGGCGACGACGGCCTGCTGACGCTGCAGTTCACCAACACCTGGATCGCCCAGCTGCGCTGGCAGGGCGGCCCGCCGCTGGACCTGCGCGGCCATGTGCCCCAGGGCACCGTCGAGTTCGACCTCGACGTGGTGGACCTGGCGCGCGGCGGCATGAAGTTCAAGCTCGGCTGCGGCACGGACTGCGAGCGCAAGGTCCCCTTCCTCTTTGCCGGCCGCGCGCTGGCAGGGCAGGGCCGGCGGCATGTGTCGCTGGCGCTGAAATGCTTCTGGCGCGAGGGCGACGACTTCAGCGCGGTGCCCGTTCCCTTCACGCTGGAGGGCACCGGCAACGGCGAGATCCGCATCGGCACGCCGACCTTCCAGCGCGCCGGCACGCCCAACACCGCCTGCCCCGACTACCGCACGCAGTCCGTCACGCCCGAGCCGCTGCAGGAGAGCTGGGCGGTGGACTGGTGGCTGCCCCGCCACGAGGCCAAGCTCGCCGAGATCCGCGCCCACCGCGAGGCCGGGCGACGCGTGGACCTGGTCTTCCTGGGCGACTCCATCACCCAAGGCTGGGAGAAGGAAGGCCAGGCCGCCTGGGCCCGGCACTTCGCCCGCAACAACGCCGTGGCCCTGGGCTTTGGCGGCGACCGCACCGAGAACCTGCTGTGGCGCCTGCAGCACGGCGAGCTCGACGGCATGGCGCCGCGCGCCATCGTCATGCTCATCGGCACCAACAACACCGGCGAGCGGCTGGAAGACCCGGCCCTGACCGTGGCCGGCATCCGCGCCAACCTCGACGAGATCCGCCGCCGCCAACCGCAGGCCAAGGTGCTGCTGCTGGCGCTGCTGCCGCGCGACGAGAAGCCCGACGGCCTGCTGCGCCGCCACAACGCCAAGATCAACGCCCTGCTGCCGGCGCTGGCCGACGGCCGTCAGGTCGTGTTCCTGGACATCGGCGCGGCCCTCACCCGCCCCGACGGCACCCTCTCCCGCGACATCCTGCCCGACTGGCTTCACCTCAGCCCGGCGGGCTACGACCTCTGGGCCCGCAGCCTGGACCCTCTCCTGACGCAATGGCTCAAGCCCTGACGGCCCGAGCGCTGACCAAATGACCGCACTGACCTACTCCGCTTCCTTCCCCGCCGACTTCGTGTTCGGCGTGGCCGCCGCCGCCCCGCAGATCGAAGGCGCCGCCTTCGAGGCCGGCAAGGGCGAATCCATCTGGGACCGCTTCGCCCGCCAGCCCGGCGCCGTGCACGACGGCGACACGCTGGACGTCGCCTGCGACCACTACCACCGCTTCGACGAGGACTTCGCGCTGATGGCGTCCCTGGGCGTCAAGCACTACCGCCTGTCGCTGGCCTGGCCGCGCATCTACCCGAGGGGCGACGGCGAGCTCAACCAGGCCGGCCTGGACTTCTATCACCGGCTCTTCGCGAGCATGAAGAAGCACGGCATCACGCCCTGGGTCACCATGTTCCACTGGGACCTGCCGCAGAGCCTGGAAGACCGCGGCGGCTGGACCTCGCGCGTGACCGTGGACGCCTTCGCGCGCTACGCCGACACGGTCGTGAAGGCCTTCGCAGGCGAGGTGAAGCACTGGATCACGATGAACGAGATCCGCTGCTTCACGTGGCTGGCGTATGGCGCCGGCACGAAGGCGCCGGGCCGCAAGGAGAGTGCCGCTGTCGTCAACCAGACCTTCCACCATGCGCTGCTCTGCCACGGCCACGGCGTGCGCGCGGTGCGCGAGTTCGGCGGCGCGGGCGCGGTCGTCGGCCTCACCGACAACTGCGACGTCTGCATCCCCGTGACCGAGACGCCCGCCGACATCGCCGCGGCCAAGGCCTGGTTCCTGGAGAAGAACGCCCATGTGCTGGGTGCCATGCATGCCGGCCGCTACCCGCAGAGCTACCTGGACCGCGTCGGCGCCGATGCGCCGCAGGTGCAGCCCGGCGACTTCGACCTCATCAGCCTGCCCACCGACCACCTGGGCCTGAACATCTACACCGGCACCTTCGTGCGCGCTGGCCAGGGCGACGCCGCCTGGGAGGCCGTGCCCCTGCCGGCCAACTACCCGCGCGCCGACAGCCCCTGGCTGCACATCGCGCCGCAGTCCATCTACTGGGCCACGCGCTTGGCGGCCGAGTGCTATGGGCACCGCTCGCTCTACATCACCGAGAACGGCTGCGGCTACAACGACGAGCCGGTGGTGAACGGTGAGGTGCTGGACCTGCACCGCCGCGACTTCCTGCGCAACCACCTGCGCGAAGCCCACCGCGCCGTGGCCGACGGCGTGCCGCTGCACGGCTACTTCCTGTGGAGCTTCATCGACAACTACGAGTGGGAGGACGGCTACCAGCGCCGCTTCGGCATCGTGCACTGCGACTACGCCACGCAGGTGCGCACGCCCAAGCTCTCGGCCCGCTACTACGCCGAGGTGATGGCCGCGAGGAAGATCCTGTGAACGCCGCCACCCTTCACCTGGACCGCGTGACGCCCGGCAGCGACCGGCTGCCCATGCGCCAGAAGATCGGCTTCGGCCTGGGCGCCTTCCTCGACATGTGGGGCCACTGGCTCTACCCGTCGCTGGCCTTCCACGTCTTCAACATCTTCCTGGGCGTGGCGCCGGGGCTGATCTCCACCGTGCAGATGGTGAAGATCTTCATCGACGCCGCGAGCGACGCCGTCTTCGGCTGGATCTCCGACAACACCCGCACGCGCTTCGGTCGGCGGCGCCCCTTCATCCTGGTCGGCGGCATCCTGGCCGGCGTCGGGCTGCCGCTGATGTTCGCCGTTGGCAAGGGCTGGACGGACACGCAGTACTTCATCTTCATGCTGGTCAGCATGGTGATCTACGTGCCGGTCATGAGCTGCTTCAACATGCCCTGGGTGAGCCTCGGGTCGGAGATGACGCCCGACTACCACGAGCGCACCACGGTGATGGCCATCCGCAACGCCATCCAGAAGCTGCCCGAGCTCGCGATGTTCTTCGCCGCGCAGTTCACGACGCTGGCCATCTTCCATGACGCCAACGGCAAGCCCGACATCCTGCGTGGCGCGCAGGTCTACACCGCCATCCTCGGGGCCATCATGGTGGCCGTCTCCATCGCCATCTTCCTGCTGACGCGCGAGCGCTACTACGAGAAGCTGGTGTCGCGCACGCAGACGCACATCCCGTTTGCCGACACCCTCTGGCGCACGCTGCGCTGCCAGCCCTTCCGCCACGTGCTGCTGATGGCCCTGGCCTACGGCATCGGCACGGCCATGGTGGGAGCCCTGGGCTACTACGCCACCGTCTACTACGTCTGCAAGGGCGACGTGACGCTGGCCACGCAATGGAACACCGCCATGGGCCTGGCCGGCATGGCCTTCGGCTTCGCGGGCATCCCGTTCTTCTCGTGGATCGCCCGGCGCCGGGGCAAGCGCGCGGCCCTGGCCACGGTGCTGGCGATGGCAATCGCCGCGTTCATCGGCGACTGGTGGCTGTACGACCCCGAGCGGCCCTACCTGCAGCTCTTCGCCTGCGGCTTCGTGGCGTTCACCGGCGCGGGCTTCTGGACGCTGTACGGCGCCACCATCGGCGACGTGGTCGACTACGACGAGATGCAGACCGGCCAGCGCCGCGAAGGCTCGTTCTCGGCCTGCCAGTCCTGGATCACCAAGGTCGGCATCGCACTGGGCGTGGGCGCCTCCGGCTGGATCCTGCAGTTCACCGGCTTCGACGCCAAGCAGACGGTGCAGACGCCGGAAGCCATCTTCTGGATCCGCATCCTGCTGTCGGGCATCCCGGTCATCGGCCTGGTGCTGGCGCTGATCGCCATCCTGCGCTTCCCGCTGACGGAAGGCCGCATGGGCGAGATCCGCCGCCAGCTCGAAGCCACGCGGGGGCAGGTGTGAGCGTGTCGCGCCGCCACGCGCTGCAGCTGGCGCTGGCCGGCGCGAGCGCCCCCGCCCTGGCCGCACCGCCCCGCGCGGCCGGCCGCGGCGTCGAGGGCCAGCGCCGGGCGGACCAGGGCGGTGGCCGCTACGTCAACCCCATCGTCCCGGGCGACCACGCCGACCCCACCATCCTGAAGGACGGCGCAGACTACTGGATGACGTTCTCGTCCTTCCAGTCCTACCCCGGCGCCGTGCTCTGGCACTCCACCGACCTGCTGAACTGGACGCCCGTCACCGCCGCGCTGCAGCAGAACATCGGCACCGTGTGGGCGATGGACCTCGTCAAGCACGCCGGGCGCTACTACCTCTACATCCCCGTGCTGCGGGACCAGGGCACGGGCGTCTACGTCATCCACGCCGACGACATCCGCGGCCCGTGGAGCGCGCCGGTGGACCTGAGGATGCCCGGCTGCATCGACCCCGGCCACGTGGTGGGCGAGGACGGGCGGCGCTACCTGTTCGTCAACGGCGGGCGCCGCGTGCGCCTGACCGACGACGGCCTGGCCACCGACGGCCCGCTGCAGGCGGGCGCCTGGCGGCCGTGGCAGTACCCCAAGGACTGGGTCGTCGAGATGTTCGCGCCCGAGGGGCCGAAGCTGCTGCAGCGCGGCGGCTGGTTCTACCTCGTCTCGGCGGTCGGCGGCACCGCCGGGCCACCCACGAGCCACATGGTCACCGT
The DNA here is from genome assembly GCA_016790285.1 of Roseateles sp. GTDB lineage: Bacteria > Pseudomonadota > Gammaproteobacteria > Burkholderiales > Burkholderiaceae_C > Pelomonas. Next base: position 74,931 of record JAEUPJ010000041.1, on the reverse strand, counting down.
GGCCCGCTCGCGCTCGGTGCACGGGCCCTGGGAGGACTGCCCGAACAACCCCATCGTGCGCACCGCCAGCGTGGACGAGCCCTGGTGGTCGCGCGGCCACGCGAGCTTCGTCGAGGGGCCCAGTGGCGCGCCTGATGACTGGTGGATGGTCTACCACGGCTACGAGAACGGCTTTCGCACGCTCGGCCGGCAAACCCTGCTGGAGCCGCTGACCTGGACGAAGGACGGCTGGCCGCGCGCGACGGGCGGCACGCTCGCGCGCGCGCTGCCCGCGCCCCGCGGCGGCAAGCCGAGCCCGGCCGGCGCGCCGCTGTCCGACGACTTCTCGCGCCCGCGCCTGGGCGTGCAGTGGAGCTTCCACGCTCCCGGGCCGGACGAGCTGTCGCGCCTGCGCTGGGGCGCCGAGGGCCTGGCGATGCGCGGCAAGGGCAAGTCCCTGGCGGACTGCTCGCCGCTCGTCTGCATCAACGGCGACCGCCGCTACGAATGCTGGGTCGACCTGGAGATCACCGGCGACGGCCACGCGGGCCTGGCCCTGTTCTACGACGAGCGCGGCCATGCCGGCATCGGCTTCAGCCCCACGCAGCTGCTGACCTATGGCTACGGCCAGGAGCACGGGTGGATGCGCGAGCCGCTGGCCACGCGGCGCGTGCGCATCCACCTCGTCAACCGAGACCACGTCGTCACCTGGCGCTACTCGCGCGACGACGGCGCAACCTGGGTCCAGCACCCCTGGCAGATGGAGGTCTCGGGCTTCCATCACAACGTGTTCGGCGGCTTCGTCAGCCTGCGCATCGCGCTGTTCAGTGCGGGTGCCGGCGAGGCGCGCTTTCGCAACTTCGTCTACCGAGGACTCAACGCATGACCGCTCCCCGTCGCCGCCAGCTCCTGGCCGCCGCCGCCGCCCTGCCCTTGCTGCCCAACGCCATGGCCGCCACTCCCAACCGCCGCATCGTGCTGGACCTGGCCCAGGCCAAGGCGCCGCTGGACCGGTTCTTCGACCACTGCGTCGGCTCCGACTTCCCCGGCACGCTGTTCCGCGAGGACTCGCTGGCCCAGCTCAAGACGGCGGTCGACGAGCTCGGCTTTCGCTACCTGCGCTTTCACGCGATCTTTCACGACGTCTTCAAGACGGTGACGCGCAACGCCGCCGGCCAGCTCGTCTTCGACTTCACCAACATCGACAAGCTCTACGACGCGATGCTGGCGCGGCGCATCAAGCCCTTCGTCGAGCTGGGCTTCACGCCGGCCGCGCTGAAGACGTCTGACAACAAGATCTTCTACTGGGAGGGCAACACCTCCCACCCGGAGCCGACCGGCTGGGTGGCGCTCATCGACGCCTTCACGCGCCACCTGCTGCAGCGTTATGGCGCCGCGGAGGTGCACAGCTGGTACTTCGAGGTCTGGAACGAGCCCAACCTCGACGGCTTCTGGGAGAAGGCCGACCAGAAGGCCTACTTCGACCTCTACACGCGCACGGCCAAGGCCATCAAGGCCATCGACCCGGCGCTGCGCGTGGGCGGCCCGTCCACGGCGGGTGCCGCCTGGGTGCCGGAGTTCCTGGCGCATGCCAAGGCCACCAACTCGCCGGTGGATTTCGTGACGACCCACACCTACGGCGTGGACGGTGGCTTCCTCGACGAGTTCGGGCAGGAGGACCGCATGCTCTCGCCCAACCCCGACGCCATCGTCGGCGACGTGCGGCGCGTGCGCCAGGAGATCGAGGCCTCGCACCTGCCCGGGCTGCCGCTGTTCTTCACCGAATGGAGCACGAGCTACAACCCGCGCGACCTGGTGCACGACAGCTACATGAGCGCGGCCTACGTGCTCACCAAGCTGAAGGCCACCCAGGGCCTGGCCCAGCACATGAGCTACTGGACCTACACCGACCTCTTCGAGGAGCCCGGCCCGCCGGACGCGCCCTTCCACGGCGGCTTCGGCATGATGACGCGCGAGGGCATCCGCAAGCCCGTGTGGTTCGCCTACAAGTACCTCGCCGCGCTGCAGGGCCGCCAGGTGCCCACGCAAGACGCCTTCACCTGGGCCGCCACCGACGGCAAGCAGCTCCAGGCCCTCGTCTGGGACTGGCGCAACACCGGCCAGAAGCTCAGCAACCGCAGCTACTTCGGCAAGCCCCAGCCCGCGCGTGACGTGGGCACGGCCACCGTCGAGCTGCGCCACCTGCCCCCGGGTCGCTACCAGCTCACGCAGCACCGCACGGGCTACCTCGCCAACGACGCGCACACGCCTTACCTGACCATGGGCTCGCCCAAGAACCTCGACGCGGCCCAGCTTGCCCAGCTGCAGGGCCTGACGACCGACCAGCCGGAGGTGCAGCGCGAGATCCGCGTCGGCGCCGCCGGCACGGCCACCGTGAAGCTCAAGCTGCGCAGCCACGACGTGGTGCTGCTGAGCCTGAAGCAGGTGGCCGCATGAGGCGCCGCGAAGCGACGCTGGGCCTGGTCGCCGGCCTGGCCGGCTGCGGTGGCGGCGGCGGCGGTGGCGGCGCCACCGCGACCGCAGCGCCTGCTCCGGCTCCGGCTCCGGCTCCGGCTCCGGCTCCAGCTCCGGCGCCTGCACCGGCGCCCGCCCCCGCACCGAGCAGCTCGCCCTACCCCGACTACAACACGTCAGCCAAGCCTGCCGACGCCACCGGCATGGCCGACAACGCCGTGCAAGCCGCGGCCAAGGTGCGCCTGGGCCTGAACATCGGCAACACGCTGGAAGCCACCGGCGGCGAGACGGCCTGGGGCAACCCGCGCATCACGGCCGCCTTCGTGCAGTTCGCCAAGGCCTCGGGCTTCAACGCCATCCGGCTGCCGGCCGCGTGGAACCAGTTCGCCGACGCCACCACGGCCAAGATCGACCCCGCCTGGATGGCCCGCATCAAGGAGGTGGTGCAGTACTGCATCGACGCCGACCTCCACGTGCTGCTCAACATCCACTGGGACGGCGGCTGGCTGGAGAACAACGTCACGCCCGACAAGCAGGCCGCGAACAACGCGAAGCAAAAGGCCTTCTGGCAGCAGATCGCCACCAGCCTGCGCGACGTCGACGGCCGGCTGATGTTCGCCAGCGCCAACGAGCCCAACGTGAAGACGGCCGAGCAGATGGCCGTGCTGATGAGCTACCACCAGACCTTCGTGGATGCCGTGCGCGCCACGGGCGGGCGCAACGCGTGGCGCAACCTCGTCGTGCAGGGGCCGTCCACCGACGTGGAGCTCACCACGCAGCTCATGACAACGCTGCCCACCGACACCGTCAGCGGCCGGCTGATGCTGGAGATCCACTACTACACGCCGTGGAACTTCACCGGCATGACCAAGGACGAGAGCTGGGGCAACCAGTTCTTCTACTGGGGCGCGGGCAATCACTCGACGACCGACTCGGCCCACAACCCGACGTGGGGTGAAGAAGCGGCGGTCGACAGCCTGCTCGGCTCGATGAAGACGCGCTTCGTCGACAAGGGCATCCCGGTGGTGGTGGGCGAGTTCGGCGCCATCGACCGCAGCAGCAGCCTGAGCGGCGACGCGCTGCGCCTGCACCAGGCCAGCCGCGCGGCCTACTACAAGGCCGTGGCGCAGCGCTCGCATGCGCTCGGCCTGCTGCCCTTCGTGTGGGACACCGGCGGCCTGCTGGACCGCAACCGCAACGTGGTGCTCGACGCCCCGGTGCTGGCCGCGCTCGTGGATGGCACCCGATGACGACGCGCCGCCACACCCTGCTGGCCCTGGCCAGCCTGCCGCTCGCCCCGGCCGTACGGGCCGATGCGCCGATGCGCGACCTCACCAGCCTGCAGTTCGCCCGCCTCATGGGCACGGGCTGGAACCTGGGCAACTCGCTGGAGGCCACCGGCGGCGAGACCGCCTGGGGCAACCCGGCCACGACGCAAGCGCTGCTGGACGGCGTCAAGGCCGCCGGCTTCAGCACGGTGCGCATTCCCGTCGCCTGGAAGCAGTACGCCGATGCGAAAGACGTGATCAGCACACGCTGGATGGCGCGCGTCGCCGAGGTGGTGGGCTACGCCAAGCAGGCCGGGCTCATCAGCCTCATCAACCTGCACTGGGACGGCGGCTGGATGCAGCCCACCCGCGCACGCCAGGCCGAGGCCAACACCCGCATCACGCGCTTCTGGACGCAGATCGGCGAGCGCTTTCGCGACCACGACGACACGCTGCTGTTCGCCGGCACCAACGAGGTCATGGTGGAGGGCGACTACAGCCCGCCCAAGCCCGAGTACGTGGCGGTGCAGAACGGCTTCAACCAGACCTTCGTCGACGCGGTGCGCGCCACCGGCGGCAACAACGCGGCCCGCCACCTCGTCGTGCAGGGTTTCAACACCAACATCGACCACACGGTGGCCCACGCCGTGATGCCGCGCGACACGGTGCGCGACCGGCTGATGATGGAGGTGCACTACTACGACCCCTACGAGTTCACGCTCGACGAGAAGAGCGCGATCTGGCAGTGGGGCGCCGCCGCGCGCGATGCCAAGGCCACCGCGCCCTGGGGCAACGAAGCCCACGCTGACGCGCAGTTCGCGAAGATGAAGCGCCACTTCATCGACCGCGGCATCCCCGTCGTCCTCGGCGAGTTCGGCGCCATCCGCCGCACCGACCGCCCCGGCTCCGAGCCCTACCGCATCGCCTGGAACCGCCACATCGCCCGCTCGGCCCGCGCGCACGGCCTCGTGCCCGTCTACTGGGACAACGGCGTCACCGGCCAGCACGGCATGGGGCTGTTCGATCGCCGCACCGGCGCTCCCGTCGAGCGCGACCTCATCCGGGCCATCGTCGATGCCATGAGCTGACCTTCCCCAGGCCGGCAGGGGCGCGGCCTTCGACAACGCCCCACAACAACACAACATCATGAGACAAGCCCTTTCCTACCTCCACGGCCGGGATGCCCGGTCACGCCTGCGCACCCCCGCGCTGGCCACCCTGGCCACCCTCGCCGCCGCCGCACTGCCCATGTCGCCTGCCCTCGCCGCGACGTCCAGCGCGCAGGTCAGCATCTCCAACGTCACCGTCACCCTCGTGGCGCTCGATGCCGAGCCCTGGGTCACCGGCAACTGGCCCTGGATCGTGCAGAACACCGGCCCCGGCTGGCCCGCAACGGCCGAGTCCACCGGCGTCACGGCCGACCTGGCCGACGCCGCCCAGCACGCCGAGTCCATCGGCTGGATCGGCAGCAACCGCCAGGCCACGGTCGGGGGTGCGAGCGGCTCGGCCACGGCCAGCGTCAGCTTCTCCGGCAGCGACCTCTTCTCGGCCGGCGCCGCGTCGTCCTTTGCCAGCGCCAGCGGCGGCGAGGTGGCCTCGGCCGCCGCACGGCTGTGGGATGCGGCCTTCATGGTGGGCCCCCGCACGCGCGTGGTCGTCACGATGACGCTCGACGGCCTGGCCGTCGTCGGCAACGGCGGCAGCGCCTCCGCCCTGGCCCAGCTGGCCCTCTGGAACGCCAACCTCGGTACCGGGCTCGTCAGCGCCGAAGCCCAGGCCGTCGACAGCCCCGACTTCAGCCTCGGCTACAGCGGCCCGAGCCTGCTGTCGGTCAGCTGGGACAACGCGGGCACGAGCCTGGCCGTCGCGCAGATCTCGCTGCTCACCTCGGCCCAGGTGCTGTCGGCCGTGCCCGAGCCCGGCAGCGCAGCACTCTGGCTGGCCGGCCTGCTGGTCACCGCAGGCGTCGCGCGCCGCCGCCACGGCGCCCAGGGCTCACGTTGAGGCAGGAGACACGACCATGCGAATCCACACACCCCTTTTCCTGTTCGTCACCGGGCTGCTCGCAGCCGCAGCCCACGCGCAGCCAGCCTGCACGGCCAGCCGGCTCACCACCAACCTGGCGGTCAGTGGCAGCGCGGCCAGTGCACCAGCCACCGTCGCTGCCGGCACCCCGCTGCAGCTGTCGGCCCGGGTCGATGACACCGGCGGCCGTGCGAGCTGGCGCGGTTGCGGCCTGAGCAGCACCGCCACGCGCGTGAACTTCACCGCCAAGGCCAGCTGCACGGCCACCGTCACCTACACCAACGCCTGCGGCCAGGCGAGCAGCGCGAGCTTTGCCATCACCGTGCCTGGCATGCGCGACCTCACGAGCGTGCAGCTGTCGCGCCTGATGGGCGCGGGCTGGAACCTCGGCAACACGCTGGAGGCCACGGGGGGCGAGACGGCCTGGGGCAACCCGCCGGCCAGCCAGGCGCTGTTCAACGCGGTGCGTGCGGCGGGCTTCAAGACCGTGCGCATTCCGGTGTCCTGGAAGCAGTACGCCGACGCCAGCGACACCATCAGCCCGGCCTGGATGGCCCGCGTGACGCAGGTCGTCAACCAGGCGCGCAATGCCGGCCTGTACGTGATGATCAACATCCACTGGGACGGCGGCTGGATGATCCCCGACTACGCCCACCAGGCCGAGGTCAACGCGCGGCTCACGAAGTTCTGGACGCAGATCGCGAACAACTTCAAGTCGCACGACGACATGCTGCTGTTCGCCGGCTCCAACGAAGTGGCCATGCCCAACAACTTCGACCCGCCCACGGCGGAGAACGCGGCGGTGCAGAACGGCTTCAACCAGACCTTCATCGACGCGGTGCGCGCCACCGGCGGCAACAACCTGGCGCGCCACCTGGTGGTGCAGAGCTACGGCACGGGCGTGGACAACGCGATCAACGTTTCGGTGCTGCCCAACGACCCGGTGGCCTCGCGGCTGATGATGGAGGTGCACTTCTACGACCCCTACTTCTTCACGCTGGCCACCACCTACTGGGACGGTACGCCCGACAAGTACTGGCAGTGGGGCCGTATCGTGACCGACGCCGCCGCGTCGCCCGAGCACTGGGCCGACGAGGCCTACGTGGAGTCGCAGTTCCGGCGCCTGAAGACGGCCTACGTCGACCGCGGCGTGCCCGTCATCGTCGGCGAGTACGGCGCGATCTCACGCCTGTCCAAGGACGCCGCGGGGCTGTACCGCACCTACTGGGACGAGTTCGTCGCCCGCACCGCGTGGGCGAACGGCGCAGTGCCCGTGTACTGGGACGAGGGCGCGCTGGGCGATCACAGCATGGGCCTGTTCAACCGCCGCACCACCTTGCAGGCCTACCCCAAGACCATCAAGGCCATCGTCAACGCCGCGCGCTGACGAGCCCCCCGATTCGGGCAGCGGAGGGGAAAGGCCGCGCCCGATGTTCCCGGCGCAGGGACCCGGCACGAGGTGCCGCGCCGACCACCCCACCAGGAGACAAACCATGACATCAACCTTCGGCAAGGCAACGCGCCTGCTGGCGCTGGCCCTCGCGCTGGGCGCCCAAACCACAGCGCAGGCCCAGACCTGCACGGCCACGGCCATCAAGCCCTTCATCAAGGTCGGCACGACCTGGACCGCCACCGCCACGGCCAGCGTCGCCGCCGACAGCACGTTCACCTTCGGGCCGCAGCCCACGTCTGGCGGCAGCTGGGCCTGGAGCGGCTGCGGCACGTCCGGCACGGCGCGCGAGCAGGCGCTCACCGCCAAGGCCAGCTGCACGGCCACGGCCACCTACACCAACAGCTGCGGTGCCAAGTCCACGCAGGCCTTCACCATCACGGTGCCCGGTATGCGTGACCTCACCAGCCTGCAGCTCAGCAAGCTCATGGGCGCCGGCTGGAACCTGGGCAACACGCTGGAGGCCATCGGCGGCGAGACCGCCTGGGGCAACCCGCAAGCCACGCAGGCGCTCTTCAACGCCGTGAAGGCCGCCGGCTTCAAGACCGTGCGCATCCCGCTGTCGTGGAAGCAGTACGCCGACGCCAACGACAACATCAGCGCGAGCTGGATGAGCCGCGTGACGCAGGTCGTCAACTACGCGAAGACCGCCGGTCTCTACACGATGATCAACATCCACTGGGACGGCGGCTGGATGCAGCCCACCTACGCCCAGCAGGCCACGGTCAACGCCCGCATCACCAAGTTCTGGACGCAGATCGCCAACAACTTCAAGGGCTATGACGACACGCTGCTGTTCGCCGGCACCAACGAAGTGATGGTGACCGACAACTACAACACGCCCACCGTCGAGTTCTACACGGTGCAGAACAGCTTCAACCAGACCTTCGTCAACGCGGTGCGCGCCACGGGCGGCAACAACCTCGCCCGCCACCTCATCGTGCAGGGCTTCAACACCAACATCGACCACACGGTGAACTTCGCCACCGTGCCCAGCGACCCGATGGCCAAGCGGCTGATGATGGAGGTGCACTTCTACGACCCCTACAACTTCACGCTCAACGAGACGAGCAGCATCTGGCAGTGGGGCGCCTCGGCCACGAGTGCGGCCAACACCGAGACCTGGGCCAACGAGGCCTATGTGGACGCACAGTTCCAGAAGATGAAGACGCGCTTCGTGGACGCCGGCATTCCGGTGATCCTGGGCGAGTTCGGCGCCATCCGCCGCACCGAGTTCAGCGGCGCCGAGACCTACCGCACCAACTGGGCGCGCTACGTCGCCCGCTCGGCCTGGACGCACGGCGCGGTGCCGGTGTGGTGGGACGCGGGCTCGCCCAACGCCAACCACAGCATGGGCCTGTTCGACCGCAGCACCGGTGCGCAGGTGCACACCGGGCTGATCAGCGCCATCGTCAACGCGGCGAAGTAGGCCCCGCGCCCGGCGCGGCCACGCGCGTGAAGTCCATCACCCAGTTGGTCTCCCAGGTCTGCCCGCCGTCGGCGGAGAAGGCCTGCTGCCAGCGCGGGTGGTCGGTGCGCGTGTCCGTCCAGCGGTAACGCACGCGGATGGGCTGGCCGCGCAGTTCGTCGTCGCACTGGAACTCGCCCACGCCGTCGGCAAAGCCGCCGACGACGGGCGGCTCCAGCCGGTGCGGGTGGCGGCCGTCCACCCACCAGATGGCCCACTGGCCGGTGGCGGCGTCGAAGGTGCGCAGCGACACGGCGCGGTAGGGGCCGGTGGGCAGGTCCAGCACGTTGTCGTCGACATTGCCGCGGCCGTCCAGCAGCGGCCACATGTGGCAGCGGCCGCTGAAGTCCTCCCAGTCATGGCAGCCGAGCAGCCGCTCCTTGAGGCGGCGGTGGCGCACTTCCCAGTGGCCGATGAAGAAGTCGAAATCGTGGGGCGTGGCAGGTGAGGTCATGGTGGCCTCAGGGGCGGAGTGCAGAACGGGACGTGGGCAGCAGGCGCAGGTGCTGCGTGGCACGCGCCTGCCAGGGCTGCAGGGCCTCGTCGATCGCCAGGGCCCAGGCCTCGGCCTGCGCCGGCTCGGCGAAGCCCGCCAGCGCCAGCAGCACCGGCTCGCCGGCCCTCAGCGGGTGGCGCGGGAAGTTGTTGGGCGCCGGTTCGGTGACGTAGCAGGCCTGCAGCCGCGCCTCGCGTGCCGGCAGCGCGCAGCAGGCCGCGAGCACGGTGTCGTCGGCCAGCGCCTTCAGGTGGACGACCACGGCACGCAACACACCCGGGGCCGCGCCCACGGCGCCCGACGCTCGCGCCCGCGCCGGCAGCGCCGCCCCGGGCCAGGCCGGGCGCAGCAGCAGCACGTCGTCGGAATCGACCATCGTCGCGTTGGCCGCGTCGCGGTGGGCCGCCCACACCGGGCCATCGTAGAACGCCGGCAGGGCCCGCCCTCGCGCCGCCATGTCGGCATAACCGCGCAGCCAGACGAACCGCTCGGCGTCGTCCGCGTCGCGGAACTGGCCGAGCACGCGGATGCCGACGGCCTCCTGCGTCTCGACGAACTCGCGGTCGAACAGCGCGATCAGCGCCTCGCGGCGCCCGGGGTGCAGGGTGTACTGGCGCAGCTCGATGACACCGCAGTCCGGTGCGGCGGGCGCCTGGGAGGCTTCAACAGGAGGCATGGAGGCAGACCGTTCACGGGGTTCAAGGTCCGTGCAGTCTGCGCCGCCATACCTGTCAGCGCGTGTCGTGTTTCTTGGGTCAACCCGGGAGCTTGCTGACTTCCAGCTGCACCTGCGCCCAGCCTGCTGCCGGCACGATCTCGCCGTCGCGCTGGGTCAGCTCGTCCAGGCGCGTGCACAGCTGCTCACCGGCCGCGGCCGTGTCGGCGATGTGGATGCCGCGGGTCATCGTGACGTGCGCGGCCTCGAAGCTGCCCGCGCCTGCCAGCAGGATCATGCGGCTGGGTGCGTCGTCCACGACGAGCGGAATCAGGCCGGGGCTGACCTTTTCGGGCGCCAGCTGCTTCAGCGCCTCGGCCGGCAGGATGCCCTCGGTCATGCCGGTGGCCGCGGTGGGCGCCAGGCAGTTGACGCGGATGTTGCGCTTGGCGCCTTCCAGCGCCAGCGTCTGCATGAAGCCCACCAGGGCCATCTTGGCCGCGCCGTAGTTGGCCTGGCCGAAGTTGCCGTACAGGCCCGACGACGAGGTCGTCATGACGATGCGGCCGTATTCCTGCTCCTGCATGGTGGCCCACACGGCCTTGGTGGCGTTGACCGCGCCCATCACGTGCACGTCGAGCACGAGGCGGAAGTCCTCCAGCGCCATCTTGGCGAAGGTCTTGTCGCGCAGGATGCCGGCGTTGTTGATGAGGATGTCGATGCGGCCCCAGGCGGCGAGCGTCTGGTCGGCCATGGCCTGCATGTCCTCCGGTCGCGTCACGTCGCCCAGGTGCACGAGGGCCTCGCCGCCCGCGGCGCGGATCTCGTCGGCCACCGCACGGGCGCCCTGGCCATCGCTCGCGCCCGCCAGGTCGTTGATGAGCACCCGCGCCCCGTGGCGCGCCAGCTCCAGGGCATGCGCGCGGCCCAGGCCACCGCCCGCGCCCGTCACGATGGCCACGCGGTCCTGCAACAGCTTCTTCATTCGCTCTCTTCCCGAAAGTGGAGAAAGCGTCATTCTCGCGGCGGCCCCAGCAGCACCTCGTGGTGGCCGCGGCCGGCCGGGATCATCGGGAAGCAGTTTTCCTCGGCGCGCACGCGCACGTCCAGGAAGAAGGGCTCCTGTGACGCCAGGCACGCGGCCAGCGCAGCCGGCAGCGCGTCACGCTCGTCCACGCGCGCGGCCTGCCAGCCGAAGCCGCGCGCGACGGCCACGAAGTCGGGCATGCAGGCGTTGTAGCTGTGGCTGTAGCGCTCGCCATGGATGAGCTGCTGCCACTGACGCACCATGCCCATGTGGCTGTTGTTGCACAGCACGAGCTTGACGGGCGTGCGGTGCTGGCACGCGGTGGCGAGCTCCTGCAGGTTCATCAGCACCGAGGCGTCGCCGCTCACGCACACCACCGTGCGGCCCGGGTGGGCCACCTGCGCGCCGATGGCCGCCGGCAGCCCGTAGCCCATGGTGCCGGCGCCACCCGAGGTGAGCCAGCGCCCGGGTGCGTCGAACGCCAGGTGCTGCGCGGCCCACATCTGGTGCTGGCCGACGTCGGTGGAGACGATGGCGTCGCGGCCCTGCAGTTGGCGCTGCAGTTCGCGCATCAAGGCCTGCGGGGCGATGACGCCCGGCGTGTCGTCGAAGTCCAGGCAACGCCGGGCCCGCCAGGCCTCGATCTGGCGCCACCAGCCGGCCAGCCGCCCGGGGGCGGGGGCAGCGGCCTGCAGGGCCAGGCGCAAGGCGGCGAGCAGCTCGCCCGCGTCGCCGACGAAGGGCAGGTCCGCCCGGCGCACCTTGTGGATGGATGCGGGGTCGATGTCGGCATGGATGACGCGGGCGTTCGGCGCGAACTGGTCCAGCCGGCCGGTGACACGGTCGTCGAAGCGCGCGCCGATGCAGACGATGAGGTCGGCCTCGTGCATCGCGAGGTTGGCCTCCAGCGTGCCGTGCATGCCCAGCATGCCGAGCCACTGCGCCTGCGACGCCGGAAAGGCACCCAGGCCCATCAAGGTCAGCGTGCAGGGGGCGCCGCTCAGGCGCACCACGTCGGCGAAGGCGGCGCAGGCTTCGGGCCCGGCGTTGACGAGGCCCCCACCGCCGTAGAAGACCGGCCGGCGGGCCTCGGCCACCCACTGCGCGGCCTGAGCCACGCGGGCCGGGTTGATCGCGCTGCGCGCCAGGCGCAGGGCTCGCGGCGCGGGCAGCGCCCGCTGTGGCGCGGCCTGCTGCTGCAGGTCCTTGGGGAAGTCGATGAGCACCGGCCCGGGCCGCCCACCCGCGGCCACGGCCAGGCCCTGGCGCACGAGGGCACGCACGAGGCCGGCGTCGCGGATCTGCGCGTTCCACTTGGTGACCGGGCGGCTGATGCCCAGCGCGTCGCACTCCTGGAAGGCATCGGTCCCGATGGCGCCGAGCGCCACCTGGCCGCTGATGCACAGCACGGGCACCGAGTCCGACAGCGCATCCAGCAGCCCCGTGGTGGTGTTGCTCATGCCCGGGCCCGAGGTCACGAGCACCACGCCCACGCGGCCGGTGCTGCGCGCATAACCCTGCGCCGCGTGCACCGCAGCCTGCTCGTGGCGCACGAGGATGTGGCGGATGCGCGTCTCGGCGTGCAACACGTCGTAGATGGGCAGCACGGCCCCGCCCGGGTAGCCGAAGACGGTGTCCACGCCGCAGTCGGCCAGCGTGTCCAGCAGCACCTGGGCGCCGGTGCGGGCGGTGGGAGCAAGGGCCAGGTGGGGCCCGTCAGCAAGCGCATTCATCCGGCAAGTTTGTGCGTCATCCGGCAGAAAAGGCTTCTTCTCTTCTGGCCCACCACCTAGCATTCGGCAAACTTTTCTTTCAAAGCGTCATGCCACAGGAAATCAAGCTGGACCGCCACGACCTCGCCCTGCTGCGGGCCCTGCAGCGCAACGCGCGCGCCAGCCTGCAGGAGCTCAGCGCCGAGGTGGGGCTGAGCAGTTCGCCGTGCTGGGCGCGCATCAAGCGCATGGAGGAGGCCGGCGTCATCGAGGGCTACACGATCAAGGTCAACGCCGAGCTCGTGGGCGTGCCCGACCAGCTCATCGTGCAGCTCACGCTGGACTCCCACTCCGAGGACGCGCTGGAGGCCTTCGGGCGCCAGCTCGAGGCCATCCCGGAGGTGCTGGAGGCCTACCTCGTCTCGGGCGACTACGACTACGTGCTGCGCCTGGCGGTCAAGGGCACGCGCGACTACGAGCGGCTGCTGCGCGAGCAGCTCTACAAGATCCCGGGCATCCGGCACAGCAAGTCCAGCTTCGTGCTGCGCCGCCTCAAGAGCGGCAACCTGGCGCTGTGAGGGCCTCGCTGATAGTGATGAAAGGCGCCGTTGCAAGGTAACTAACTCGCAACACACGCGGCGGCGCCGGTGGTAGAACCGTTGGCACCCTGGCGCCGCCATGAACGCCCTGCGCAACAGCCCACCCGCCGACTACCTCTGCAGCAACGACTTCACGCAAGGTGGCTTCCGCCCCCACGGCGAGTTCTCGTGCTGGATGGAGGACGGCCTGCTGGTCTGGGAAAGCCGGGGGCCGTTCAACCTCGAGGCCCTGCAGGCCTATGGCCGCACCCGCCAGGCCGCCTTCGCGCGCTGGCAGCTCGACGACAAGCCCATCGCCGCCGTCATGCACTGGGTAGGCAGCGCGCTGATGTCACCCGAGGCGTTCGCCTGCTATGCCCGCGGCTTCGAAGCCTTCATCGCCAGCCGCCACCACTACGCTGCCGTCGCCTGGGTGGCGCGCAGCGAGGTCGAAGGCCTGGACCTGATGCGCTCGCGGTTCGAGCCCCTGTTCAAGCAGCATGGCCTGGCCTTCGGCGTCTTCCCGGACATGGACACCGCCCGGCGCTGGGCCATGCAGCACCTGCTGGCGGCCCGGCAAGCCGCCCAGGCCTGAGCACCACGGCCGCGCGAGGCTTGCGGCATGATGCGCGGATGCAGTCCCCGCCCGCTCCCAGCCTTGCCGCACGACTCAAGGCCGAGACGCGCAGCCTGCACACCCTGGCCGAGCGCAGCGGCGTGATGGCCGACCTGATGCAGGGCCGCCTGGGCCTGCCGGCCTACTGCGCACTGCTGCGCAACCTGCAGGCCATCTACGCGGCGCTGGAGTCCGGCCTGGACGGGCACCCCGCCGACGGCCGCCTGTGGCGCCCCGAGCTGCGCCGGCTGCCCGCGCTCGAGCAGGACCTGGACCGCCTGCACACGGGCGACTGGCGCGCGCACGCACCGCTGGCGCCCGCCACGCGGGCCTATGTCGAGCGCCTGACCGCGCTCGCCGCCACGGCCCCCGGCCTGCTGCTCGCGCACGCCTACCTGCGCTACCTCGGTGACCTGCATGGCGGGCAGATCCTCGCCCGCCTCATCCAGCGCCAGTTCGGCCTGCCGGCCGCGGGCGGCCCCTCCGGCACGGCCTTCTACGCCTTCGGCGAGCCGGCACAGGTGGAGCAGCTCAAGCGCGACTTCCGCGCGGGCCTGGACGCCCTGCCGCTGCAGCCCGGCGAAGCGGACGCCTTCGTGGCCGAAGCCTGCGAAGCCTTCCGCCTGCACCAGCAGCTGTTCGAGGAACTCAAGACCGCCGCCTGACGCGTGGGCCGGCCGCGCCGCTGCCCCCGCTTCAGCGCGAGAAGCTGCGGATCTGCGCGTAAAGAGCCGCAGCGCGGCGCGTGGACGTTTCCAGCTCCTGCAGCAGCGGCGCCACCGGCGGGCCACCCCGGGCGTCGGCGATGTCCATGGCCGCGAGGCTGGCATTGGTGAGGATGGCGGAGATGACGTCGTCGGCCTGGCTCGCGCTGCTCTGCGCGGCCAGGCGCAGCGAGCTTTCGAGGTTGAGCCGCGCGGTGTCGGCCCGGCGGGCTTCGCGCTGGTCCATCAGCGTGACGACGAACCCGAGCAGGTGCCCGTCGTTGCCGCTGATGGGCTCGGCATGCACGGCCATCGGCACGGCCGTGCCGCCCGCGGCGAGCAGGTCCAGCTCGCGCCGCCAGCCGTGCTGGGTCGTGCGCATCTGCGTGAGGGCCTCCTGCACCACCGGCGCCAGCGCGAAGAGGCCCGCCACCGGGCTGCCCTTGTCGACCGGCGCGCCGCGCAGCAGCTGCAGCGCGTCGTTGGCGAAGATGACCTCGCCCCGCGCGTCGGCCACCAGCACGGGCTCGCGGGAGCCGGCGACGGCGCTGCGGATCTGCAGCAGCTGGTGCTCGGCGATCAGCAGCCGCACGGCCTGCACCTGCACGATGATGTCCACCAGCGCCACGCCGATGCCGCGCGCCAGCGCCACCTCGGTGGTGGACCACGGCACGGCCGTGCCGGGCACGAGCTCCGGCATGAGCGGCGCCTGCGGGGCGTCCACGTCCACGAGCATGCGCACGCGGTTGAGCAGGTACTGCGCCCGCGCGCTGCGGGATGTCGCTGGCCGGGTAGTGGTGGCCGAGCAGGGACTCCAGCCGCGGATGCCGCGCCTCGGCGATCACCTTGCCGCGGCCGTCGGGGTCGAACTTGTAGACGACGACACGCTCGTAGCCGGTGAGGTTGCGCACGACCTCCACGACGGCATCGGCGAGCACGCCCACCGAGGGCGCGGCCCCAAAGCGCTGCAGGGCCGCCGAGAGCGTGGTGGCCATGACCTCGGGCGTCAGGTCCTGCAGCTCGACGCCCTCGGGCGCGCCGGCGGCGCACCCCAACCATAGCGTCAGCGTTTCGGGCTGGCCGAGTTCCCAGGCTAGGAGGCCTCCATGCAAACAGGTGCCATCACGGGCTATATCGACGTCGCCCAGCTCGTGCTCTACGCGTTCTGGATCTTCTTCGCGGGCCTCATCGTCTACCTGCACCGCGAGAACAAGCGCGAGGGCTATCCGCTGGAGTCCGACCGCTCCCGTGCCATCACGGTGCAGGGCTGGCCGGCGGTGCCCGAGGCGCGGCCTGCCGGTGCTGGGTGACGACCTGGTCGAAGGTGGCCGCGTCGTCGACCTGTGGGTGGACCGCTCGGAGATGCTGTTCCGCTACCTGGAAGTGGAAGTGGCCGGCGGCGGCCGCGTGCTGCTGCCCATGAACTTCGCCCGCGTGCAGCAGCGCCGCATCCTCGTGGCCTCCATCCTCGGCCACCAGTTCGCCAAGGTGCCCGCCACGCGCGCGGCCGAGCAGGTCACGCTGCTGGAGGAAGAAAAGATCATGGCCTACTACGGCGCCGGCACGCTCTACGCCACGCCGAGCCGCCAGGAGCCGCTGCTGTGAGAGCCGTTCCCAACCTGGTCAACCTGCTCGCCCCCGCGCACGAGCACGAGTTCGAGGCCACGCACGGCCTGCCCGAGGCCCTGCCCGAGGGCGAGGTGCAGCTCTGGCAGGGCAGCCCCGACGCCCGATTGCTGGCCACGCAGGCCCTGCACCTGGACGTGGTGGCCGGCTACTTCGCCCTGCTGCTGGCCTGGCGCGGCATCGCCAGCCTGTACGACGGCGCAACGCTGGGCCCGACGCTGATGGCCATGGCCGGCATGCTGCCGCTGATCGGCCTGGCCTGCGGGCTGCTGGCCGGCATCGCCTGGCTGATGGCGCGCACCACCGTCTACACCGTCACCAACCGCCGCGTGGTGATGCGGGTGGGCATCGTGCTGAGCATCACCTTCAACCTGCCCTTCGCCCAGATCGCCTCGGCAGGCTGGCGCGAGCGCGGGCGGGGCGGCGACATCGTGCTGAGCCTCTCGGGCCAGGACCGCATCGCCTACCTGCACCTGTGGCCGCACGTGCGCCCCTGGCAGCTCAAGCGCACCCAGCCCATGCTGCGCGCGCTGGCCGACGCGCATGCGGTGGCGCAGCTGCTGGCCTCCGCGCTGCAGCAGGCCGAAGCCGCACGCCAGGCCCTGCCTCTGCGGGCCGTGGCCGCCACCCCGGTGACGCAGGCCCAGCCCGCCCGCACGCCGCTGCAACAGGCCGCGTGAGCACAACATGAGCGCGAGCCTCACCGCCAAGCTGCCCGCCCTGCCCCTGGCCGCGCTGGGTGCGCTGGTGCTGGCCTGCGTGCTGAGCGTCGGTGCCGTGCGCCTGACCGGCCTGAGCGCCCGGCAGCAGCCCGACGCCGCCACGCTCAGCACACGGCTGCTGCGCTTCGAGGACGCCGCCGACGGCGGCATCGCCGTGCGCGATGCCCGCACCGGGGCGCTGCTCGACACCGTCGCGCCCGGCACCAACGGCTTCCTGCGCAGCACCATGCGCGGCCTGGTGCGTGAACGCAAGCGCCAGGGCCTGGGCCCCGAGCAGCCCTTCGAGCTGCTCGGCCGCGCCGACGGCCGCCTCACCCTCGTCGACCCCGGCACCGGCCGGCGCATCGACCTCGAATCCTTCGGCCCGAGCAACGCGGCGGTCTTCGCCCGGCTCCTGGCGCCGACACCTGGAGACCCCCATGTCGCTCAGCGCTGAACTGCAGACCCCCGAGGACGCCGCCCGTCTGGCCAAGGCCGAGACGATGCTCACGCCGCGCTTCTACAAGACCGACTACGACGCCATGGACCGCCTGGACGTGAGCCCCATCCGCGCCGAGTGGGACGCGATGATGGCCGAGTACCAGGGCGACAACAACCACGACCACTTCACCCGCACGCCCGAGTTCGCGGCCGAGGCGGCGGCGCTGTCGGCCACGTGGTCGCCGCAGCTGCGGCGCGACTTCCAGGACTTCCTTGTCAGCTCGCTCACGAGCGAGTACTCCGGCTGCGTGCTCTACAACGAGATCGCCAAGCACGTGAGCAACCCCGACATCAAGCAGCTCATGCGCTACCTGACGCGCGACGAGTCGCGGCATGCGAACTTCATCAACCAGTCGCTGAAAGACTTCGGGCTGCAGGTCGACCTCGTCGGCCTCAAGCAGACCAAGGCCTACACCTACTTCAAGCCCAAGTACATCTTCTACGCGACCTACCTGTCCGAGAAGATCGGCTACGCGCGCTACATCAGCATCTACCGCCAGCTCGAGGCGCACCCCGAGAAGCGCTTCCACCCGATCTTTCGGTGGTTCGAGCGCTGGTGCAACGACGAGTTCCGCCATGGCGAGTCGTTCGCGCTGATGATGCGCGCCCAGCCCCACCTGCTGGAAGGCGGCAACAAGCTGTGGATCCGCTTCTTCCTGCTGGCCGTCTACGCGACGATGTACGTGCGCGACCACACCCGCCCCTGGCTGAGCGAAGCGCTGGGCATGGACCCGACCGCTTACGACTACCGCGTGTTCGACATCACCACCGAGATCTCGCGCCAGGTCTTCCCGCTGAGCCTGGACACCGACCGCCCCGCCTTCCGCGCCGGCATGACGAGGCTGTGCACCATCGCCGCCGCCAACGACCGCGCCAAGGCCCGCGGCGGCCTGCTGGGCAAGCTGCAGCAGGGCGTGTGCGCGGTGCGCGCGACGCTGTGCTTTGCGCGGCTGTACCTGCTGCCCGTCAGGCACCACGACCTGCCGCACGACATGCGCGTGGCGCCCAGCTGGTAAGCCTGCGCGCACCGCACCACCGCCATGCAACACGGCTGGCCCGCGCTCTACACACTGCTGCTGTGGTGGTTCAGCACGGGCGTCATCCTCTACCTCAACGGCCTGCCGCGCGAGACGCACAAATGGACGATGGCCGCGGCCACCGTGCTGCTGGGCATCTCGCTGCTGGGCGTGGCCGTGACGGCGTTGGATACGCGCGTCACCGGCGCCTACCTGGCCTTCACGGCCGGCTTGATGGTGTGGGCCTGGCAGGAGGTGGGCTTCCTGCTCGGCTACGTCACCGGGCCGCGCCGGCGCGCCTGCCCGCCCGAGGCCCGCGGATGGCGCCGCGTGGGCCATGCCGTCATGGCCATCCTGTACCACGAGCTGGCCCTCATCGTGCTGGGGGCGGCCATCCTGGCCCTCACCTGGGGCCGGCCCAACACGCTGGCCGCCTGGACCTTCGGCGTGCTGTGGCTGATGCGGCTGTCGGCCAAGCTCAACGTGTTCCTCGGCGTGCGCAACCTCAACGAGCAGTTCCTGCCCGAGCACCTGCGCTACATGCACAGCTACTTCCGCCAGCGCCCGAGCAACGGCCTGTTCCCGGTGAGCGTCATCGCCGTCACGGCCCTGGCCGCCACGGCCTGGCACAGCGCGGTGGCCATGAGCTTCAGCGCCTTCGAGGTCACGGCCTGCAGCTTCGTGGCCATGCTGCTGAGCCTGGCCCTGCTGGAGCACTGGTTCATGGTGCTGCCCCTGCCGAGCGAGAAGCTCTGGGACTGGGGCCTGCGCTCGCGCGCCCCCCACGGCTGAAGCCCCCCGGCGCCCGCGGCGCCCTCCTGATTGCGGCCACCCCTAGCTGCGGCTGCCCCGAATTGCGGGTGCCCGCAGCTAGCCGGCGCGCGCGAGTGCGCATGCAATCGCGCTGCGACTGAAGAAACGCATCAGGAGAGACCCAATGACCACCATCCAGACCGCCAGCGCCACGTCGCTGAGCGCCACCGCCGCTGTCAGCGGCACCAACCCGACGCACGCCAGCACGCACATGAGCGGCGGCCAGGCCGTGTTCGAGAACGACAACTACCGCATCACCGCGGGCGACAACAACACCGTCAACATCTTCAACAAGAAGACCGGCGAGAACTACAACATCTGGGGCGACCCGCACGTGAACATCGACGGCCAGCACGCCTTCGATTTCTGGGGCACCACCACCTTCAAGCTCGAGGACGGCACCAAGGTCACCATCGAGACCGTGCCCGCGGGCAACAACATGACGCTGGCCAGCACCGTCGCCATCACCAACGGCGACTACGGCGTGAAGATCAGCGGCGTGGACACCAACAAGGTCGGCGACCTGCGCATCGACGAGGCCGCCGGCTGGGGCAGCACGCTGGACTGGACGCACGACGACGGCAACGTGCTGCAGGAGAACCCCGCCGGCAAGGGCTTCCTCGCGGTGGATGCCCAGGGCACCATCCACAAGGTCGACCAGGCCTACATCAACGCCACCGACCTGCAGAAGAACCCGCCCGCGGCGGCCACGCAGCAAGGCGGCGACTTCCTGCGCGCCGCGCTCAGCATGTTCTCGGGCCTGCTGTCGGCCTCCCTCAGCGGCGCCTTCCTGAGCGCCCTGGGCGCTGCGGGCGACGCCGGCGAAGCCCGCCGCCAACCCGAGCCCGCCACGCGTGACGCGCACCGCTTCACGCTGACGATGGTCCGCCTGGAGTTCTGACCGGAGAGCGCCATGAGCGTGCTTGCACTTGACGGCGCCTCGGGCGCTCGGGCGGCACCGCCGCCCGAGCGCAACCCCGCGGCGGACGTGATCAGCCAGGCCACCGACGCCCGCACCGGCGCGGTGGACACCCAGCGCCTGGCGCACTGGGTGATCGACGCGCGACGCAGCGACCCGCAGGCGGCCGACGCGGCCCACGCCGCCATCGAGGCGCAGCTGCTGGCCTCGGGTCACCCCGGGGACGTGGCGCACTACCACCAGGACCTGCTCGCCGCGGCCCGCGAGCGCGCCCCCGGCGACGCGGGCCTGCCCACCGGCGTGCCCAACGGCGTGCCCATCGGCGTGCCCAACGGCTTGTGGGCCCCGGGCCAGACCTGGGTCCAGCAGGGCGGCCAGCTGCTGCGTGAGAACCCCATCCTGATCAAGCGCTGGGAGGCCACGACCAGCGCGTGGACGGGCAAGGGCGGCTTCAGCCAGGGCCTGACCCAGCTGCTGCAGTCCCACGGCATCGACGTGGCGACGACCGTGCACCCCGCGCCCCCGGGGTCGCTCACGCGCAGCTCGGGCGTGCGCGCGGCCGTGGCGAACAACACCAACGGCGCCCTGGCGCGCGACGCGATCGCCGACCGCTTCCGTGCGGCCGGCATCCCGACGCGCACCGAGGTGCCCGTGCTGGACGGCGCGCGCCGCGTGGACGTGGTGGCCGAGCCGCCCGCCGCCGACCCGCGCATGCGCCAGCGCATCGAGGTGGAGTCCAAGGTCGGCCGCACGACGCTGGACAGCGACATCCGCGGCCAGGTCGCGCGTGACGCGGAGGCGCTCGCCGCCAATCGCGGCATGCGCGGCGCCGGCCGGGTGCTCGAAGGCGTGGGCAAGGTCGCGCGGCCCGTGGGCGTGGTGCTGGACGCCATCTCCCTGGGCCAGGCCTACCAGGCCGACGGCAACCGCGTCGGCCAGAACACCGGCCGCACCACCTCGGGCGTGGCGGGCGGCGCGCTGGGCGGCTGGGGTGGCGCGGCCGCGGGTGCGGCCATCGGCACGGCCATCTTCCCTGGCGTGGGCACGGTGGTGGGCGGCATCGTCGGTGGCATCGGCGGGGCACTCGCCGGCGACGCCGCGGGCCGCGGTATCTTCGATACGGTAAAAGGCTGGTTCTGACCCGGCGGCTCGCCGCTCGACCGTTGAACCAGGGGCGGCCCGGCGGGTCGCCCCTTTCGTGATTGCACTGTGCCCATGCGCCAACTCTTCCAGCGCTGGCTCGGCACCCCCCGGCCCGAGGCCTGGGCGCTGAGCGACTACCCGCCCTTCCCGCTGCCCCACCCCGGCTGCGGCAAGGCGCTGAGCCTGGCCCAGGCCCAGGAGAACCTCGCTCGCTTCGAGGCGTCCCTCGGCCCGCGGCAGCAGGCGCTGCGCCAGTGGCTGCTGGCCCACGACGGCCCGGACGCCCAGGCGCTGCCCGGCGCTGCCTACGCCACCGCCCTCAAGGCCTGGGCGCGCACGCACTGGGCCCGGCTGCCCGCCTTTGCCCGGCTGCCCGCCCACGCTCCCTGGCCCGACTGCCCGCGCGATGGCGCCTTCATCGTCTACAGCCTGCTCGGCGACCTCGCCGCGAGCCTGGGCGAAGCCATCCGCCGCGCCAACCCCGACTGGCACTGGGGCCTGAACCTGGACGCCATCGACCTGGCCGACGGCATGGCCACCTCGCGCCGCGTGGTGCTGCTGGCCGACCTGGCCGAACCCACGCCCGAGACGCGCGAGGCCGTGCTCGACCTGGAGCCGCTGCTCTTCGGTGCGCACCGCTTCCCGGAGTCGGTCGACTTCGTTCACCTCGACACCTGGACCCGCACGGTGCAGGACGCCATCGACGGCGCCTACCACCGCCCCCGGTGACACCCGGGCTGCGGCCGACCCCAGCTGCGGCTGACCCGAATTGCGGGCGGTCCTAGCTGGCGCACCGAGCGCACAACGACTGCAATGCCAGCAGGCGCCCCGGCCCGGGGCCGCAGGAGCAGGCTTCATGACCGCAGCAGTGCAGAGCTACCGCGTCCAGCGCGGCGACACCCTCAACGAGATCGCCCACCGCCACGGCGTGCAACCCGAGGCGCTGATGCGCGCCAACGGCATGGACCCGGCGCTCGCCGACGGCCACATCGGCCGCAAGGCGCACGACCCCGACCGCCTGCAGGTGGGCCAGCGCCTAACCATCCCCGTGGCCACGCCGGGGCTCGAGCGCCAGCACCAGGTCGCCCCGGGCGAGACGCTGGCCAGCATTGCCGAGCGTTGGGGCGTGGGGCTCTGGGAACTGATCAAGGCCAACCTGCCCTTCCTGGGCGCGCAGGACGCAGGGCCAACACCGACTGCGACTGCGACTGCGACCGCTGCAACGGCCACGAACACGGCCGCCACCACGGGCCGCCTGGACCTGCAACGCTTCACCGACCCCGCCCTCGGCTCCAACGCCGCTGCGGCCATCGTCATCGGCAGCGCCGAGGGCACGCGCCGCGCCGACGGCGGATTCACCCCGGCCTACGGCGGCCATGCCGACCCCGGCAACGCCGCGCACAACCGCGGCTCCTTCTCGTACCAGCACACCGCCAGCAGCCCGGCCGACGCCGACCGCCGCCAGCTGCAGACCCTGCAGGGCCGGCTGCCCGCCTACGAGGCCGCCGCCCGCCAGGCCGGGCTCGACCCGGCCAACGCGCGGCTCGCCTCGGCCTACCTGGACCTCTACAACCAGTCGCCCAGCGCCGCGGCACGCTTCCTCAACCAGCTCGGCACGCTGCGCGGGCAGCCGCTGGACGTGGCCCACCTGACGCAGCTGCGCGTGGACGCCTTCGTGGACCGCAACACCGGCGAGCGCTTCCGCCTGGCAAGCGGCGGCCAGGCCGGCAGCGGCTTCGTGAACATCGCCCGCCACCAGCTCGGGCATGCGCCGACCGAAGCCCAGGTCCAGGCCGTCATCCGTGCCGACCAGCAGCGGCGCATGAACGCCGTCGAGGGCGCGCTGCAGCAGCAGGGGCTGCTCACCCAGGCCCCGGCGGCTGCAGCCCCCGCGGTGGCACCCGCAGCGGCCGCCGGCGTGCCGCGCCACTTGCAGATCGCCCAGGGCGAGCTCGGCACGCACGAGATCCGCGGCGCCCAGGACAACCCGCGCGTCGTCGAGTACCACCAGGCCACCAGCCTCAAGGCCCGCAACGACGAGACGTCGTGGTGCTCGTCGTTCGTGAACTGGACGATGAGCCAGGCCGGCGTGCAGGGCACCAACAGCGCCGCAGCGCGCAGCTGGCTGAACTGGGGCCAAGCCGTGCCCAAGGATGCGGCGCACGTGAAGCCGGGCGACGTGATCGTCTTCCCGCGCGGCAACAACCCTGCGCAGGGCCACGTGGCCATCGTGTCGGAGGTGCTGGACAACGGCATGGTGCGCGTCATCGGCGGCAACCAGGGCGTGCGCGGCGAGCACTACGACGGCGTCACCTACGCCGACCGCTCGCTCGCCTCGGCCCTGGGCGTGCGCCGCGCGCCCTGAGGCCGGCGCCAGCGGCGCGCTTGCCCCCGGTTGATGTGACAGGGCCGCACCAGGCCCTGGCCGAAGATGAGGCCCATGCGCCCTGCCCTCTCCCTGCTCCTGGCCCTGCCGCTCGCCACCCAGGCCCTGCCCCCGCCGCCCACCCAGCTCAGCTGCTCGCCTGACGCCACCACGCGCTGGCGCCTGGCGCGCGACGCCGCCGGCACGCCGGTGGGCGTGAGCGTCAGCATCGCCGCCGGCGCGCGGGAATGCGACTTCAGCAGCAGTGGCGCGCCACAAGCCCTGGCCGACGGCGGCTGGCGCTTCGAGTGGGACGACGAGGTGCTCGGTCAGCGCCAGCGCGTCGACGTGACGCGCGCGGGCGCCGATGGCTTCAGCCTGCGGCCGCAACCCGCCGCCTGCGGCGCGCTTGAGCTGCCCGCCGCGGCCACGCTCGCGCCCAAGGCCAAGGGCTGCGCGATGTCGGTGGACCGCGATGGCGCCTTCGCGCAGTTCTGGCAGCAGCTGCGCGGCGCCCTTGCGCGCGGCGACGGCGAGCTGCTGCAGCAGCTGTCCCTGCCCCAGCTGGAGTTCGTGGAGGGGCCCGACATCGTCAAGGCACCCGCCAGCGTGATGCGCCGCGCCGCGCGCTGCCTGCCGCGGGTGACGGCCACCACGCAGCGGCTCGAACTGCGAGACCTGCTCAAGGCCGAGCAGCCGCCCCGGCTGGACATGCCGCCGCTGTCACGCAAGGGCGACGCGCGCATCGACTTCGCGGGCGCCATGAGCCTGCGCTGGACGCCGCAGGGTTGGCGCATGGACGGCTTCAACGCCAGCCGCGACGTCTTCGAGAAATGCCCGCTGCGCTGACGAAGGCCGCCGCTCAGCGCACCACCAGGCCCTGCGGCCCGATCTGCAGGCGCTCCACCGCCAGGCCCAGCGCCGCCTCCAGGTTGGCCTTGGCCGCGTTGCGGAAGTTGACCTCCTCACCGGGGCTGGGCTGGCGGTTCAGGTGCTCGCGGTAGACCACCATGAAGGTGCCCACCATCGCCAGCTGCTCGAACATCGCGCGCTTGGCCGCCGGGGCGCTCTGCATGAAGGCCGGGTTGCTGGCCAGCAGCCCCTGCATCTGCAGCACGAGGGACTTGAAGTCGGCGTCGGCCACATGCTGCTGCATGAAGGCGGCGTAGTTGCCGGCAATGAAGGCCGCCACGGCCGCGGCCACGTCGTTGGGCGCCAGGCCCAGCTGGGTCTCGAGCTTCTGCCAGAAGGTGAACGACTCCTCGTAGGCCTTGGTCATGGCTGCGCGGTGCTGGGCCGGGAAGCGCTGGGCCAGCTCCGTCGCCGACTGGCGCACCTGCGCGGGGCCGGCCGCGACGATGGGCGCATTGAAGGCGCCCATCCCGCCACCGCTGGCCACGGGCGGCGCGGGCGCGAACGCAGGGGCTGCGGCCGTGGCGCCCGCCGCGGGCTTGCCCAGCATGCCGCGCATCTGCTCGGCCAGGCTGATGGAAGGCGCCACCTGGGCGGCAGCCGGCAGCGCCGTGGCGGCGAGCGCGAGCGTGAGCGTGAAGGCCAGCGAGGAGAGTCGGGTCCGGGTCATCTGCATGGGGTGTCGTTGAGTAGTAGGGTTATTTGTCGAGGTCGAGACTGCCGCTGCCGAGGTAGACGCCGCGTGAGGCCTCGTCCATCGGGAAGCTCAGGAGCCGCTCCTGGTGGCCGTCGTCGTAGACCAGCGTGACCGCGTAGCCCTCGAAGCGGTAGCGGCCGCGGCGGCTCGCGCCGTCGTCCTTGCGGCTGCCGGACGTGACGCCCACCGTGCCGGTGCCCGTGCCCACGGTGCCGCCGGCCACGCCGCTGCTGCCGCTGCCGTCGCCGTGGGAGGAGCCACTGATCACGGTGTTGTTGAGGGTTGCGGCCAGCGAGCCGGAACTCGACAGCGCGTAGTAGCTGCGCTCGAACCGGCCGTCACGCGTGAAGCGGATGCCCTGGGTGGACGAGCGCCCGCCCATGAACAGGCTGCCGTCGAAGCGGCTGCGGCTGTAGCGGCCGTCCAGTGCGGGGCTGGCGCCCCACGGCCGCTTGGCCAGGTGCTGCGCCGGCTGCCAGCCGCCGCTCGGGCGGCCGTCGTCGTCCTGGTCCTGGAACTCGTAGCCCTTGGCCGTGCTGCGCCAGCGGCACCAGTGCTGGGGCTCCAGGCGGCGTGACGCGGCCACGTCGAGCTGGTCGGGCGGCATCTCGGTGCGGCGGTAGCAGCTGCCGTCGCGCAGCAGGAAGCGCACGTCCTCGTCCCAGCTGGTGCCGTTGTTGTAGTTGCCCTGGCCGTGCAGCACGACGGCCGCGAGCTCGGCCGCCTTGAGCCCTTGGCCCGGGCGCGTCATCACACGTTGCAGCAGCACTGTCTCGCGCACCAGCGGCGCGGCCGGCAACGGCGAAGGCGTGAGGCCCGACAGGTCACTGACCACCTCCGCTGCGCCCAGCGTGGCCGCGTCATCCTGCAGGGTGGTCAGTGCTCCGCGGAGCACCAGCTCGCGCCCCACCCAGGGCTCGGCATTGAATCCCAGCGTGATGTGTTGCGCGCTGCGCCGCTCGCCCTGCCACTGCATGAGGCGAAAGCGGTCGGGGTCGCGCGACCAGCGTTCCACCCGCCCCTTCACCACGAACACGCCGCGCTCGCGCCGCGCGACCTCGTCCGACAGCGATCGCCAGCCGCCCTTGTGCTGGACGGCGAGTGCCGGCAGCTGGCTCGGCAGCACAACCTGACCCCGCACCACGCCTGCTGCGCGGTCGGGCAGCTCGGGCCGGGAGGCCATCTTGGCCTGCACCATCGCCGCCGCCACGGCGCGCGCCCTGGGGTAGAGCGCCGCGGCGTCCATGGCCGGCGCCTGCCAGTCGGCCGTGAGCGTGGCGCAGACCGCCTCCGGCCTGGGGTCGCCCAGCACGCGCTCGCGCATGGGGTCGGTGAGCCGCGTCCACGAAGGCGCGTCGCTGCCGCGCCGACGCATCAGCTCCATGACGATGACACGCAGCGGCGCGAGCTGGTGCCGCTCCCGCCAGGCCACCCAGGCATTGCGCATGGTGTCCGCCGTGGGCACGCCCATCTCGGTGCAGGCCTCCAGCGCGGCTTCCGACATCACATCCAGGCTGACGGCGCTGATCAACTCGCCCACCGCTGCCGGGTCATTGACCAGGCCGGGGGCCGGTGCCGCTGCCAGCGCAGGCTGCACCGCCAGGGCCAGGCAGGCCAGGCCTTGCATCACCCGGCGCTGCGGCCAAGGCCGCGTGACGCCCGGTACGTTCAGCACCTGCCTGCGCATGGGGTTGCCGAGGTCATGGGTGAGCACTGTTCATCGGGCACGCACCGCCCTCCTGACGTTGAGTTCGAGGGGCGTGATGGTGGGCAACCGACAGCGTGCGGGCAATCCCATCGTTGGAAGTCCGGGCCGCGCCGCACGGCGGGGGCGCGGTGACGCCGGGTTACTGGGTCCAAGCGCCCACCTTGCCACAGGGCAATGAGTCCGGCGCATGCGGGCTCCCATGGAGCACCTGCCTGGCGCCCGGATTCGCGACACCGGGAACGATGCCCGCCACATCACGCGCGCCTGCCGGCACCACCCAGTACGAACATTGACCCCGGAAGGTGGTCCCGATGGACGACACATTGCTGCGCCGAAGCAGCAGGCTGCGGCCGTTCGGCGCCCACGCCACGAAGGTCACGAAGCCGTCGCGCGTGACCCGCTGCAGCGGGCCGCCGTCGGGAGAGGCCATCCAGAGATCCTCCCGGCGTGAACGCGGCTCCAGGGCGGAGACCAGCAGCGCCTGGCCGTTCGGTGACAGTGCCGCGGCGCTGAAGATGACACCGGGCTCTGGCAGGGGCGACACACCGATCACGCGCCATGCCATGCGCTGACCGGCATCTGACAGCTTGCCGTGCCAAGCCGACAGCTCGCCGGTGTGCGCGTGCAGGCGCCGCAGCGAGCCATCCGGCATCCACCAGTGCAGGTATTGGCCCACCTCACCGGGGTAGCTTGCCAGCACCTGCTGCCCGCTCCCGAGGTCCACCACGGCGAACACGCCGGTGTCGCTCGCGATGTCCAGCAACACGAGCGAGAACACCGCCGGTCTGATCGGCGAGGGGTCGGCGGACGTGATCCGCGGCAGGCCCTGCGCGACGTACTCTGCCTGCCCCGTGGCGGCGGAAAAGACGGTGAGCGTGTCCTGCTTGAAGCCGGCGTTCTGGATCTGGAAGTAGTGCCGGTTGCCGTCGAAGAAGCGTGCACCCTTGGCGTTCGGGTCGGCGTGATCGCTCAGCCGCGCGGGGCGGTCCAGGTTCACCCATTGGGCCCGCTCGGCCCCCGGCAGCGTGATCAACAGTTGGCCAAGCGTTGGCGCGGGCGCCGGCTCAGGCGCTGCAGCCACCACGCCCACAGCGGCCCATGCGCCGAGCAGGGCCAGGCGGCGCCCCGCCTGTTGCAATCGCCGCTGCATCCGGGGCGGCCTCGTCAACGCGTCCAGGCCGAGACCGGGCAACCGACCCACGTCATCGTTCCGTTCGGCCGCTTCAACGGCACCTGCGTCGCGTCGTTGGAGGCCTTCACGGCCACGACGTCGGACGCGGTGGCTTCGGCGACCCAGACCGTGCAGCTGCCGCGGCAGCTCGCGTCGCTGCAGGCCATGCCGGTGTCCTTGACGAAGGCCACATGGCGGCCGTCGGGCGACCAGAAGGCCTGCGCGACGAGGTTGTTGCGCGTGAAGCGCCGCAGGTTCTGGCCGGTGGCGTCCATCATCCACAGGTCCACGCCGCTGACCTTGCCGCTGTCCCGCAGCGCGGCGAGCTCCACGATGGCCTTGCTGCCATCGGGGCTGACGTGCACGCTGCGCGGCCACCGGCCCTCCGGCCAGCGCACGGTGGCCAGCGGCTGCTCGGCCCCGCCCAGCACCACGCGGCTGACCTGGCCCGACGGCTGCAGCCGCAGCAGCGACCCGTCGGGCATCCACGACAGCGCATCCGGCATGGGGCTCGGCCGCGTGACGTACAGCAGGCGGCGGGTGTCGAGGTCGTACACGACAGGCCCGCGGTCGCCGAACAGCGCCGGCCCCCACTGCACGAGCACCGCGTTGCCGCCGGTGGGCGAGGGGCGCACGTCGTCACCCACATAGCCGTCGACGACCTGGTCGGCCAGCAGCTGCTGGCTATCGGCGCGGCGCACGACCAGGCGCGTCTCGTCGCCGCGTGAACCCTGGGAGCTGTGGCTGCGCCACAGGATGCGGCTGCCGTCGGGCCAGGGCGTGCCCCACTTCTGCGCGGCCAGGCGGCGCGACTGCCCGGTGGCGACGTCGGTGACGAAGGTGCCCTCGGGGTTGCTGAGGTCGCTGAAGGAATGCCAGAGCGAACCGGACGGCGCGGCAGCGGCCGGGCCACCGAGGCACAAGCCACCCGCCAGCAGGGCTGCGTGAAGGAACAGGATCTTGAGCACAGGCCAACAAAGGGGCAGCCACCACGGGCCGCCGACTGGCGCGCATTGGACCTGCCCGGTGGCGCCCAGGGAATCCCTAGCGCCGCCAGGCGCCGAGCCTCAACGGGTCCAGGCCATGACCGGGCAACTGAGCGTCGCCGTCGTGCCGCTGAGCCGCTTGACCGAGAACTGCTGCGCATCGCCGGAGGCCGCGACGGCCACGACGTTGCTGGCTGTGACGCCCGCATACCAGACGTTGCAACTGCCCTGGCAGGTCGCTGCCGTGCAGACGATGCCCGTGTCCTTGGTGAAGCCGACGAACTTGCTGTCCGGCGACCAGAAGGCGTTGGCGATCAGGTCGTTCTTCGTGAAGCGCGTGAAGTTGCTGCCGTCGATGTTCATCATCCACAGGTCGACCCCGGCGACCGAACCCGTGTCGCGCAGCGCAGCCAGCTGCACGACGACCTTGGTGCCATCCGGGCTCACGTAGGCGGCCTGCGGCACGCGCGCCTCCGGCCAGGTCAGCGTCGCCACAGCCTGCTCCGTGCCGCCCAGCGCCATGCGGGTGACCTGGCCCGACGGCTTGACCCGCAGCAGTTGGCCGTCCGGCAGCCAGGCCACGGCCTCGGGGCGGGCGCTCGGGGGCGTGGCGAACAACACCTTCTGCGTGTCGATGTCATAGACCACGGCACTGCGGTCTTCGTTGATGCTCGGCGCCCAGCGGGTCAGCACCACATGCGGCGCGACGGGCGACGGCAGCAGGGCGCCGGCGTAGCCGTCCACCGTCAGGTCCACCACGAGCTTGCCGTCGGCGGTGCGCACCGACGTGATGCGCGTGACGTCGCCCACCGAGCCGTTGGAGGTGTAGGCCCGGCGCAGCAGCTCGCTGCCATCGGCACTCGGCACACTTTCGCTCACCGTGTCCACCTTCACGGTGGTGCCGGCAACCAGGTCGGCCACGAAGGTGCCCTGGCCGTCGAGCACCGTGGTGTCGGAGCTCCACAAGCGGCCCGCGGCGACAGGCGCGGGCAGCGGCGTCGTGGGGTTCGTCGGCGTGGTGCCAGGGTTGCTGGCGACCTCGCCGCCCCCACCGCCGCCGCATCCAGCCAGCAGGGCCGAGCAGCCCAGAGCGATTGCGGCGAAACGGCGGATGAACTTGATGTGCATGACTTCGACTTCCTGAAATGCCAAAAGGAGGGGCAAAGCCCCTCCGTACGTGTGCGATGAACGCGCGAGTTACTGCTTGCGAGCCATCGAGGAGAGCGCTTCGCCCAGGCCCTTCAACGCCGTCGTGAAGACGCTGTTGAGGTAGTTGTATTCCTGGCTGGTGGCCTGGAACTCGGTCATGAGCTTGTTGAACTTGTCAGCCTGCTCGCTTTGCTCGGCAGAGCCTTGCTTGGCTTGCGACTTGGCTTCGGAGGCCTGGTTGATCTGCTGCGACAGGTTGACCATTTCCTTGGCCTTGGCGCCCAGGGCCGAGCCCATCACGGACGCGATGGCCTGCAGCCAGCCGCCGCCGGTGGTGCCCTTGGTGCCCTTGCCGCCGGAGGGGCTCTGCGAGCGCAGCTGGTCCAGCACGCCTTGAACGATCTGCGAGGCGAAGTCGTTCTGCCATTGCTGGATGGCGCCGCCGAAGTTGGCCTGGGCGGTGCCCTGGGCTTCGGCCGACACGCCTTGCTGGCTTTGCTGCACCAGCTGGTTCACGACCTTGCCGATGGTGGACTTGACTTCATCGCCCAGGAACTTCGGCATGCCGTGTTCCTTGACGAGCGTGTCGACGGCGCTGTTCAGGCCGCCGCCGATGGCTTGCTGCAGCATGCCGCCGATGGCCTGGCCGATCATGGCGCCGATCGGGCCGCCGAAGATGCCGCCCACGATGCCGCCAACGGCACCCAGGATGCCGCCCGAACCGCCACCGCCGAAAACGCTGCTAACTGCTGATCCCATGTCAATCTCCGAAAATGTGAGGTGAGTTGTCGCGGCGGAGACCGCCGCAGTGATTGATTGCTCTGCGAGGCATCTGAGGCCGGCGGCGACTGAAGAAAAAGCACCGGGCTCGCTGCGTGTCTTGTCGCGAAGGTTCTCGAATCAAACTCTGCGGCGTTGACGGGTTTCATTAAACGGGCTCGGCGCCCGGCTGCCTATATGCGGCTGCTCCTAAATCTGCACGCGGCGCGCTAGGGTTGGCCGCAGTCGCAGCGTCCAGCGTGCGCAGCGCGGCGCACAGGGCCGGCAGGTCCAGGCCCAGCTGGCCGCGCAGACTGTTGCGCGCCATCCAGGTGGACGAGGCCACCACGGCCTTGCCCTGGCGGCTGGCCTGCACCGTCCACTCGCCCAGCGCCACGGCCAGCACCGCCAGGCGCTCGAAGCAGTCCTGTCGCTCGGCCAGCGGCGCGTCATCCCAAGGGAGCTCGTCCAGCACCCAGGCCTTGAGCCATTGCACGATGGCCTGCCAGCGCTGCGGCGTGAGCGGCTCGTGATCGAAGGCCTGGCGGCATGCGCCCAGATAGGCGGCCAGGGCCAGCCCCAGGTCATCGTGCGCGGCGCCGCCTGCCAGTTGCCGGTAGTGGTTCAGGCACTGCACCACCAGCGCCTGGCTGGCGGCCGCGCCCACGCCCAGCAGCTCGGCGAGCGCGGGCTCGACGGCACTCGCCGACGCGTCGCGTGCGGGCAGCTGCCAGCGGGTGCCCGGCAGGGCGGCGCTGGCGTCGGCCTGCGGCGCGTGCGCGAGCCGGGATGCGGACAAGGCCTGCGCCAGGCGTTGGCCGAGGGCCTGTTGCCAGGCGTTGGGAGAAGCAGCGGTGGTCATGGGTGGGCAGGCTCGGTGAGCGGGTGGGACGAAGAAGGCACGGCGCTGCGCCGGTGACGGCGCAGGCGTTCGCGGTGGCTCAAGGGCTGGAGGTCGGCCCAGTCGGCCGCCACCAGGGCGTGGTGATCGGAGGGCTGGCCTTCGTACAGCGCCTGGCCCTGAGGCGCAAAGCCGAGTGCGGCCAGGCAGGCGCGGGCCGGGTGGTTGTCGGGGTGGCACACGCCCCAGACCGCGCGCACGCGCAGGCGCTCGAAGGCGTGGCGCAGGAGCAGCTCCCCGCCGGCAAGGCTCAGCCCACTGCCCCAGTGCAGCGGCAACAGGCGGCTGCCGAGCTCGACGTCGCCGCCGCACACGCCCAGGGCCGAGGCGTCTGCGCCCGGGTGCATGGGCATGAGGCTGAACCATCCCGCGAAAGCCCCGTGGCTGCTGTCTTGGCCGCTGGCCAGCGGCACGTCGCAGCGCCAGATGCCGAGGCCCTCGTGGCGCCGGTAGAAGTCTGCCAGGCAGGCGACGAAGTTCGCCGCCCAGCGTGGCTCGTGCAGGGGCTGCTCGTCGGGCAGCAGCGCGCGCACCCGCGGGTCCGCGTGCAGGGCCTGCACGTCGGCGGCGTCTGCTGGCGTGAACTCGCGCAGCAGCAGCCGTTCGCTTCGGCAGATCAGGCCGGGCCGAGTCATGGCGGGCCGTCCACAGGCCAGCGCGCCAGCAGGCTGATGCCGCCCGGCGTGACGCCGAGCATCCAGCGCTCACCGGCGTGATCCAGCAGCACCACCCGCTCGCGCGAACCCACCGGCAGCGCACGCACGAAGCGCAGCGCCTGCGCATCGGGCCCGCCACCTCCGCCGCCGAGGCCCTGCAGGCGGCGCCATGCGCGCAGGAGCAGCCAGGCCAGTGCCAGCACGAAGGCCAGGGCCGCCAGGGTGCTGGCGATGTTGAGCAGCAGGTCTTGCATCGTGTTCAGGCGTTGTTCAGGCCGGTGCGGCGCGCGGGTCGAGCGCGGGGTGGGGGGTCAGGTCTTCGCCCGGGGCGGGCCGCGATCGCGGCGGCTGCGCCGGCACCTCGTCGCGCCGGTGCGGGTCGGCCCGGGCCGCCTCCCACTTCAGCTGCTCGCGCACGCCCTCGGCCCAGACGATGACCTCGGCCAGCACGTCGAAGAGGTCCGGTGGCACGACCTCGCCCTCCTCGCAGCGCGCCAGCAGCTCGCGGGCCAGCGGCACGTTGCGCACGATGGGCACGCCAGCCTCCTCGGCCGCCTCGCGCATGGCGCGGGCGACGTGGTCCTCGCCCTTGGCGCTCACCGTGGGCACCGGGCAGCGGCCAGGCTCGAAGTCGATGGCGATGGCCACGTGCGTCGGGTTGACGATCAGCGCGTTGGCGCCACGCGCCGCTGACGTCTGGTTGCGCTGGCTCCACTCCGCGTGTGCCTGCTTGCGCTGCTGCTTGAGATGGGGGTCGCCTTCGCTCTCCTTCATCTCCTGCTTGATGTCGCGCATGCTCATGCGCATCTTCTTGGTGAAGCGGTGGCGCGTCCACAGCACGTCGAGGAACGCCACGCCCGCGAAGACGCCCACCGTCCATGCCAGCGTGCTGACCGTGCCCTCCCAGATGAGCCCGCCCAGGTGCTGCGCGGGGCGGTCCGTGGCCAGCGCCAGCCGCATGGCGTCGGGCAGCAGCGTGTGCGCCACCGCCCAACCGATGGCCAGCAGCAGCGCCGTCTTCAGGATGCCCTTGAGCAGCTCGACGAGGTTGTCCATCGAGAACATCCGCTTCAGGCCTGACGCGGGGTTGAGGTGTTCGAGCTTCGGGGCCACCTTCTCGAAGGCGAGCACGGGGCCCGCCTGCAGGTACTCCACCAGCGTGCCCAGCGCTGCCACGGGCACCATGAGCACCGCCACCAGCAGCACGACCAGCTCCACGCTCTGCCAACCCAGCAGGGCCGCCACGTGGCCGAAGCCCTCCTCGCGCCAGCCCAGCGCCACGCGCGCAAGCAGCGACTCGCTCAAGGCCGCGACGCGCTCGCAGGCCATGCGCAGGCACAGCGCACCCACCACCAGCCACACGAGCAGCGTCGCCGTGCTCGTGAGCTCCTTGCCCTTGGCAATGTCGCCCTTCTTGCGGGCGTCCTGCAGGCGCTTCTGTGTGGGTTGCTCGGTTTTGTCGCCGCTGTCGTCGGCCATGGCGCCCTAACACCTATTTCTAGGGGGTGCAAACGGGGTTTGTGAAAACTTGTTGTCACTCGCTTGGCCAGACCTACTTCTAGGGGGCCGTTCAACCGGCTCTTCCCAGGCGGAAGGACACGGCGGGACCGAACGATGCCCGCTCGCGGATTGCGGCGGTGCACCAGATGTTTCTACGCGTAAACGTGGGGGGCACCTCTCTACATACAAAGGAGCAATGTCTACGGGTCAGTCAGTTACGTCTGCTTGCAATGGTCAACCTGCCGAAGAGGGTTGCCCGCATAGTCCGCCCGGCTTCAAAACCCACAGGGACGAGAAAAAGTGCACGGACTTCACCGGATCTGCCAAGTCTTGGCGACCGCCGCGCTGGCCTCAGCCGCCAGCGTGCAGGCCGCGCCAGGCTGTGCCGCGCCGTCTGCGCAAGCCCTGCTGGACGCCGGCCCCGCGCCGGCCAACGGCCGCTTCACGCTGACCGAGCGCCTGTGCGGAACCACGCTGAAGCGCACGCCGTCGACCGTTGCGCCGCCGGCCGAACCGCTGGAGGCTGAGACCGCCCCGGCAACACCTGGCCCCGCGGAACCGGCCACCACCCCGAGCCTGCTCGCCCCTGCCCAGCGCGCGGCCACGCCGAAGCCGCGCGACGCCGCCGGCGCGGCACGCATCCGCGCCCTCGCCCCGCTGATGGCCGACGTGGCCCAGCGCCATGACATCGACCCGCTGCTGCTGCACGCCGTCGCCCACATCGAGTCGCGCCACCAGGCCCAGGCCATCTCGCCAGCCGGCGCACGCGGGCTGATGCAGGTCATGCCTGCCACCGGGCGCAGCATGGGTGTGGCCGAAGCCGACCGCGCCCTGCTCACGCCCGAGGCCAACCTGGAAGCCTCGGCCCGCTACCTCAAGCGGCTGCAGGCCCGCTTCGGCAACGACCTGCGCCTGGTGCTGGCGGCCTACAACGCGGGCGAAGGCGCGGTCGAGCGCCACGGCCGGCGCGTGCCGCCTTTTGCCGAGACCCAGGCCTACGTGCGCAACGTGATGGCCGTCTACACCGAACTGCGCCGCCGACTGGCCGGGGGGGCCGCATGAGCGCCGACACCCGCAAGCGCGCCGAGGGCCTGACGGGCTATTTCGCAGCCGCGGACGTCTCGCGCGAGGGCCTCATCGCCCGCTTCAGCGACCTCTTCCTGGTGGCCGGCATCGTCGCCATCGTGGCGCTGATGGTGCTGCCATTGCCGCTGTGGCTCATCGACCTGCTGGTGGCCGTGAACATCGCCTCGGGCCTCGTGCTCATCCTGCTGGCCGTGTACGTGACCGGGCCGCTGGAGTTCTCGGTGTTCCCGAGCGTGCTGCTCATGACGACGCTGTTCCGGCTGGCGCTGTCCATCGCCACCACGCGCATGATCCTGCTGCACGCCGACGGCGGCCACATCATCGCCACCTTCGGCAAGCTGGTGGCCGGTGGCAACCTCGTCGTGGGGCTGGTGGTGTTCCTCATCATCACCGTGGTGCAGTTCATCGTCATCGCCAAGGGCGCCGAGCGCGTGGCCGAAGTGGCGGCGCGCTTCTCGCTGGACGCCATGCCGGGCAAGCAGCTGTCCATCGACTCCGACCTGCGCTCCGGCCTCATCGACAAGGATGAAGCCAAGCGCCGCCGCCGCACGCTCGAGCTCGAAAGCAAGCTGCACGGCAGCCTGGACGGCGCGATGAAGTTCGTGAAGGGCGACGCCATCGCCGGCATCGTCATCATCCTGATCAACCTGCTCGGCGGCCTGGCCATCGGCGTGCTGCAACAGGACCTGACCGTGGGTGACGCGGTGCACCGCTACTCCATCCTCTCCATCGGCGAGGGCATGGTGGCGCAGATCCCCGCGCTGCTGGGCGCGATGGCAGCGGGCCTGCTCGTCACGCGCACCAACGACGACGAGCACGACCGCCACCTCGGCGACGCCATCCGCAAGCAGCTCGGCGCCAAGCCGCGCGTGCACCTGATGGCCGCCGCCATCTGCCTGCTGCTGGCCACCGTGCCGGGCTTCCCGCCGCTGGTGTTCGGCCTGCTGGGGGTGGTGTTCGGCCTGGCCGGCGTGATGCTCACGCCGCGCGGGCGCGACTGGGTGTCCAGCCACATGCCGGCCATGACGCCGCAGCGCCGCGCCACCGAGGCCACCGCCCTCAAGACCGCCCAGCCGCGCCTGCGCCCCTCGGTGCCACTGCTGCTGGAGCTGCCGCAGCCCCTGCTGGCCGATGGCGGCGTGGCCGTGACGCAGGCGGTCGAGGCCATGCTCGACGAACTGCAGCTCGACCAGGGCCTGCCCCTGCCCCGGCTGGCCCTGCACGGCCGCCTGGGCCGCGAAGGCTGGCGCCTGCTGGCCCACGAAGTGCCGCTGGCCGAGGGTGAGCAGGCCAGCGACCCCACGGCACTGGCCGCCCAGGTGCGCGACAGCCTGCGCCGCAACGCCGCCCTCTTCATCGGCATCCAGGAGACCAGCGAACTGCTCACCCGCGCGCAGGCCGACCTGGCCGACGTCGTCAAGGAAGTGCTGCGCGCACTGCCGGTGCAGAAGGTCACCGAGGTGCTGCGCCGGCTGGCCGCCGAGGAGGTCTCCATCCGCAACCTGCGCGACATCCTGGAGGCGCTGGCCGACGCCAGCCAGCGCGAGAAGGACGTGCAGGCCCTCACCGAGATGACCCGCATCGCCCTGCGCCGCCAGACGCACCACCGCATCTGCGCGGGCGGCGAGCTGCAGGCGCTCATGCTCTCGCCCGAGCTGGAGAACCTCATGCGCCAGCAGCTGCACGTGAGCGGTGGCGTGACGCAGCTGGCCATCGCACCGGACGTGGCGCGCCAGTTCGCGGCCGAGGTCCAGGCCCAGGTGCAGGCCCTCAAGCCGCAGGCCATCGTCTGTGCCGTCGACCTGCGCTGGCACCTGCGCAAGCTCATCGAGGCCGAGTGCTTCGACACGCCCGTGCTGTCCTTCCACGAACTGTTGCCGACGCTGCGGCTCACGCCGCTGCACCACTTGCCACCTCCTCGTCTGGACCCGGCCCCGACACAGGCCGCCCTGCTCGCCGCATGACCCACGCCCTCCGATTCGCGGCAGCCGCCTCGCTGCTGCTGGCTCCCGCTCTGCCCACGCTGGCCGCGCCGCTGCCCGACACCCTGCGCGCCGTGCGCCTGGAAGCACGCGACCAGCCCATCGAGCAGTTCCTGCAAGGCCTGTTCTCGGGCAGCGACATCCCGGTCGTGGCCACCGGCGTGCAGGGCCAGGTCAACGGCCGCTTCGAGGGCACGCCGGCCAAGCTGCTGCGCGACCTCAGCCGCGCCTACAACCTGCTGAGCTACTACGACGGCGGCGTGCTCTACATCGCGCCCGCCAGCGACACCCAGACCCGCAGCTACCTGCTCACGCCGGCCGCCGCCGCCCAGGTGCAGCGCGCCGCGCAAGCCCTGCAGCTGCCCGACGCGCGCAACACGCTGAAGTTCAGCGACGACGGCGCGCTGCTGGCCGTGGGCGCGCGCCGCTTCGTGCAGCAGGTGGAGGAGCTCGTGCGCCAGGTGCGCCCCGGCACCACGGCCGTGGCGATGAAGTCCTGGGCCCCGGCCCAGACGCAGCCGCTGCCCGACTACCGCATCTTCTACCTGCGCTACGCGTGGGCGCAGGACGTGCCCATGAGCTTCGGCGGCCAGCAGACGACGCTCCCCGGCGTGGCCAGCATCCTGCGCTCCCTCGTGGGGCAGCCCAACAAGGGCCGCGTGGCCATCGCCAGCGACCCCGCCCGCGCCCAGGGAAGCCAGCGCGTGCGCGGCAGCGCCAGCGTGCGCGGCGGCACCCAGACGCTCGGCCTCGTGGACGACGCCGCGCCTTCGGTGCGCGGTACCGACACGCTGGTCGCCGCCCTCACCCAGGTCGGCTACGGCCAGCCCGCGCCCGAGCCCGCCGAGCCGCCGGCCCCGCCCGACTTCGCGCCGCGCATCGAGGCCGACCCGCGGCTCAACGCCGTCATCGTGCGCGACCTGCCCGAGCGGCTGGACCGTTATGCGGCCCTCATCAAGTCGCTGGACGTCGAGCCCCAGTCGCTGGAGATCGAGGCGACCATCATCGACATCAACACCGACCGCCTGCGCGAGCTGGGCATCAACTGGCGCTACAACCACGGCCTGTCCAGCCTGATGTTCGGCAACGGCACGGCCGCCGACAACCGCCTGAACGGCCAGGTCGACCCGACGCCGAGTGCCAAGGGCGGCGTCATCTCCGCCGTCATCGGCGACCGCTACCCCTTCGTCGCCCGGATCACCGCGCTGCAGAGCGACGGCGCGGCCAAGGTCGTCAGCAGCCCGCAGGTGGTCACGCTCTCCAACGTCGAGGCCGTGTTCGACAACAGTGCCACCTACTACGTGCGCGTGGCGGGCCGGGAGGACGTGGACCTCTTCAACGTCACCGCCGGCACGCGGCTGCGCGTGACGCCGCACGTGTTCAAGGAAGGCAGCGACGCCGACGGCGCGGCCCGCATCAAGCTGCTCGTGCAGATCGAGGACGGCGGGCTGACGGGCCAGAGCGTGGACAACCTGCCCATCGTCGAGCGCTCGGGCATCAACACCCAGGCCCTCATCTCCGAGGGCGAGAGCCTGCTCATCGGCGGCATGGTGCGCGACAGCGCCACGGCCGGCGTCGACAAGGTTCCCGTGCTGGGCGACATCCCGCTGCTGGGCAACCTGTTCAAGACCCAGCGCAAGGGCGGCCAGCGTATCGAGCGCATGTTCCTCATCACGCCGCGCCTGGCCAGCAGCCGCGCCACGGTCGACGCGCTGCAAAAGGCGCGCGAGCCGCTGGCTGCCCCGGCCGCCCCACCCGCTGCACCCGCCCCGGACGCCTCACAGCCCCAGGAGTGAACGCCATGCCCGCCCCCTCGCACCTCCCCGCCGCCCCGCTGGAACTGCGCGTGCTCGCCGGCCGCCAGGCCGGGGCGCGCGCCCGACTCGACGCCCACGAGGCGCAGCTCGTCTGCGGACTGAACGCGGCCAACCAGGCCGACACCCAGTTCGCCGACATCCTGCTGGCCAGCGGCCTGGACTTCCAGGTGCGCCTGCTGCCCACCGCGCCGGGCCGCGTGGGCCTGCAGCTGGTGTCGGGCCTGGCCGTGCTGGCCGACCGCACGCTGGCGCCGAGCACCACCGTGCACGACTGGGCACCGGGCCAGCCGCTGCAACTGGGCGACGCCGTCGTGGCCTACGGCCCGGCCGACCAGGCCTACTGGCCCGAGCCCGTGATGCACGACGAGCCGGCCGCTTCCGCTGCGCCCGCCCCCGCGCCGCGCCCGCCGGTGGCTGCCAAGCCCCGCCCCGTCGCCGAGGCGCTGCTGACGGTGGCCGGCGTGGTGATGGTGCTGGGCGGCGCAGCGCTCGCCTGGCGCGGTGGCACGCTGCGCGAAGCGGGCCAGGTCGTCGCCCAGGTCGTGCCGCCCGCCCAGGCCGCCGCGCTGGCCGGCACCTCTGCGCCCGACATGGCCGCCAGCGTCGTGGAGGTCTTTCGCCTCTACGGCATCGCCGCGCAGCCGAGCTGGTCGCCCGAGGGCGAACTGGTGATGCACACCCGCGAGCGCGACGCCGCCCGGGTGCAGGCCGCCACGGCGGCCGCGCGCCGCGACGTGCCGCGCCTGCCCGCCCTGCGCGTGGACAACCAGCCGCCCGCCACCGCCCAGGCCCCGGCCGCGCCGACGCCGGAGGACCCCGCCAAGCGCCTGGTCGCCGTCATCGACAACAGCGACAGCCCCTACTTCATCACCGCCGACGGCAGCCGCTACTTCAACGGCGCGCTGCTGCCCAGCGGCCACCGCGTCGTGGAAATCGCCGAGCGCGCGGTCGTCGTCGAGCGCGACGGCCAGCGCACCCGGCTCACGCTCTGAGTTCCCCCCACCCCCCTGTCACCCAAGGAGTTCCCATGTCCAACACTCTGCTGAACACCCTCGCCGCCGCCCCCGTCACCGGCACGAACGGCGGCAAAGCCACCGGCGGCTCCTGGTTCGAGGCCATGGCCGACGCCTGGGGCCAGGCCCTGGACAAGCAGGCCAACGACATCGAGGTCAAGTCGGCCGCGATGAACGCCGGCGGCGACAAGCCTGCCGACGTGACCGAGCTGACCGCCATGTCGCTGAAGATGAGCTTCCTGGCGAGCAGCTCGCACACGGCCGTCTCCACGGTCGGCTCCGCCCTCGAAACCATGGCTCGCAAGCAGTGAACGCGAGCCTCGCCATCGCAGCGCCCGGCGCCGCGGGCGCGGGGCCCGTCGCCGACGTGCAACTCGGCGCCGGCGCGTCGCTGTCGCAGCTGGGCATGCCGCCCGCGGCGGGCGACGTGGCGGGCTTCGAGCGCGCCATGGCCGGCGCGCTGCAGCGCCTGCAGCCGGCCAGCGAACCCAGCGGCGTGGCCATGCAGCGCCTCGTGCAACCCCTGGAGCACATCAACGCCGAAGCGGCTTCGCTCGGCCGCGATGCGCGCGCCGCGGCGGCTTCCGGCCAGGCGCTCACGCCGGGCGAACTCGTCAACCTGACGGTGCGCTGCCAGGAGTTCATGTTCCATTGCCAGCTGACGTCCAACATCGCCAACCGGACGTCCGAAGGCTTGCAGCAACTCTTCCGCCAGCAATCGTGATGAAACCCCTTCGAAGCCTCCTCACGCTCGCCTTCGCGGCGCTGCTCACCGCCTGCGGCGAGCAGACCCTCTACGCCAAGCTCGACGAGCGCCAGGCCAACGACATGGTCTCGGCCCTGCGCCTGTCGGGCGTGCCGGCGCAGAAGGTAGCGCGCGAGGACGGCTTCGAGGTCACCACCGGCGAGGCGGACTTCGCCCGCGCGGTGCAGATCCTCAAGGCCCAGGGCCTGCCCCGCGAGGACTTCGACAGCCTGGGCAAGGTCTTCAAGCGCGAGGGCTTCGTCTCCACGCCCGTGGAAGAGCGGGCGCGGCTGATGCACGCGCTCTCGCAGGAGCTCTCGCACACCCTCACCAGCATCGACGGCGTGCTGCAGGCCCGCGTGACGCTGGTGGTGCCCGAGCGCCACCCGCTGTCCGACAAGGTGCAGCCCGCGTCCGCCTCGGTCATGATCAAGCACCGCCCAGGGCTGAACGTGGAGGCGCTGCTGCCCAAGGTGCGCGCCCTCGTCGTGAACAGCGTGGAGGGCCTGCCCTACGACAGCGTGTCCGTCGTCGCCTTCGCGGCCGAGGCCACGCCGGCCGTCCCCGTGCCCACCGAGGCCGGGCTGCCGCCGGTGGTGCTGGCGCTGTCGCTGGGCCTGGGCGCCACGAGCCTGGGCACGGCGGGCTGGCTGGCCTGGCGGCGCCGCCGCAGTGCGCAGCCCCTGGCGCTGGAGGGCCGCCTCGATGACTGACCGCGCCCTGCGCGCCGCCGTGGCGCAACGCCTGCTCGCCGACGTGCCGGTCGAAGCCCGCGCGCTGACCTGGTCGCAGCTGGACGCGGCGCCGGCCTGGCTGGCGCTGGAACGCGACGAGCTGCTGGCGCTCGCGCGCCGTTGCGGCTCGGTGCTGGCCGCGCCGGCGCTGCGGCTTTGGATTGCCGGGCCGCTGCGCGAACTCGCGCGCGCGGCCCTGGGCGCGCCGTGGTGGCGAGCCCTGCGCAGCGCCCCGGACTGGCCGGCCCTGCCCGAGGGCGTGCCGGGCAAGCTCGTGGACTGGCCCCAGCTCACCACCGCCGAGGCCCTGGCGCAGCAGTTCACCGAAGCGGGCGCCGCCGTGCTGCTGGCCGGCCTGCCCCACGGCGCGCTGCGCCATGCCGCCAGCCGCCGCCTGGGCGCCGTGGGCGCCTGGGTGATGCCCCAGGCCACCGCGCTGGCCGTGCTGCGCGAGACCCTGGCCCTGCAGGCGGAGGTACCCGCATGAGCGGCTTCATGCTCTGGCACCGCGACCCGGCCAGCCGGCACGGCATCGCCTCCGACCGCCGCGTGCTGCGCGCGGCCGAGGTGCCCGCGCTGCAGCAGGCCGAGCAGCTGCTGGCCCAACTGCACGCACTGCTCGCCGCCGAGCAGGCCCGCATCGCCGCCGCCTGCGACGAGGCCTGCGCGCAGGGCCGTGAGCGCGGCCTGGCCGACGCCCAGGCCCACGTGCGCGCCCAGGCCGCCGATGCCCTCGCCGCGCTGGCCCGCCAGCAGGAGGCCGCCCGCGAGCAGCTGCAGCAGGACGTGGGGCGCCTGGCGCTGGAGGTGTTTCACAAGCTGCTGGGCACGCTGCCCGGCGATGAAGCCCTCGCCCGGCTCGCCGCCCAGGCGGCGCGAGAGCTGCTGCCGGCACGCACCTGGCGGCTGCACGTGCACCCGGGCCAGCTCGCCGGCCTGCGCGCCGCACTGCAGGCCGCCGACCCGGACGACCGCGCCGGCCTGGCCCGCGCCGAGCTCATCGCCGACCCCGACCTCGCCGAGACGGACTGCCGCCTGACCACGGAGTTCGGCACGGCCGACGCGAGCCTGGCCACGCAGGTCCAGCGCCTGGCCCGCACCTGGGGCGTGCAGCCGTGACGCCCGCCCTGCACGTGGAGACCGGCACCGAGCTGCTGCGCCGCAGCCTGATGCAGGCGCGCACCGTGGCCACGCTCGGCCGCGTGGTGCAGGCCGGCGGCACGCTGATGCGCGCCACCGGCGTGCAGGCCCGCGTGGGCCAGAGCTGCCGCGTGTTCGACCCACAGCGCCCGCAGGAGCCGGGGCTGCTGGCCGAGGTCATCGGCTTCCAGGACCATGAGGCCGTGCTCGCGCCGCTCGGCTCGCTGCACGGCGTGCCGGTGGGCGCGGCGGTGGAAGTGCTGCAGGACGTGGCCCAGCTGCCCAGTGGCCGCGGCCTGCTCGGGCGCGTGATCGACGCCTTCGGCCAGCCGCTGGACGGCGGCCCGCCGCTGACCGCCCTGCCGCGCGTGCCGCTGTACCGCGAGGCGCCGTCGCCACTGCAGCGGCGCCCGGTGCACGCGCCGCTGGTGTGCGGCGTGCGGGCTGTCGACACCCTGCTCACCGTGGGCGAGGGCCAGCGCGTGGGCATCTTCGCGATGGCCGGCGGCGGCAAGTCGACGCTGCTGGGCATGCTCGCGCGCAACACGCAGGCCGAGGTCAACGTCATCGGCCTGATCGGCGAGCGCGGCCGCGAGGTGCGCGAGTTCCTGGAGGACAGCCTCGGCGCCGAGGGCCTGGCGCGCTCGGTGGTGGTGGTGTCCACCTCCGACCGGCCGGCGCTGGAGCGCGTGCGCGCGGCGCATGCGGCCACGGCCATCGCCGAAGGCTTTCGCGCCGAGGGCGCGCGGGTGGTGCTGATGATGGACTCGGTCACGCGCTTTGCCCGCGGCCTGCGCGAGCTGGGCCTGGCCGCGCACGAGCCCGCCGTGCGGCGCGGCTACCCGCCTTCGGTGTTTGCCGAGCTGCCGCGGCTGTTCGAGCGCGCGGGCAACGACGCCCACGGCTCCATCACGGCCTTCTACACGGTGCTGGCCGAAGACGAGGAAGGCAGCGACCCGGTGGCCGAGGAGGTGCGCTCCATCCTGGACGGCCACCTGGTGCTCTCGCGCGCGCTGGCCCAGTCGCAGCACTACCCGGCCATCGACGTGCTCGCCAGCG
This sequence comes from Roseateles sp., assembly GCA_016790285.1. Taxonomy (GTDB): domain Bacteria; phylum Pseudomonadota; class Gammaproteobacteria; order Burkholderiales; family Burkholderiaceae_C; genus Pelomonas. Next base: position 31,379 of record JAEUPJ010000041.1, on the reverse strand, counting down.
CGAGCCGCGTGTTCACACGCGTGACCGCCCCCGAGCAGCAGCGCGACGCCGCCCATGTGCGTGCCCTGATGGCGCGCTACAAGGAGGTGGAGTTCCTGCTGCGCGTGGGCGAGTACCAGGCCGGCAGCGACCCGCTGGCTGACCAGGCCATCGAGCGCATGCCGCAGATCAAGGCCCTGCTGCAGCAAGGCACGCACGAGCCCAGCGACTGGGACGGCAGCCTGCAGCACCTGCGAGAGATCGTGCAATGACCCTGCCAGCCCGGCTGCCCACCGCTGATGCCCGCCAGTGGCTGCGCCTGCGCCAGCTGCGCGTGCAGCGCGCGCGCCAGGCCCTGGCCGCCGCGCAGGCCGCCGAGCGCCAGGCGCTGCAGGCCATCGAGGCCCGGCAGGCCCTGATCGACGCCGGCCGCGCGCGCCTGGACGCCCTGGCCCAGCACTGGGGCGGCGCCGGCAGCGTGGACATGCCGCGCTGGGGCGAGCAGCTCGTGGCCCACCGCGCCGCGCTGGCCGAACGGCTGGAGCGCGACGAGTACGCGCTGCTGGACGAGAACGAAGCCCTGCATGAGGTGCGCACCACGCTCGCGCTGCGCCGCACCGAGCTCGCCCGCGCCCAGGCGCGCGAGGACGCCGTCGACGCCACCTTGCAGGCTCAGCGCCAGGCCCTGTCGCAGGCCCGCGAACAGCAGGCCGAGCTGGACAGCGAAGACGCGCGGCGCGCGAACCACTGAGCCCCTGCCATGAAGCTGCTGCCGCCCCTGTTCACGCCGCCGACTGCCGCGCTGGCTTCCGGACTGGACGCTGCCCCGGCCTCCGTCCAGAAGGCCCGCTCGCGCGCGGGCGACGACACCCCCGCCGCCGCCCGTGACTGGCGCCAGGCCTATGGCCGGGCGCAGGCACCCGCGCCGCAAGACCCCGAGGACCGCGCGGAGGAAGGTGCCGAGGAAGGCTTCGAGGTAGGCGCCGAGGAAGGCGCCGCGCCGCGGCCCTTCATGCCGATGCCGCTCTGGCTGGCGCCGACACCCGCCGCTGCGGCACCGCAGGCGCCGCCCGCGCCAGTCACGGCGCGCAGCCCCGAACCCGTGAGCCCGACGGCGGCGCGCGTGGCCGAGGCGGCACGCCAGGTCGCCGAGCCCCCGCGGCTTGCGCCGGCCACCGCGCGCGTCTGGCAGCTGGAGCTGCCCGCAGCGGCACCGGGCTGGCAGCTGCACATCGAGCAGGCCCAGCCGCAGGCGCCGCTGTCGCTGGAGCTGCGCGTGCCGCCGGTCATGGCGCTGCAGGCCCGGCAGCAACTCGCCGACCTCGACCGCCGCCTGCGCGATGCGGGCCACGACCTCATGCGCTCGCGGCTGCGCGCCGGCCAGCGCGCCAGCGAGCTGCCCAGCGACCGGGACGGCCCCGTGGACGAGGTGGCTCCGTGAGCGGCATCAACGCCATCAGCGCACTGCAGGCCGGCGCACCGAGCGAGACCTGGCAGGCCCTGTTGCAGGCCTCGCTGCAGGAAGCCGAGGCCGCGCCGCCCACGATGCTGGCGCCGGGCAGCGACGCCATGGCCGCCACCACGCCTGCGGTGGCGCTGCCCGCCGCCGCGGCGAGCCGCGGGCCCGACGCGCCGCCCCCGCTGCTGCGCCAGCCCGACCCGACAGGCGCCGTGCTGCCCATGGCGCCCGTGCTGCTGCAGCCCCTGCGGCTGACAAACGGCCCCGAGCTGCACTGGCGCGTGGCCGACGCGCCCGCGTGGCGGCAGCTGTTCGAGGACCTCGGCGACGATGAGGGCGACAACCACGGCGACAACCCCAGCAACAGCGCCGACGACCTGCCCGACCTGGGCGGCGTGATGGAGGCCGCCAACGCAGCACCCGTGCCCGCCTGGGCGCAGGCCCTGCTCACGCGGCTGCGCGAGGCGGCCGCAGCGCCAGCCTCTGCCGCGGCACTGCGCCCGGCGGTGCAGGCCTGGTGCGTGGGCCTGCCCGTGCTGCTGGCCAGCCCGGCCGGCCTGGCCAGCCTGCAGGCCAGCCGCGACGCCTCGGTGTGGCAGTGGCGGCGCTGGCCGGCCCACTGGCGCGCCGCGCGCCCGGCCAGTGCCGAGCGCTGGTGGGCGGTGCGGCTGGGCCTCGGCCCGCAGGGGCGGCCACGCACGCTGCGCGAGCTGGGCGCGAGCGGCGCCAGCACCGGCCAGGCTGCGCTGCCGCCGGGCCAGGTCAGCTGCGAGCTGCGCCTGGGCGACGTCGCCCCCGGCATCGCGCACTGGACGGCCGTGCTCGTGCAGGCTCCCGCGGCGCCCAGCCTGCGCGCGCTGCTGGCCGAGCGCCCTTCACTCACCTGGCTGCTGTGCAACCAGACCCTGTGGCCGCAGGAGGGCCCATGAACCGCATCGATGCCGACCTGCTGCACGCCCTGGGCGAGCTGGACGAAGCCCTGGCCGTGCTGGACGGCGACTTTCTCGTCGCGCTGAACGCGCCCATGCAGGCCCTGGTGCCCGGCGATACCGGCGGCCTGGCCGCCGACTGGGCCGCGCCGCTGCACGGCCTGGCCAGCGCGCTGGAGGCGCCGCTGGGCGCGCGCACGCGCTGCGGCGTGAGTGGCGAGTACACGGCCCAGCGCGTGGCGCTGGACGCCCGCCACGTGCTGCTGCGCCTGACCGACGAGCGCGCGCGGCTGCACCACCTGCAGCGCCAGCTCGACGACCGCGAGGGCCTGCTCTTCACCTCGCGCTCGCTGACCGTCAGCGAGATGGGCAGTGTGCTCGCCCACGAGCTGAACCAGCCCATCGGCGCCACGGCCAACCTGCTGCGCGGCCTGAAGCTGCGCCTGGCGCGCAAGCACCCCGACAGCACCGACGAACTCGCCGCGCTGGACAAGGCCGTGCAGCAGGTGACGTACGCCAGCCAGATCATCGGCCGCGTACGCGAGTACACGCAGTCGCGCCAGCCGAACACCGAGCTGCTCGACCTCGTCGCCCTCGTGCACGAGAGCCTGGCCCTGCTCGACTGGGACCTGCAGCGCGAGGCCGTGCAGCTCACGCTGCGCCTGCCCGCGCAGCCCGTGCCCGTGCAGGGCGACGCAGTGATGCTGCAGCAGGTGCTGATCAACCTGCTGCGCAACGCGCTGGACGCGCTGCGACTGGACCGCCCGGGCGAGCCGCTCATCGACATCGAGCTGCAGCTGGACGGCGGCCGCGCCGAGCTGCGCGTGGCCGACAACGGCCCGGGCATCACGCCGCAGACCGAGGCGCGGCTCTTCCTGCCCTTCAGCTCCACCAAGCCCAACGGCATGGGGCTGGGGCTGTCCATCTGCCGCTCGCTCATCGAGATGCACCAGGGCCGGCTCTGGTTCTCGCGGCGCGATGCCGGCGGGTGCTGCTTTCACTTCGCGCTGCCCATCGCGGTGGCCGCGACCCAACCCACTCTGGAGAAGACGGCATGACCCCTCGTCAGATTTACGTGGTGGACGACAACCACGAGTTCCGCGACTCGCTGCGTTTCTGGCTCGAAGGCTTCGGCTGCCAGGTGCGCGACTGGAGCGACCCGCGCGACGCGCTGCAGTCCCTGGCCCGCGTGGCCGTGGGCACGCCCTGGCCCGAGTCCACCTGCCTGATGCTGGACGTGCGCATGCCCGAGCTGTCGGGGCTGGACCTGCACGACGCGCTGCACGAACGCGGCATCCACCTGCCCGTCATCTACATGAGCGGCCACGCGGACGTGCCGCTGGCCGTGGCCGCCATGCAAAAGCGCGGCGCCGTCTCGCTGCTGGAAAAGCCCCTGGACGACGTGGCCCTGAGCGCTGCGCTGGACCGCGCCTTTGCCCCCGCAGACCTCGACCCGGGGCTGGACACCGAGGTGGAAGGCTCGCGCGAGGAGTTCGAGCGCCGGGCGCAGTCGCTCTCGCCGCGTGAGCGGCAGGTGCTGTCGCTGGTGGTGAAGGGCCTCATGAACAAGCAGATCGCCGACGAGATCAACCTCTCGCTCAAGAGCGTGGAGCTCTACCGCTCGCGCGGCATGCGCAAGATGAAGGCGCGCTCGGTGACCGAGCTCACGCGCATCATGGTGAGCCGGCGCGCATGAGCTCGCTGCTGCAACCCCTGCAGGAGCCGCTGGCCTGGCACTTCCGCGCCGGGCCGGCCAGCCTGTGCGTGACGGCGCCGGGCGTCTCGACCGGCGGCGCCGCGCCCTGCGCCGCCGAGGCCGCCGTGGTGCTCGACCTCGCGGGCGAACTGCTCGACGCGCTGGCGGCCACGGGCCTGGCGCCCGCCCCTGACTGGCAGTGGGCCGTGCAGCCCACGCTGCCCGCCGGCGGCGCGCGGGCGCTGTGGCAGGGCGCGCGCGCCCAGGCCCAGCTGACCCTGCCGTGGGCCACCCTGCGCGCCCTGGCCCAGGCCCCCGCGCTGCCCGGCGTGCAGTGGCAGCCCGTGCCGGCCGAGTGCCTGCTGGCGCAGTGGCGCTTCACCGACGACGAGCGCGCCGCGCTCGATCCCGGCGGCCTGCTGCTGCTGGACGCCCCCTGCCAGCGCGCCCGCGCGCGCAGCGAGCCCGCCCACGCGGGCGACCTGCCGTGGCAGCTGGTGGCGCGCTGGGAGGCGCCGGTGGCCGTCGAGGCGCTGATGGGCTGGGCCGGCGAGCTGCCGCCGCTGCCCGCGGCCTGCCTGCTCGTGGAGACCGCCTGGCCCGACGCCGTGCTCGCGCGCGGGCGCCTGCTGCCCTGGGGCAGCGGCCAGGCCCTGCACATCGAGGGCTGCTGAGCGATGGACCTCAGTACCTTCACGCCGGCCTCGGCGCTCATCACCGTCATCCTGCTGGCGCTGGCGCCCTTCGTGGCGGTGATGGTCACGTCATTCACCAAGCTCGTCGTCGTGCTCAGCCTGCTGCGCAACGCCATGGGGCTGCAGCAGGTGCCGCCCAACGTCGTCATGAACGGGCTGGCCCTCATCCTGAGCGTCTACGTGATGTACCCCGTGGGCGTGGAGATGCAGGACCGCCTGGCCACGCTGCCCAGCGCAGGCAAGGCCTCCACCACGCAGATGGTGGCCGCGGCCGACGTGGCCAAGGAGCCGCTGCGCGAGTTCCTGCTCAAGCACAGCCGGCCGCTGGAGCGCGCCTTCTTCCTGAAGACCGCCCAGCGCAGCCTCAAGCCCGAGCAGGCACAGGCCCTGACCGAGCGTGACTTCCTCGTCGTGGTGCCCGCCTTCACGGTGAGCGAGCTGACGGTGGCGTTCGAGATCGGCTTCCTGATCTTCCTGCCCTTCCTCGTCATCGACCTCGTCATCGCCAACATCCTCATGGCCATGGGCATGCAGATGCTCTCGCCCACCACCGTGTCACTGCCGTTCAAGCTGCTGCTGTTCGTGCTGATCGACGGCTGGGTGAAGCTCACGCACGGCCTGGTGCTCACCTACCAGACATGAACAGCGAAGTCATCCAACTCACGCAGCAGGCCCTGTGGCTGGTGCTGCTGCTCTCGGCGCCGCCCATCCTGGTGGCGGCCATCGTGGGCCTGCTGATCGCCTTCGTGCAGGCGGCCACGCAGCTGCAGGAGCAGACGGTGCAGTACGTGGCCAAGTTCTTCGCCATCGTCGTGACCATCTTCATCACAGCCTCGCTGCTGGGCGGCAGCCTCTACCGGCTGGGCGACAAGGTGTTCAGCGAGTTTCCCGGGCTCGTGAAGATCAACCGCTGATGCTGGAGTTCTGGGTTGGCCACCCCACCGACGCGGCCCTGCTGCTGGGCTTGTCGACCATGCGCGTGGCGGTGGCCTTCCTGCTCGTGCCGCTGTTCACGCAGGACCTCATCCCCGCGCTCATCCGCAACGCGCTCTTCCTGGCGCTGGCGCTGCTCGGGCTGCTGGTGCAGGACGTGCGCCCGATGGCCCTGGGCGGCTGGCAGTGGGCCATGCTCTACGGCCGCGAGGCGCTGCTGGGCGCGGCGCTCGGCTTCCTGTTCGCGGGGCTGATGTGGTCGTTCGAGATGGCCGGCCAGCTCATCGACAACAAGGTGGGCGCCACGCAGGCCCAGGTGCAGGACCCGCTCTCGGGCCACCAGACCTCGCTGACCGGCGCGTTCCTGGCGCGGCTGGCCAGCTGGGTGTTCATGGCCTCCGGCGGCTTCATGCTGTTTGCCGCCCTGCTGCTGGACAGCTTTGCGCTGTGGCCGCTGCACGGCGGCTGGGCGCTGCGCCCCGAGGCCAGCGTGGTGTTCGAGGCCGAGTTCGGCCGCATGCTGCGCCTGGCGCTGCTGGTGGCGGCGCCCTCGCTCGTGCTGCTGTACCTGGTGGACGGCGTGCTGGGCCTGATCAACCGCTACGCGCAGCAGCTCAACGTGTTCAGCCTGTCGATGTCCATCAAGGCCGTGGTGGGCCACCTCGTGCTGCTGCTGCAACTGGGCAGCCTCGTGGCGCTGATGAACGAAGAGCTGCTGGGCCGCGCCCCCGTGGTGAAAGACCTGCTGCGCGCCCTCTTCGGCAGCTGACCCACGAATTAGGGGCAGCCGCAGTCGCCCCCGCGCGGCGGGCTCGCTAAGCTGGCTGCACTTGTCGTCCACCACAGGCCCACCGCCATGATCGGCGCCCCGCTGCCACCGTCGCTGTCGCTCTATTCGTCGCCCACGCTGCGGCCCGCCGCCCCGGCTGGCGGGGCCGCACCCGCCCGCGCCGACGCCTGGCTCGACGGCCTCGCCCTGCACGGCGGCCCGGCCCTGAAGGCCGACGTGGCCGCCGACCAGCGCGGCCTCACCGTGCAGCAGCACGCCGAACGCGTGCTCGCCGCCCTGGTTGGCTGAGCTGCTCGCCCAGCCGCGCTGGGCTGACGCCGCCCAGGCGCTCATCAGCGGCTGCGTGGACCTGGGGCCCCGGCAGGACGGCGCCATTGCGCTGATGGAAGCCGTTTGCACCGGCCTGGGCGACCAGCTCTACCCCGCCTTCCTGCGCGTGCTCGCCGAGATCAACGCCCGCGGCGAATACGCCGCCCGCGCCGCCGTGGCCCAGACCCTGGTGCAGGCCCTGAGCCAGGGCCGCCTGCCCAACGGCGCCCGAGCCGCCTGGGGCGCCCACCGCCCCCCCGGCGGCCTGCGCCGCAGCCTCGGCCCCATCGAATACCTGTGCCTGGCCGCCTGGCCCCGCCAGGGCCCGGCCGAACTGCCCGCCGAGCACTTCCAGACTCTGGCCAGCGCCGTGATGGACCTGCTGGACTGCGCCCCCGACGCCCGCGCCCTCTACGCCGACCACCTCACCGCCGTCGCCGACGACCCCCTGGACGGCACCCTCCCCCGCGAAGTGCGAGCCGCCCTGCGCGACCTGGCCCAGGCCTGGCGCCGGCAGGCGGATGCGAGCCGGGTGTGTGCGGAGTTTGTGGGGAGGGTGCGGGGGGCGGGCGGGTGATGGGGAGTGGGTACGCGGCGGCTGGAAAAGGCTGGTAGCCGAAGTCCACCAACGACCGCTTCACGGCAGTTCAGTTGCGCCATCTAAACGACCACGTAATGCTTACCGCAGCCACCTTGCTCGAACTGGCTGCAGCCGCTTGCATCTACGCGCGCAGTGCCGGTCAAATCTCAGCAGATTCGCAACCCCACCCCGTCGTTTCCATGGGACAATTTTGCTAACAAGACAGAACCCGGCACAAGGGGGACGGATTTGCGGCGAGCCAGCTTGCAGCCAGCTAGGCCGAAGCCATTGAGCGATCAGGCGCTTGCACGCCTGCGCGAATTGCCAATGGCGGACGTTGCATCGGCAGTAGGGATTACCCTGCGCGGCAACAAGGCGATGTGCTTCAACGGGCACGATACAGCGAGCCCAAGCTTCACCGTTAGCAAAGCAAGAAATACCTGGAGGTGCTTTGGATGTGGTGAGTATGGCGACGCAATCGCGTTAGTCCAGAAGATTCACGGTCTTGGGTTTTTGGAGGCCTGCAACTGGCTCTGCGGCCACTTCGGCATCATCGGCGGCAACGTCCCACTCGGCCGACGGACTCATTCAGTTTCGCGGGCTACTAGCTCCAGGCCAGCCAGTCCTCATCCTCCTGCATCCTCGGCCAGCCCCGACCCCGAGTTGTACAGCTGGCTGGTAGCGCATTGCGGACCGGTCCAAGCGTCCTTGGGGACAACCTACCTCGAAGCTCACGGAATTGCACCGGAACTGGCGCATCGGTTCGGCGTCGTGGAACTCGTAGACCCGGCGAGGGCGTATCGAGAACTAGAAAGGCATTGGGGTGCAGAGCGAATCCGTAGCGCAGGGCTATCTGGGAGCCGACGGGCACTAAGCTGGTCTGGCTACGCCCTAATTTTCCCCTTCAAATTCGATGCGACCACGCAGTACTTACAGGTTCGATGCCTCCAGAGCAGTAGGAAATTCTTCGGTCCAGCTGGTATCCCCAAGCCAATGTTCAACAATCAACGGCTTAGCCAGTTGCGGCCAGGAAGTCTTCTTCACATTTGCGAAGGCGTGCCAGACGCAATTGCCATGGAAGGATCTGGGCTCGCCGCAGTTGCAATTTTAGGTGCCACATCGTTTCGTTCCGAATGGGTTGAGGAACTGCTCCCGTTTGATCTAGTGGGTGTTCCCGATGGCGATGCTGCGGGCGAGAAATTCAGGAAGTGCCTTGCAAATGAGTTCCGGGCCAGAAGCAAGAGCATTCGGTTTGTAGTTCCACCTGAAGGCATGGACGCCAGCGACGTGATTGCGCGAGGAATGAATGCGTAGCTTTCTAAGTCAGGTATGTGACCAGTTGAACATGCGCTGGGCATGGGAGAAGGTGAAGCGAGCGTCTATACCCGGCGATATCTGGATCGATGAGGCAGATCTTGCCGATTTCGAAGTTCACTTGGGCCGCGAACTCCAGCGTCTAGGTGACGATCTACGCTCCGGAAGATTCCGGATGTCACCAATTCGGCCTATGGCTTTTCCAAAAAATCCTGATGGGGATGGGAATCCTAGGGTTCGACAGTATTTTCACTTCACCGTCAGAGATCAAATAGCCTGGACTGCAGTCGTCAACGTCCTAGGGCCCTACGTCGACGCACAGATGCCCGTTTGGAGCTATGGCAACAGACTCTTCCGGTCGGCATGGATTGAAGAAGGTCACCACGGCAAAAAGATACGGAAGATCGGGCCATACAGGCACTCCTCTGGCCGAATCTATCGGCCGTTTCAGCAGGCCTGGCCGCTATTTAGGCGTCATATCGCCCTGGGGGTTTCAGCAGCGGCGCACGGTCATTCCAAGGCGGACAACCTTGATGACGATGAGCGTGAAGAACTTGAACTTCAGCACCGCATGCAGCGCGCCGATCGATGTCCATTTGTCCTTGCTGACTATTGGACTAGATTGCCAACTGACTCCAACAAGGATGGCATCTATTGGGCATCTGTCGATCTTGAGAAGTTCTATCCGTCCATTCCCCTGACAGCATGCGTTGACGCAATCTCCCAGTCTGTTCCGCCCGACCTGCGCCCAGAAGTTCAACGACTGCTAAAGACGTTGACACAGCTTCCATTGGATCTTGAGGGTTGGACGGATGCAGAACTGAAGCACATTGAACTTGATGCGTCTCGGAAAACATTTCGCAGAATTCCTACTGGGCTCATGGTCTCAGGGTTTCTCGCAAATGCGGCACTCCTACCGGTCGACCAAGAAGTAGCGCGAACGCTCCCTCGCGGACGTGTCGCGCACTTCCGCTATGTCGACGACCATGTGATCTTGGCCAAGACGTTTGAGGAGCTGGTGAAGTGGCTCGATTACTACAAGGACGTGATCCATAGGCTCGGCTCCGGCGCAAGCATTAACCCCGCAAAGACCGAGCCGAAAGCCCTAGGGGAACTACTGGGAACGAGTGACACCAGCAAGCGCGCCGCCGGGTCAGACCCGTGGAATCGAGCCCAAGAAGAGTGCCGCCTCGACCCTGAGTTTCCAACTCCATTGATGACGAAGACGATTGCTCTGGTTTCGGCAATCGGCAGAACTGATTTCACGGCGCTCGAAGGCAACGAACTCTCAATCCTCTCGCAGCAGTTGGAGCATCTATTGCTCGTGGATGTTCCTGAGGCGGAGATGCCCGCGCGAACACGTCTGGCATTCGCGGCAACGCGTCTTGCTCGCGTCGCCGAAGCAAGACTCGCCGCACCGGAAACACTCGAGATTCGAGATGGCGGGCGCGGGCAAAGCCGAACGACCGGGAATCAAGCAATAAGCGGCAATGGTGGGGGCCCTTCGCTCGACCCAATTGCTGGTCTTACTGGCATCAATGACTCTCAGATTCACGCCCGGCTTGCCAGCATTGCCGACAGAGTATTTGGCTTGGTCAGAAAAGTTCTGTACGAACGGCCTGATCGCGTCCGTCTGTGGACCCATGCGCTAACCATCGCGCGCCGCCTCGGCGCGAAGGGACTGGAACTTCTCTTTGATGACATCGATCGCTATGCTCGGGACCCAGTAAATCGGCTGGCAGCCAATTACATACTCGGCAACTCTTACGCGGTGCTCGCTGCAGAAACAGTGCGAGCTGCACAGTTGCTTGTTGACACCAATGCTGCTGGATGGCGCAGAGCGGCCGCGCTGAGATTTCTGCGAGATATTGCGAGGCTTACGAATCGAGGCCTGCCTGAAGCAGACCGCTGGTTTGTACAGAAAAGCCTGAATCAGTTTTTCGTCGGTGTGTATTGCGCCACTGTATTGTTGGAACAGTCGCCAGGTTCCTTGCAACTCTTGGGTCAACGGCTGAGTCAACCATTTGTGGATCGAGGCCGCACGCTGCTAAGTAGCGGTGACGTGCCCCCGGATCTGCGCGTTGCGCTTGCCTGGTGGGGGTGCAAGTTCGACCTCCGCAAGCCCGTTCGTCGAGCGTCTGATCTGATCATTCACTTGGGAGCCCTCGTCGATGGCCTGCCCGAATCCGATGATTTATGGACGTTCTTTCCCGCGGATGCACCAATCGCACCACTAGTGAGAATCGCGTCAGCAAATAGGCCAACTCAAGCGAATCAAGAAGGCTGGTGGTTTGATGCCTTGATGGGGCGCCTCGATCGCCCCGACATCCAGCAAGTAGCGGCTCTTTCGCCAGCAGCGTCTCGCGTTCGGACATCGCTTGAAGGAACGGAGGCGGGGAAACTACTAGCGCTGCCGGTCTGGGCAGCAAAGATCTGGGACAGCCGCGATCCCGGAGTCACAAAGGAATGGCGACTCGGCGAATGGACCTGCCTAGAGATCGTCAGGCAAGCAGCGTTGCTTCTGTCGTCTACTGCCGAGACGTTGGACCGAGACTATCTCCAACGCTCGTCGCGCAAAGACGCTGATACGCACTCCCATTGTGCACACCCACTCAACTTCGCTCTGCCGAGTCATCTCGTCGACGCGGCGGCGGTCTCCTGGCAAGAGTGGAAACAGAAGCTGAGAGGGCCCGGAATTGGAGCTCTACGACAAGTCCCTCGGCGACGCCAAATCTATGACAGACGATATGCGCCGCTCGTGGTGAGCGAAATAGGCTCTGCGCAGAATCCAATTCGTGGTCTTGGTCTGTGCCTCTTTGCATTGCTTTCACGCTCGTTCCTACTGCCGGCGCAATGGAACGGGCTGGGACATGAAAGCATGCTCAGACACCTCCCGCAGCTGCTGAGAGACGAGATCACCTATTCGTCGGCAACTCTTGGAATTCTTGAGGCGTGTCTCCAACCTCGCGCGGCCGAGAATGTATTCGCCGGACTATACAAAGTATGGAGCCCTGACTTCGACGATGACACTGAGCATGATCCGGTTAGCCTCATCGATGCAGCGGATTTGGCGCGCGTCATCTCGATTGCTCAAAACGAACTTGAGGCAAATCAAATATCGACCTTCAATCAACAATCTCGGCAACTTACCCCTATAAATCTCATGCACCTCACCGACGCTGATTGGAAGCGCTACTTTGAACTGGGGCCGGCATGATTTCTGAGAGGCCAGCTTTGGTTGAAGCACTAACCCTTGGTGTAATTCAGACGACCTTGGATCACAAGGCCGCGTGGAATGCCTCTAGTGGTGAGCCAAAAATCTCGGCGGCCGAGGATGGTCGTGCATGGCATGAGATTCGCAGGGCAATAAGGGCATTGGCAGATCACGACGATCAGCCTCGCATCATTCTTCTCCCTGAGCTAGCACTCCCAAGGACGCGACTGGATGACTTCGAGCGGCTTGTCTGTTCCATGAATGCGCTAGCAATCGTTGGGGTTGACTACCGTTTGGACCATCGAATGAGATCTGCGAAAAATGAAGGTCTCGTCCTCGTTCCTAGAAATTTTTGGAAGCGCACACCTTCACGCTATGCCACAAGAGTTTGGTTCGGCAAGCGGGACCCCGCGCCGGCTGAGGCGTCCGGCTTCAAAGATTACATACCGCCATGGGCGTTCCACGCCGATCCCAACGTCTATGTCTTCGATGCAGGATCTTATGGGCGGATCGGGGTCAGTATTTGCTACGATTTCATGGATATTGAGCGCGCGCTCCTCTATCGCGGCCGGATTCACCACTTGTTTGTCATAGCCTACAACCGTGACGTAAAGCTCTTTGAGTCATTGGCCGTTTCTTTATCAAGAACGGTCTTCTGCAACGTGGTGGTCTGCAATACCGGATTCTACGGCGGCTCGCTGGTCGTCAGCCCATACTACGATGCGTTCAAGCGCGTTGGATACTCTGTAGACGGGGGAAATATTTTCAATGCTCAGTGCGTTAGGCTTCCGGTACGCGATCTCGATGCAGCCATTCACGGTCACGACACCAAGCCAAAGGCCACGTACAAGCACTTGCCACCGGGCTTCACGGCTATTGCCGATCACACTGCTGTGCCCCCGGAAGGCCCATTGCCAGTGGCCATCCCACTGTTCACTCAGGACTGAACGTCAATTGCTACAAGCTCAGATCCTGTAGTCAGTCCACGCAGGCTAGATAACTGCCTATTGCAGCGCATTAGTTCCAAGTTGAACGTCCGCATTCCGGAGTCGAATCCAGCCTCAGGTAGGACCGCTCCCGCTGCGAAGCAGCCGGCCGCCACCGCGGCTCGACTCCAGGCGATCACGCAAACCCGAGCCTTCGCAACGATTCTCTTGGCCTCCAGGCAAAATCCACGCGATCGGGCGAGGCCGTCAGCCCTGCCGGCAAGCCCACCTTGAACAATGGAACCGCATCCATGGCGCTGACGAAGAAAGGCGAGTTCTGGTACGGGACGACGTCTGGCGACACCCAAGCCGAGCTGCGCAGCTACAGCATTGCGAATCGCCATGAGGCCGTCCGGTTCGCCGCGTCCAAATGCGAGTGCGGGTGCCGCACCTTCGCGCTGCAGACCGATGAAGAGGCCGGGGTGGCCATCCGCACCTGCACGGACTGCGGGCAGGAACACCTGATGGGCGACAGTGCGGACTACGTTGAAGACGCCGCGCCCGAGACGCACGAGTGCGTGTGCGAGAACGAGGTGTTCGAGCTGATGTCCGGCGTCTCCGTGTACGAGGGCACGCACGACGTGCGCTGGTACTACATCGCCTGCCACTGCGTGGAGTGCAATCTGGTCGGGGTCTTCGCTGACTGGAAGTGCGAAGGGGGCGATGCGGCAGCCTTCCTCGCCAAGGTATGAGCGGCCGACACCCAAAGAGATCGGGCTCGCAGGCCCGGAGGCGCGCAAGGCCCTGAGTCATTGCTCAAGCTGCAAGCCCTTGCTTGAGCGCCACCTGACCTTCTCGCGCTGGAGCGCGATGACCACGGCGAACATCACGCCGAGAACTCGAACGGCGTCTGCACGACGAACACGTCCCACTCCTCAAACCCCTCCGGCACGTCGGCGCGGTCGATGCGGATGCGGCGGTTCTGCAGCAATGCCCACGACTGCTCGGGCGCAGGCCTCACCTGCCCCGGTTCGCAACGACGCTGCGCGCCCTCGACATCACGGCGCTGGCGGCTCCGATGACGCCCAAGCGCTGTCCATGGCCGCCGCGGCATCGTGCAGGAGCTGCCGCAGCCACACCAGCCCGGGGTCCTGGGTGCGGTACTTGTGCCACTGGATGGCCTGCTGCATGCGCGGCATCGGCATGGGCGGCTCCAGCAGGGTCAGGGGCAGGTAGGTGGCGGCCAGCCGCGCGAGCCGGGTGTGGACGGTCGCAATGCGCTGCGTGCCCACCACCAGCGAGGGCGCCGTGGCAAAGCTGAAGCTCGTGACCTCGACGCGCCGCGAGACCCCGTAGCGCTGCATGAACCAGCTCTCGAAGGTCACGCCGCCAGGCGGTTGCATCACGACGTGGCCGGCCGCCGTGTACTCGTCAAAGCTCAGGTGACCCTGCCGGGCCAGGCGGCTCTCGCGCCAGACGATGCAGCTGAATGACTCCTCGAACAGCGTGTCGGTGGGGTGGTCCGGCGAGCAATAGCCCGACGGAATCACCAGCATGTCGACCTCGCCGCGCTCCAGGGCCCGCTGCGGGTTGTCGACCTGGGAATGGAAGCGAAACCGCACGGTGGCCGACTGGCGGGCCGCGAGCGACAGGAGCTGCGTGCCGATCACGCTGAGCGTGAAGTCAGAGACGAGCAGGTTGAACTCGCGGTCGGACTGCGCCGGGTCGAACCGCGGCTGGGCGGTGATGGTGGCGTCCACGCGCACCAGCACGTCACGCACGGCGTCGCGCAGGGCCTCGGCACGCGGCGTGGCCTCCATGCGGCGCCCCACCTGCACGAGCAAGGGGTCGTCGAAATAGCTGCGCAGCCGCGCCAGCGCATTGCTCATGGCGGGCTGGCTCATGTGCAAGCGTTCAGCCGCGCGGCTGATGCTGAGCTCGGTCAGCAGCGCGTCCAGCGCGACGAGCAGGTTCAGGTCCAGCTTGTTGAAGTGCATGGGGTCTGGCGTTAACCCTGAATGTATTCGCCGCGTCGATTCGAGAGCCGCGTGAAGCCCATTTTTGCAATGGATTGGGCCTTCGCATGCGCTCCAAAACCCAAGCCTGCCGGGGACGCCCATGGGCCGGGCGGGGTGACTGCGGGTCAACCCTTGATCTATTCACGCGGTGGATTTGAAGGATTGACTCAAACCATTTTCCTAATGCGTGACCGGTTCGTAACCTGAAGTACCGATCAAAAAGACAACACGGAGACAACGAATGGCCTCGCGCCAGGCGCCTGCCTTGCCCCTTCCACATTCCGCCCAGCGGACGGTGCAGCCATGAAGCCCGGCTTCACGTTGCAGGTGTGCGTGATCGGGGCGGGACTGGCCGGCCTGGCCTGCGCGGTGGCGGCGTCTGCGCAGGGTGCCCGGGTCGAGGTGCTGGATGAGCGCCCGACCCTGAGCGCGCACCCCACCCACGTCAATGTCGTGCCCAACCTGCTGCGCGACCTCGTCACGCTGGGCGTGGCGCAGGAGTGCGTGCGGGCCGGCTTCCCGTACCGGGGTATCCGGGTGCTGGATGGCTCGGGGCGCACCTGCTTCGAGTTGCCCACCCCTCGCCTGGCGCCGGCTGGCTACCCCGAGGCGCTGGGCATGGCCCATGCAGACCTGACCCACATCCTCGCCCGGGCCGCGCAGGAGCGGGGCGTGGCCCTGCAGATGCAGACCCGCGTCGAGACGCTCGTCTGGCGCCAGGGCAAGGCCGTGCTGGGGCTGAGCGGTGGGCGAGAGCGCGTGCCCGACCTCATCCTGCTGGCCACGGGGGCGCGCTCGCCGTTGCGCCTGGCGGCCCTGGGCTGCAGCCCCGCACCCAGCTGCCTCGGCCCGGACTGGACCTACGCGCAGCTGCCACGCCCACCCGGCCTGGACCACGCAATGCTGGTGCTGGACTCCGGCGGCCAGCGGGCCTTTGTCGTGCCGATCGGCCCGTCGGCGGTCGGCATCGCGCTCACCCGTGGCGAGGACGCCCGCGCCATGCCACCGGTGCTGCAGCCCCTGCTTGCACACCTGACCCCCGCCACCCCCCGCGTCGAGCGCCCGCTGCTGGCGGGGTTGCTGCCGGCGCCCTGGCATCGGGGCGCACTGGTCTGCGTGGGCGAGTGCGCGCATGCCTTGCCGCCGCATTTCGGGCAATCGGCAGCGCAAGCCTTGGAAGACGCCGTCGTGCTGAAGGCGTTGCTGGCACAGGGCCTGGCGCCCACCGCGCTGGCGCAGCGCTTCACCGAGCGGCGCCATGCCCGCGCCAGCCAGGTCTACGACATCGTGACCGACGCAGCCCGCTCGCAGGTGTCGCCCAACGAGGCCACCGACCTGCACGACCTGTTCCACCGGCTGTCCAGCCTCGTCGCGGAGCCCGCCTAGCCGCCGTTTCACCCTCACCTCACGCCACAAAAAACAAGGAGACAACGATGCCCATGACCCGCACCAGGCGCCCCCGGGGCGCCTCACTCGACCACACGGCCCGCCGCTGCCTGCTGCTGGCCGCGCTGGGCGCCACCAGCGCACAGGCCTTCGAGGTCGACACCGGCAACCCCGACCTGAAGCTGCGCTGGGACACCACCGTCAAGTACAGCGCCGCAGTGCGGCTGAGCAAGCGCATGCCCGAGCTGTCGAGCACGGTGTTCGGCCCCACGGGCGTCGTCGGCCCGAACAACACCAACCAGGACGACGGCGACAACAACTTCGACCGCGGCCTGGTGTCCAACCGCCTGGACCTGCTGACCGAGCTCGACGCGAGCTACGGCTCCTGGGGGGCACGACTGAGCGGCGCGGCCTGGTACGACACGGTCTACAACCGCAGCAACGACAACGCCGGCCGCTCCAGCAACCGCACGCCCGCCAACGAGTTCGCACCCGACACCCGCACGCTGATGGGCCGCAAGGCTGAAGTGCTGGACGCCTTCGTGTTCGGTCGTTTCGAGCTGGGCGACCGCCCGGTCACCGTGCGCCTGGGTCGCCACAGCCTGCTGTGGGGCGAGAGCCTGTTCTTCGGTGCCAACGGCATTGCCGGCGGCATGGCCCCGCTGGACCTGATCAAGCTGCAGTCCGTGCCCAACGCCACCTTCAAGGAAGTGGCGCGCCCCACCGGCAAGCTGTCGGGGCAGGTGCAGCTCAGCCCGGAGGTCAGCCTGGGCTTCTACGTGGCCTACGAGTGGCAGAAGACCCGCCTGATGCCGGCCGGTGCCTATCTGTCCGGCAGCGACACGCTGGGCCCGGGTGCCGAGCGCATCAATGCCGGGCCCACGGGCGTGTTCGTGCGCGAGGCGGACCTGGAGGCGCGCAACGGCGGGCAAGGCGGCGTGCAGGTGCGCTGGCGTGTCGATGCCATCGACACGGATCTCGGCTTCTACGCCATCCGCTACCACGCCACCGGCCCGAGCAACATCTGGAACACGCTCAACGGCCGCCCGCCGGCCCTCACGGCCAGCAGCTTTCGCTGGGTGTATGCCGAGGGCATCCGGGCCTATGGCGTGAGCTTCGCGAAGACGCTGGGCGAATGGGGTCTCGCGGGCGAAGCGTCCTACCGCCAGAACGCGCCGCTGGCGAGCTCGGGGCAGTCGCGCATCCCGGCCATCGGCGTGGGCATGACCCTCGACAACAACGACAACCCGGGCTATGCCGTGGGTGAGACCGCCCACCTGCAGCTGTCGTGGATCGCGAGCCTCGGGCCCAGCTTCATCTCGCAGGAGGCGAGCTTTGTCGGCGAGGTGGCCTGGAACGAACGCGTCAAGGTCACCCGCAACGCAGAGATGCTGAACCCCAACGCCGACAAGAAGGCGACCGCCTTGCGCATGGTCTACACGCCCAGCTACCGCCAGGTGCTGCCGGGTCTGGACCTCAGCCCGAGCGTCGGCCTGGGCTACGCCTGGGGCAAGTCGTCGGCTGTCGGGCCGGCCTTCGGCGTGGACAAGGGCGGCGACGTCAGCCTCGGGCTGGGGGCGGTGTACCTCGGCTCGTGGAACGTCAACCTCAACCTCGTCCGCTACCTGGGCCCGGTCGGGCCGACGCTGGACAACGCCAACAACGCCCAGTTCAAGCAGGCGCTGAAGGACCGGCAGTTCCTGTCCTTCTCGCTGCGCAACACCTTCTGATCTCCGGAGACACCCCATGGCAATCATCAACCGCAGCCTGGCCTTGACCACTGCCGTGCTGGCCGCCACGGCCAGCCTGGCCCTCCAGCCCGCGAACGCCGCCGTGAGCGCCGACGAGGCCGCCAAGCTCAAGACCACCCTCACGCCGCTGGGCGCCGAGCGCGCCGGCAACGCCGACGGCACGATCCCGGCCTGGACCGGGGGCTACACCACGCCGGTGCCCGGCTTCAAGAACGGTGGCCGCCGCGGCGACCCCTTTGCCGACGAGAAGCCGCTCTACAGCATCACGGCCGGCAACATGGCCCAGCACGCGGGCAAGCTCACCGAGGGCACCCAGGCACTGCTCAAGAAGTACCCGCAGTCCTTCCGCGTGGATGTCTACAAGACCCACCGCACCGCCGCCGCGCCGCAGTGGGTGTACGACAACACCCTGCGCAACGCCACCAGCGCCAAGATCGAAGCCGACATCGTCAAGGGCGCCTACGGCGGCATTCCCTTCCCCATCCCGAAGACGGGCCAGGAGGTGATGGCCAACCACGAGCTGCACTGGCGCGGCGAGGCCTGGCAGAACGACTTCCGCGGCTACCTGGGCACCGCCACCGGCCAGCGCGTGCTGTCGGTCGAGGGCACGGGCGAGTGGCAGATGCCCTACTACGCGCCGGGCCAGCAGGACAAGTTCAGCGGCGACTACTGGCTCATCCGCCTGGTCAACAGCGGCCCGCCGGTGCGCGCGGGCGAGGCCATCACCGGGCGCCTGAACATGGACCCGGACAAGAGCAACACCTGGGTCTACCTGACGGGCCAGCGCCGCGTGCGCAAGCTGCCCAACGCCTGCTGCGACACGCCCACGCCGGCCACGGCGGGCGTGGCCAGCTTCGACGAGATCGACGTGTTCGGCGGCCGCAACGACCGCTTCGACTGGAAGATCGTCGGCAAGCAGGAAATGCTGATCCCCTACAACAGCAATCGCCTGCACACGCCGGCCAAGGACAGCGACGTGCTGCTGGCCAACCACCTGAACCCCGACCACGTGCGCTGGGAGCTGCACCGGGTCTGGGTCGTCGAGGCCACGCTCAAGTCGGGCCAGCGCCACCAGGCACCCAAGAGCCGCTACTACGTCGACGAAGACACCTGGGTGGCCGTGCTCGGTGACCGCTGGGACGCCAAAGGCCAGCTCTGGAAGACGATCTGGTCGCACCCCGTCGTCATGCCCGACCTGCCTGCCACGACGCCGCAGCAGCAGTGGGGCTTCAACGACCTGATCTCTGGCGCCTGGTACGCCAGTGGCGTCGTCAACGAGCGCCCTGTCCACTACCGCACGGTGCCGCGTCGCAGCGACAGCTTCTTCACGCCTGACGCCATGGCCGGTGAGGGCGTGCGATGAAACCCCTCGGCAAGCACCTGAGCGCTGCCGCCGGCCTGCTGCTGGGCCTGGCCGGCACGGTGCAGGCCATGCCGGCGGGGGACGCGCTGCAGCGCCCGGCCCTGCAGGTGAGGGCACCGGAGCGTGCCGCGCTGCTGTCGGCCGCACTGGCCGGGCCGCGAGTCGTGGCCGTGGGGGAGCGCGGCATCGTCCTGCTCAGCGACGACGCCGGCCGCAGCTGGCGGCAAGCCCCCTGCCCGGTGAGCGTGACCCTGACCACCGTCCGCTTCGTCACGCCGACGCAGGGCGTGGCCGTGGGCCACGGCGGCACGGTCCTGACGACGCAGGATGCTGGCGCCAGCTGGCAGCTGCGGCTGGACGGCCGCCGCCTGGCGGCGCTGGCACTCGAGGCCGCCAAGGCTCCCGGCGCCGCCGCTGGCGCGCTGCAGGAGGCCGAGCGGCTCGTGGCCGACGGCCCGGACAAGCCTCTGCTGGACGTGCTGCCCCTGGACGCCCGGCGGCTGCTCGCCGTCGGTGCCTTCGGGCTGGCCATCTACAGCGCTGACGGCGGCCAGACCTGGCAGCCCTGGATGTCCCGCCTGCCCAACCCCCGCGGGCTGCACTGGTACGTCGCACGGCGCCAGGGCGGCACCTTGCTGCTGGCCGGTGAGCAAGGCCTGCTCGCGCGCAGCGATGACGACGGCCAGACCTTCCGCGCGCTGGCCTCGCCCTACAAGGGCAGCTGGTTCGCCGCCGAACTGCAGGCGGACGGCGGCCTCGTGCTCGCCGGCTTGCGCGGGCAGGTGTGGCGCAGCCACGACCTGGGCGACAACTGGACGCCCGTGGCCAACCCGGTGCCCGCCACGGTGACGGCGATGAGCCCCTGGCCCGGCGGCAGCCTGCTGCTGGCCAGCCAGTCCGGTGCGCTGCTGCGCCTGAACGGCGACCGCCTGCAGCCCCTGCCCACCCAGCCCCTGGCCATGCCCGCCAGCCTGCTGCCCTTGCCCGACGGTCGGTTGCTGGCGCTGGGCCTGGCCGGCCTGAACGTGCTCAACCCGGCCCAAGACGCACCGTCGCCCCGTTGAGCGCCTGACCTGGAACCCTCCCCGTGAGCTTCGCATCTCCCTCCTCCACGGCCGGCACCGCGGCCACCTTCGACCCGAGGTCCGGGTCGCTGATCGAGCGCGCGCTCTTCAACCACCGCTGGGTCGTGCTGCTGCTGTGCATGCTCGTGACCGTGCTGCTGGGCTGGCAGACCACGCGCCTGCAGCTCAATGCCAGCTTCGACAAGACCATCCCGGCCAGCCACCCCTACATCCAGAACTTCCTGCGGCACCAGGCAGACCTGAGCGGCCTGGGCAACACGCTGCGCATCGCCGTGGCCGCGCCCCAGGGCACGGTGTACGACGCCAGGTACCTGGAGACGCTGCGCCAGCTCTCCGACGAGGTCTTCCTGCTGCCCGGCGTGGACCGCGCCCGCATGAAGTCGCTGTGGACGCCCAACACCCGCTGGGTCGGCGTGACCGAGGACGGCCTGGAAGGCGGCCCCGTCATCCCCGACGGCTACGACGGCAGCGCCGCCAAGCTGCAGCAGCTGCAGGCCAACGTGGCCCGCTCCGGGGAGATCGGCCAGCTGGTCGCGCGTGACGCGAAGTCCACCGTGCTCTTCGTGCCGCTGCTCGCGCAGGACGCCGAGGGCCACCCGATCCAGTACGGCCATCTCTCTGACCAGCTGGAAGCGCTGCGCACCAAATACCAGGCCCTGGGCGTCACCCTGCACATCACCGGCTTCGCCAAGATCATGGGCGACCTCATCGACGGCGTGCAGGCCGTGCTCGGCTTCTTCGCGGTGGCCGTGGCGATCGCCACCGCCATGGTCTATGCCTACACCCGGTGCGTTCGCAGCACCAGCCTCGTGGTGCTGGCCTCACTGGTGGCCGTGGTGTGGCAGCTCGGCCTGCTGCCGCTGCTGGGCTACTCGCTGGACCCCTACTCCATCCTGGTGCCCTTCCTCGTCTTCGCCATCGGCATGAGCCACGGGGCGCAGAAGATGAACGGCATCATGCAGGACGTGGGCCGCGGCGTGCCCACGCTGGTGGCGGCGCGCTTCACCTTCCGGCGCCTGTTCCTGGCGGGCCTCACGGCCCTGCTGGCCGATGCGGTGGGCTTCGGCGTGCTGCTGGTCATCGACATCCAGGTCATCCGCGAGCTGGCGATCGCCGCGTCCATCGGCGTCGGCGTGCTGATCTTCACCAACCTGATCCTGCTGCCGGTGCTGCTGAGCTATACCGGCGTGAGCGCCACGGCAGCCCGGCGCAGCCTGCGCGACGAACAGGCCGATGCCAGCGGTGCGGCCCGCCATCCGCTGTGGCGCTTCCTGGACCGATTCACCCAGCGCCGCTGGGCGGCGGCCACCGTCGCCGCCGGCCTGCTGATGGGCGCTGCCGGCCTGCTGGTCAGCTTCAAGCTGCAGATCGGCGACATGGACCCCGGCGCGCCCGAGCTGCGCGCCGACAGCCGCTACAACCGCGACGTGGCCTTCATGGCCCAGGCCTACGGCGCCAACAGCGACGTGCTGGCCGTGATGGTCAAGACCCCCGACGGCAAGTGCTCCGCCTACGAGACCCTGAACAAGGTGGACGCCCTGGAGTGGCAGCTGCGCCAGACCGAAGGCGTCGAGACCACCAGCACCCTGGCCCTGCTGAACCGGCGCATGCTCACCGGCCTGAACGAGGGCAACCCGCGCTGGTACGAGTTCCTGCCGAACCAGGACATGCTCAACACCGTGACCGCCGGTGCGCCGCGCGGCCTGTACAACGATGCCTGCAACCTGCTGACGGTCTTCGCGACGCTGAGCGACCACAAGGCCCAGACCCTGCAGCGCGTCGTGGCCGAGGTGGAGGCGTTCGCACAGGCCAACAACACGGCCGACGTGCAGTTCCTGCTCGCCGCCGGCAGCGCCGGCATCGAGGCCGCCACCAACATCGCCGTGAAGGAGGCCTGGCGCCTCATGCTGCTGCTCGTCTACGGCGCCGTGGTGCTGCTTTGCTTCATCACCTTCCGCAGCTGGCGTGCCGTCGTCGTGGCCGTGCTGCCGCTGGTGGTGACGTCCTTCCTCGCCGAAGCCCTGATGGTGGCGCTCGGCATGGGCGTGAAGGTGGCCACGCTGCCGGTCATCGCGCTGGGCGTGGGCATCGGCGTGGACTACGCGCTCTACATCCTCAGCGTCACGCTCGCGCAGCTGCGCGAAGGCAAGAGCCTGTCCGAGAGCTACTACCGCGCGCTGCTCTTCACCGGCAAGGTCGTCATGCTGACCGGCGTCACGCTGGCCATCGGCGTCGTCACCTGGGTCGCCAGCCCCATCAAGTTCCAGGCCGACATGGGCCTGCTGCTGGCCTTCATGTTCCTCTGGAACATGGTCGGCGCACTCGTGCTGCTGCCCGCACTCGCCCACTTCCTGCTGAAACGGCAGCCCCGCTCGGCCGAGGACTCCGCCGCCTTCTTCGGCGCCCTGCAAGCCCGCCACTGAGCCCCCGCTCCCCGCAACCTCAACCACACCCATGTTCAAGTACTTCCCCACCAACTACGTCTGGAACCTCTCGGTCAACCTCGCCATCGAGATGGGCGCCCGCATCGGCGAGATCGAGGCCATGTGCGGGCCGCTGCAGGAGGCGGCCAAGGCGCCCGACGCCGCAGGGACCCGCGCCTTTCGCGAGAGCTGGGTGCGCATGGCCGACCAGCTGTGCGAACTCGCCAGCGAGGACGAGGCCCGCGGCCGGTTGCTGTCGGCGGGCGAGAAGCTGCGCCGCGCCGCCAACTACCTCATCACGGCCGAGCGGCTGCAGGCCCACGATGCACCCGGCCGGCTGGAGCTGTACCGCCGCGAACTGGCGCTGTTCCTGAAGGGCTCGCAGCTGCTCGGCGACCGGGTCCAGCGCGTGGAGATCCCCTACGAAGGCCGGCACCTCTCGGCCCTGTACGTGCCTGCCGAAGGCCTCGCAGCCGGCGAGCGCGCGCCACTGCTCGTGCAGGTCAACGGCCTGGACTCGACCAAGGAGATGAAGTACCTCGTCGGCCTGCCGGCCTGGCTGGCCAAGCGCGGCGTGTCCTCCCTCATCGTCGACCAGCCCGGCACCGGCGAGGCCCTGCGCCTGCTGGGCCTCACGGCCCGCTACGACGCCGAGCACTGGGCCAGCCGCGTCGTGGACTGGCTGGAGCAGCATCCCGAGGTGGATGCGCGCCGCATCGGCTGCGAGGGCGTCTCGCTGGGCGGCTACTACTGCCCGCGTGCGGTGGCCTTCGAGCCGCGCTTCGCCGCGGGTGTCTGCTGGGGCGCCAACCACGACTGGCGCGACGTGCAGAAGCGCCGGCTGGAGAAGGAAGGCGACTTCCCCGTGCCGCACTACTGGGCCCACGTGTGCTGGGTCTGGGGCGCCAAGGACATCCCGGACTTCATGCGCATCGCCGAGAACGTGCACCTGGACGGCGTGCTGGACCGCATCAAGGTGCCCTTCCTCGTCACGCACGGCGCCAAGGACTCGCAGATCCCGCTGAAGTGGGCCGAGCGCACCTATGAGCAGCTCGTCAACAGCCCCAGGCGCGAACTCAAGGTCTTCACGGACCGCGAGGGCGGCGTGCAGCACGCCAGCTTCGACAACAGCATCAATGCCGGCCAGTACATCGCGGACTGGGTGGCAGAAGTCCTCGGCGGCCGCGTCGCCGCCCGCTCCAGCATCTGAACCCAAGGAACCCCATGAACATCATCGGACCTGACGCCCTCGTCTTCGGCGTCGACGACCTGCAAGCCTGCCGCCAATACCTCCTCGACTACGGCCTGGCGGATGCGGGAGATGGCCGCTTCGAGGCGGTGGACGGCACGGCCATCATCCTGCGCCACAAGGACGACGCCGACCTCCCGCCGGGCCTTGGCACCGCGAGCATGCTGCGCAAGACCATCTACGGCGTGGCCGACGCCGCCACGCTGCGCGCCATCGCCGAGGAACTGGGCCGCGACCGCGCCGTCAAGGTGTTTGCGGACGGCTCGCTCGAGTCGGTGGACGACATGGGCTTCGTGCTGGGCTTCCAGCTCAGCGTGCGCCGCCCGCTGGCCCTGCCGGCAGAAGCGATCAACGCCCCGGGCACCGCGCCGCAGCGCCCACCCAATGTGCTGGCCGTCAGCGACGATGCCGACTGCCGCCCGCGCACGCTCTCCCACGTCGTGTACTTCGTGCCGGAAGCCGCCAAGGCCGAGGCCTTCTACGTGCAGCGGCTCGGCTTCGTCTGCACCGACCGCTTCAGCGGCGTGGGCCCCTTCCTGCGCCCCGCCGGCACGCTGGACCACCACACCCTCTTCATGATCCAGACGCCGCCCTTCCTGAAGGGTTGCGAGCATTTCACCTTCCACATGAGCGGCCCCACGGCCGTGATGCAGGCCGGCACGCGCTTCGTCGACAAGGGCTACCAGAGCTTCTGGGGCCCGGGTCGCCACCGCTTCGGCTCGAACTGGTTCTGGTACTTCAACAGCCCGCTGGGCTGCCATGTGGAGTACGACGCCGACATGGACCTGCACGACGACGCCTGGATCGCACGCGAAGCCCCGATGGGCGCGGATGCATCGCAGCTCTTCCTGTTCCAGCACCGCGAGAAGTGGGCGCCGGGCGGCCCCCCGGCCAAGGGCTGAGCCATGGATACCGCCGTGCTGCTGTGCCGCCTGGACAGCCTGCCAGCGCAGGGCGCGCGGGGCTTCGACCCCCTGGGGCAGGGCACGGACACCGTGTTCATCGTCCGCAAGCCCGACCTGCTGCGCGCCTACCTGAACCGTTGCCCGCACTACGGCGACACCCCCCTGCCCTGGCGCAAGGACCACTACCTCGACGCGGCCGGCGAGGCCATCGTCTGCGCAGCCCACGGCGCGCGCTTCGACCTCGCCACCGGGGTCTGTGTGCTGGGCCCCTGCCTGGGCCAGTCCCTCACGGCCGTGCCGCTTGAACTGAACTCACAAGGCGAGCTCACCGCCGCCCTCTCATCCCTGCAGGAGACAAACCCATGACATCCCCCGTGCGCAAGATCCTCATCATCGGCGGCGGCTTTTCCGGCATGGCCGCAGCCATCCAATGCGCCGCCCAAGGCCTGGAGGTCGACCTTGTCGAGATCGACCCGGGCTGGCGCTCGTACGGCGCCGGCATCAGCATCGGCGGCGCGACCTTGCGTGCGCTGCGCACCTTGGGCGTGCTGCCGAGGTTCCTGGAAGTGGGCAGTGCGCACGATGGTGCGCAGGTCTTCGCACCGCATGGGCAACTGATTGCCGAGCTGCCCACGCCCCGCGTCGCCGGGCCGGACGTTCCCGGCGGCGGCGCCATCATGCGCCCGGTGCTGGCCGCCCTGCTCGCCGATGCCGTGCGCGCCAGCGGCGCCCGCGTCCGCCTGGGTTGCAGCTTCACCCACATCGAACCCTCGGGCGACGGCGTGGACGTCGCCTTCACCGACGGCACGCAGGGCCGCTACGACCTCGTCGTCGGTGCCGACGGCCTCTACTCGGCCGTGCGCAAGGCCGTCTTCCCCGACGCGCCCGCCCCGCGCTACAGCGGCCAGGGCGTCTGGCGTGCCGTGCTGCCGCGGCCCGAAGAGGTCAAGAACACCATGATGTGGGTCGGCCCCAAGGTCAAGACCGGCGTGAACCCGGTGTCCCGCACGGAGATGTACCTCTTCGTCACCGAGGACCGCCCCGTCAACGAACGGGTGGCGCCCGAGCGCTTCGTGCCCGCGCTCAAGGCCCTGCTCGAGCCCTTCTCCGCCCCGCTGATGCAGCGCGCGCGCGACGCCCTCGGCCCCGACTCGCTGATCATCTACCGGCCGCTCGAAGGCCTGCTCGTGCCGCAGCCCTGGTACCGCGGCCGCGTCGTGCTCATCGGCGACACGGTGCACGCCACCACGCCGCACCTCGCCTCGGGCGCGTGCATCGGCATCGAGGACGGCATCGTGCTGGCCGAGGAGCTGGGCCGCGCCACGACGGTCGACGGCGCCTTGCAGGCCTTCCAGCAACGGCGCTGGGAGCGCTGCCGGATGGTGGTCCAGAACTCCGCCCGCCTGGGTGAGATCGAGGCCACCGGCGGCGACAAGGCCGAGCACGCCCGCATCATGCGCGAGTCGATGATCGCGCTGGCGCAGCCCATCTGAGGGAGCGAGCGATGGCATTGCCCCAGATCCACCGCGTCGTGACCGGCCATGACGAACTCGGCCGTGCCCACGTGGCCTCGGCCGGCCCCCTGCCCAGCGTGGTGGAGATCCAGGCCATCCCCGGCACGGTCTTCCACGAGGTGTGGGCCACCGGCGCCACCCCGGCCCCCATCGGCGCCCAGGAGGCAGACCCGACCATCGGCCCCTTGCAGCTGGCGCCCCCGCCGCACGGCACGCGCATCCGGTTC
Source organism: Roseateles sp. (assembly GCA_016790285.1). Taxonomy (GTDB): domain Bacteria; phylum Pseudomonadota; class Gammaproteobacteria; order Burkholderiales; family Burkholderiaceae_C; genus Pelomonas. The sequence continues at coordinate 4,634 of JAEUPJ010000041.1, read as the reverse complement.
GTCGACATCCCCCCCGACACGCCGGAGTTCCTCGCGCACGGCCACGAGCGCATGGCCCAAGCCTTCACGCAGGCCGGGGACGCCAGGCTCAGCACGGTGCGCGAGGACTCGCCCCACCCGCTGATGCACCGGACCGAAACCGTGGACTACGGGGTCGTCATCGACGGCGAGCTGACCCTCGTGCTGGACAACGAAGACGTGCAACTCGGCCCGGGCAGCGTCGTCGTGCAGCGCGGCACCAACCACGCCTGGGCCAACCGCTCCGGGCGCCCCTGCCGGATGCTCTTCGTGCTGGTGGACGGGCGCTACGACGCCGCACTCGCCGCCGCCGTCGCAGCCCGGTGAGAGGCCCCCATGCACATCCTCATCACAGGCGCCGCAGGCTATGTCGGCGAAGCCCTGGTGCAGCGCCTGCTCGCGCTCGACACGACCACCCGCGTGAGCCTGGTCGACCAGGGCTTCGGCCCCCAGGCGGCGGCCTGGCGGCGTGATGCGCGGGTCACGCTCGTCGAGGGCCCCTTCGGCCAGCCCGCCGTGCTCGACAGCGTGCGCAGCGCGCCGCTGGATGTCGTCTACCACCTCGCCAGCGTCCCTGGCGGCCTGGCCAGCCGCGAGCCGGCACTCGGGCAGCAGGTCAACCTGCACGACACGCTGAACCTCCTCGACGCGCTGGCCGCGCGCAGCCAGCCGGCGCGGCTCGTGTTTGCCAGCTCCGTGGCCGTCTACGGCGCACTCGACGCCCAGGCCACGCTGGACGAAACGGCCGCACCCGCGCCGCAGTCGAGCTACGGCGCGCACAAGCTCATGGCCGAGGTCCACCTGGCCGACCTGTGCCGCCGCGGGCTCGTCGACGGCGTGTCGCTGCGCCTGCCCGGCATCGTGGCGCGGCCGGGCACCTCCGCGGGCCACGGTTCGGCGTTCATGAGCGACCTCATCCGCGCGCTGCGTGCCGGGAAGCCCTACACCTGCCCCGTCTCCGCGCAGGGGCGGTGCTGGTGGATGTCGCGCGCCCGCTGCGTGGGCAACCTGCTGCACGCCGCCACCGTGCCGGCCTCGCGCCTGCCCGCGACCCGCGTGGTGCAGCTGCCCGTGCTCCTGGCTTCGGTGCAGGACGTGGCAGAAGCCGCCGCACCCGGGCAGCACCACACGCTGCTGCGGCACCAGCCCGATGCCGGGATCGAGAACACCTTCGCCCGCATGCCGCCCCTGCACACGCCCCGGGCCCGCGCCCTGGGCTTCACGGACGACATCGACATCCGCCACCTCATCGACAACGCGCTGGCCTGAACCAGCCCCACCCGGAGACACCATGACCAAGACCGACAGCGCCCCCGGGCGCGCCGTGCTGATGGCGGCGCACTGCGCCGGCATGATCGACCTCGTGACCCTGCCCGTCTGGGTGGGCACGCTGATCTCCGCCTACCGCTTCGATCCCCAGCAGGCGGGCGCCCTGGTCACGCTCTTCCTGGCCGGGGCCGTGGCAGCCAGCCTGTTCTTCGCACCGCGCTTTCATCGCATGGCGGGCCGGCCGATGGCGGCCGTGGGCTACGGCCTGGCCGCGCTGAGCTTCTTCGGTGTCACGCTCGTGGAGGGGCTCGCACCCATGGCGGTGCTGCACGCCCTGGCGGGCCTGGCCACGGGTTGCGGGCTGTCATTCACGCACGGCACCATCGGCCGCAGCGCCAACCCGCACCGGCTGTTCGCGATGGCGGGGCTCGCGCTGGGCGTGTTCGCCATCCCCATGCTCGGCGGCCTGCCGGCGCTGGTGGCGGCCGTGGGCGGCGCGGCCATGTTCCGGGTGTTCGCGGGCGTGATGCTCGTGGCCGCCTTGCTGGCGGCCCTGGCCTTTCCCGTGCCGCATGGCGGCGCCACCTCGCACACCGGCCCGTCGGGCGCACCGCTCAGCGCGACCGCGTGGCGCGCGATGGCGGGCGTGGCCTGCATGGCCCTGGTGCAGGCCATGCTGTTCAGCTTCGTCGAGCGCATCGGCGCTGAACGCTTCGGCACGGCCGCCGTCACGTCCATGCTCATCGCGCTGGGCTTCGTGACCCTGCTGCCCGCGCCGCTGGCGGCCCTGCTGCAACGCCGGCTCGCGCCCCCGCAGGTGCTGCTCGCCGCGCCGGCCGCGCAGGTGTTGATCGCGCTCGTCATCACCCAGAGCCTGGGCTTCGGGCCGTATGCCGTGGCCGCCATCCTGCTGCCTTGCGTGATGATCTTCAGCCACACCTTCGCCTTCGGCGCCATCGCCAGGCTCGACCCGACCGGCCGCGCCGTGGCGGCCACACCGGCCATGACCATGATCGGCGCCGCCGTCGGCCCCGTGCTCGGCGGCACGATCGTCAAGGCGGGCGGCTACGCCCCCCTGGCCGCTGCGGCGGCCGTCGTCGCGGCCATCGCCATCGCTTGCTTCCTTGCGCTGCTGCGCCCGGCCGAAGCGCCCGCCCCCGCCAACCTCGACAACGGAACCCACCCATGAAACTCGCCACCTTACGCGACGGCACGCCCGACGGCCGGCTGATCGTCGTCTCGCGCGACCTCACACGCGCCGTCACCACCGGCGCGATGCTGCCCAACCTGCTCACCGCACTCAGCCGCTGGGAGCAGGAAAGCCCGCTGTTGCAGGCCCTGTACGAAACCCTGAACGCCGGCACCGCCGTTGGCAGCTTTGACTTTGACCCGACCCGCTGCATGGCCCCCCTGCCCCGCAGCCCGCAGTGGCTGGACGCCTCGGCCTTCCTGAACCACGGCCGCCTCATGGAGACGGCCTTCAACACCAAGCCCATCCCCAAGTTCGACACCGTGCCCGTCATGTACCAGGGCGCCAGCGACGACTTCCTCGGCCCCTGCGAAGACGTGCCCCTGCCCAGCGAGGCCGACGGCATCGACTTCGAGGGCGAGTTCGGCGTGGTCGTCGACCGCGTGCCGCTGGGCGCCACGCCCGCGCAGGCGCTGGCCGCCGTGCGGCTGGTCGTGCAGATCAACGACTGGAGCCTGCGCGCCCTCGGCCCCCACGAAATGGCCACGGGCTTCGGCTTCCTGCAGGCCAAGCCGTCCACCAGCTTCGCCCCCGTGGCCGTCACGCCCGACGAACTCGGCGACGCCTGGCAGGCGGGCCGTGTGCACATGGCCCTGCATGTGCAACTCAACGGGCAGCGCTTCGGGGAGCCGCATGGCCGCGAGATGAACTTCGACTTCGGCCAGCTCGTCGCCCACGCCGCGCGGACGCGCCGCCTGTCGGCCGGCACCATCGTTGGCTCCGGCACCGTGTCCAACGTCGCCCGCGCGGCGGGCTCGGCCTGCCTGGCCGAGCGGCGGGTCATCGAGATCATCGACGAGGGCCAGGCCCGCACCCCCTTCATGCGCTTCGGCGACCGCGTCGCCATGCAGGCGCGCTTCGACGACGGCCGCCCCGGCCCCTTCGGCCGCATCGACCAGCAGGTCGTGCCTGCCACCCACCCTTGACCTGGAGCCCCACCATGGCCGCGACCAAGCCCCAACGCCGCTTCGTCGACCTCTCCATCTACCTGGAGAACGACGTGCTGTCCGACCCCCCGCCCCTGGCGCCGCGCATCACCTACCAGAAGCACGGCGACACGGTGAAGGAGTTCATGAGCCTGCTGCCCGGCACACAGGCCAGCGACTACCCCGACGGCGAAGCCGCCGCGGCCGAGTGGGTGACGCTCACCACCCACAACGGCACCCACCTGGACGCGCCCTACCACTTCCACTCCACGCAAGATGCCAAGCTCGGCGGCGCGCGGCCGTCGATCACCATCGACGAAGTGCCGCTGGAGTGGTGCTTCCAGCCCGGCGTGAAGCTCGACTTCCGGCACCTGCCCGACGGCCACGTCGTCACGGCCGCCGAGGTGCAGGCCGAGCTGGAGCGCATTGGCCACACCCTGCAGCCGCTGGATATCGTCATGGTCAACACCCGCGCAGGGTCCCGCTATGGCCACGGCGACTACGTCAACGCCGGCTGCGGCATGGGCTACGAGGCCACCATGTACCTGCTGGAGCGCGGCGTGCGCCTCACCGGCACCGACGCCTGGAGCTGGGATGCCCCCTTCAGCTACACCGCCAGGAAGATCGCCGAGACCGGCGACAAGTCACTCATCTGGGAAGGGCACAAGGCCGGCCGCGACATTGGCTACTGCCACCTCGAAAAGCTGCACAACCTCGAAGCCCTGCCACCGCATGGCTTCATGGTCAGCTGCTTCCCGCACAAGATCCGCGGCGCCTCGGCCGGCTGGACCCGGGCGGTGGCCATCTTCGAGGACTGAAGGACGCCGCAACGGCCGGCATGACGGGGCTCGCCCGCGCCGCCGTTGCGAAGACTCCGACGCAGACCTGGCGCCCGCTTGCGGATGCGGGCGGTGTGTGGGGAGTTTGTAGTGAGCGGACAGCGGGTGCGAGAAGCGCGGAGGGTGCCAAACGGCAGGGCTAGGCTGGTTGCTGCCGTTGGCATAAGGCCGCGCTACCGGCAGTTGTCGACCGATTCTGTTGAAAAACTCGATCTGCGATCGAGCTCACGCTGCCGGAGAAAGTTCGACCGCTCAGATCGATCCAGGATCAACGATCGCCCCCTCGGGAATGGTCTGAGCACCCCTGGAAAGGTGCATCAAGGCCGGCGCGCC
>JAEUPJ010000036.1 GCA_016790285.1 Roseateles sp. | reverse complement strand
TCAACCTGCCCGCCGGCGCGCAGACCGTGGCCATCGTGGCCAAGACGGGGGGCTTCAATGTGAACTGGCTCGACCTCAGCCCCGCGGGCAGCCCCACGCCGAGCGGCGTCACCGTCCAGGCTGAAAGCTTCGATGCGCAGTCCGGCGCGCAGACCGAAGCCACCACCGACACGGGCGGTGGCCTCAACGTGGGCTACCTGGATGCGGGCGACTGGCTGTCCTACCCCGCCATCAACCTGCCCGCCGGCGGCACCTACCTGATCGAGTACCGCGTGGCCAGCCTGAATGGCGGCGGCAACCTGCAGCTCGAAGAAGCCGGCGGCAGTGTGGTGTACGGCGCGCTGAACGTGCCGTCCACCGGCGGCTGGCAGAACTGGACGACCCTCTCCCACACCGTCACGCTGCCCGCGGGCAACCGCAAGTTCGGCATCGCGGTGCGCAACGGCGGCTGGAACCTGAACTGGTTCCGGGTCACGAAGACGCCCTGAGGGTCCGGATGGGCAGTCTCCCTTCACCCCGGGGTGGCCAACTCTGTCACCCGCTGCCCACGGTCAGCCATTGTCGAAAGGCCCACCCCTCATTCGTCGTTAGGCTGCAAGGCGCACCCGGTCGGGTGCGCGCACCGGTCCCAAGCCCCAGGAGCCCCGCCATGCCTTACATCGATGGTTTCGTGATTGCCGTCCCCACCGCCAACAAGCAGCAGTTCATCGAGCACGCACGCCACTTCGACACGCTCTTCCTCGAGCTGGGCGCCACCCGCGTGATCGAGAGCTGGGGAGACGACGTGCCCGACGGCAAGCTCACCGATTTCCGCCGTGCCGTGCAGGCCACGGCCGACGAGACCGTGGCCTTCTCCTGGGTGGAGTGGCCGGACAAGGCCACGCGCGACGCCGGCATGCTGAAGATGCGCGAGGACCCCCGCATGGACCCGGCCACGCCGGGCAACCCGCCCATCCCCTTCGACGGCCGGCGGATGATCTTCGGTGGCTTCGAGCAGGTGCTGGAAGTGAAGGCGTGAGCGGTGCCGCGGGTCACCGCGTGACGGCCGCCACCACCTTGCCCAGGAACTCGTTGAGTGCGGGACCGTTGTCGATCCAGCGCACCACCACGACGAGGTCGTTGTCGGGGTCGATGTAGATGATGTTCTGCCCGTTGCCGCGGAAGGTGACGCTGCGCTCGGGCGTGGCGGGCAGCGAGGTGCGGCCGGTGTTCAGGAACCAGTTGCAGTAGCCGTACCCGGCATTGGCTGCGCCGGGCGTGCGGGCCTTGGCGATCCAGTCACGCGAGATGACCTGGCGCCCCGCCCACTGGCCGTCGCGCAGGAAGAGGTAGCCAAAGCGCGCCATGTCCCAGGCGTCGATGAACATGCCGCCGCCCCAGTGCCCGCCACCGCTGACGCTCTGCATGCGCTGACCGTCGAGCTCGACCCAGCTGTTGTCGTAGCCGTGCCAGCGCCAGCGGCTGGAGGCGCCGATGGGGTCCATCACGCGCTCGCGCAGCACCTCGGGCAGCGGCCGGCGCCACACCTGCAAGGCGGCCAGCGCCAGCACGTTCACGCGCACGTCGTTGTACTTGTAGTGCGCGCCGGGCTCGTGGGCGGGGCGGTTGGGCCAGTCCTCGGGCGTCTTGCCCACCGGGCGGTCGGCCCAGTCGGGCTTGCCCCAGAGCGTGCCCTGCCAGTCGCTCGTCTGGCGCAGCAGATGCTCCCAGGTGATGGGCGCGTTCTTCGGTGAGGTGAAGAGGTCCACGCCCGGCGGCATGGCGTCGGCGACGCGGTCGTCGGTGCTGCGGATGAGGCCCTGCTGCCAGGCCAGGCCCACGACCGTGGAGAGAAACGTCTTGGTGATGCTGTGGCTCATGTCCACGCGCTTCGTGTCGCCCCACTCGGCCACCACCTGGCCGCGGCGGATGACGAGGCCGTTGACCGCGGCACGCTCGCGCGTGGGGCCGATCTGGCCGCCGAAGTAGGGCTCGGCCTTGCCGAAGCTCTGCGCCAGGGCCAGTGCCTGGTCCCGCGGCGCGGGGTTGTCGTGCGCCTGGGCGTAGGCCACGGCCTCGGCCAGCCTGGCGGCGTCCAGGCCCACGGCAGCCGGCTCGGCGCGCGCCCAGTCGCCGCGGGGCGGGTAGTAGGCGGGCGCCGGCGGCGGGTTGCCAGCGGCAGGGCCCAGGGCCAGCACGAGGCCGGCGGCCAGCAGGAAGCGGCGGTGGAGATTCGGCATCGAGCGATTGTGGTGCGGGTGCGCCGCCCCCGCAGCCAAGGGGGGTACGGCCTGCCGATGCAGGAGCCGACGCGCTGCGATGAGCCCTTTGGCGCCGGGAACTGGCGTGTGAAGAGGACAGCCATTTCTTCACCGGAGGACTCCCATGACACCTTGCCCACGCCCCCACCGCGCCCTGACGCCCCTGTCCGCCCTGCTTGCCGCCGCGCTCACGGCCTGCGGTGGCGGGGGGAGCAGCAGCGCGGTGCCGAGCACCTCGTCAACGGCACCCGCACCTGCGCCCGTGCCGGCACCAGCACCAGCACCAGCACCAGCACCAGCACCAGCACCAGCACCTGCACCCGCTCCTGCGCCTGCTCCTGCACCGGCCCCCGCACCGGCGCCTGCCCCGGCTCCAACGCCTGCACCCGCACCCACGCCGGCTCCCGCTCCATCCCCGGCACCTGCGCCGGCCCCGAACGCCTGCGGCACGATGAAGACGCTGACCCTGGCGGCGCTGTCACCCTATGCCGGCCGCTACGCCGTGCGTGTGTATGACGGCACCACCTTCAGCGAGCTGGGCGGCGCCACGCTCACGCTGGCGGGCGACGTGCTCGCCTACACGCCTGACGCCAGCCTGCCGGGCGGCGCCGCGGCCACCGCCACGGTGACGGCGGTCTGCCAGAACACCGACATGGCCGGCCAGCCCATCGGCGTCGTCGCGGTGGTGGACGCCCAGCGCCATGTGGACTTCTTCTCGCCGCCCTTCAGCGGCCTCTACACCTCCGGCACCGACCTGGCCAACCCGAGCGGGCGCTACATGCAGGGCACGACGCCCGCCGCCGGTGCGGCGCCAGCCCCGGTGCCCGGCGCCTACAGCACCTACGCCGCATTCGCCGCGGCCGCACCCACCACGCGGGCCCAGGCACCCAACGACGCCCTGGCCTGGCTGGCGGGCACCTACTACGGGCGCAGCAGCACCGGCGCCTGTTCGGTCAGCATCAACGCCAACGGCAGCGTCTCGGCCACCCTGAGCGGCAGCACGCAAACCGGCGCGCTCGACGGCGAGAGCAAGGACACCTGGGTGCAGTTGCCCTCCAACGCCATGAACTTCGGGGTCGTGGCGGCGGGCGCCGCGCAGGCCGTGAGCCTGACGGGTTATGCCGGTCGCCTGGTGCTGGTGGAGCTGGCCGGCGTGCTGGACAAATGCGCCATCGCGGTGAAGTCCGTCGCGCCGCTGTCCATGGACCTGGCCAGCACCCCGCCGCTGCCCGTCAAGTCCACGGGCCTGGCCGCGGGTGACCTGCCGGGCTGGCTCGTGGGCAGCCGCTCGGGCCAGGTGGCGGGCACGCTGCTGTACCCGCAGGCCGGCACGGCGTCTTGCACGCTGAGCGTGGGCGCCGACGGCACGGCAAGGCTGGACGCAGGCGGCCGCGTCTACACCGCCGTGTTCGACGGGGGCACGGGCAACGCCACCAGCGGCAACCGCGACGCCAGCACCGCCTCGCGCGCCTCGGCCTACGCTGCGCTCACCGGCGCGAGCGGCTGGGCCTGGACGGCCACCGCGCAGTCGGCGTCCGGCAGCGACACCGTGCAGCTGGACATCGAACTCGTGCACACCGCCGAGCGCAGCCAGGTGAGCTACGTCACCGCGCAGACCAAGACCACCGCCACCGGCGTGACCCGGCAGCTGGACGCCTGCTACTTCCCCAACTGAGCGGCGACAGCACCGCCGCGCGCCTGGACGAACGCGTGCAGCCGCGCGGCGTAGTCGGCTGCCACGGCCCCGCGCACGGAGGGCCGGCCGGCCAACGCGGCGCGCCAGGCCTGCACACGGGGCAGGGCATCGAAGACCCCGGCGGGTGGCAGCACCTCGAAGTAGCGGAACACCGGGCCGAAAGCCGCATCGACGAGACCGAACCGCGCCCCACCGAACCACGGGCCGGTAAGGCTCACCGGCGCCGCCGACGCAGCTTCGAGCGCCGCCTCCAGCTGCTCGAAGCGGCTGCGCAATGCAGACCGCGCCTGCGACAGCGCGAGCTCGTCGGCCGCGCTGTAGAGCGCGGCGATGCCGCCCAGGACCGCCGAGCCGAACTCGACCCAGGCCCGCTCGCGTGCCCGGGCCAGCGGCGCCGCGGGGTGCAGCCGCGGTGGCAGGGTTTCGTCCAGGTATTCGCAGATGACGGCCGATTCGAACAGCGGCTCACCGTCCACACGCAGCACCGGCGTCTTGCCCAGCGGCGAGAGTTGCAGGAACCACGCGGGCTTGTCGGCCAGGTCGACATCCACGCGCTCGAAGGCCACACCCTTCTCCGCCAGCACGATGGCCGCGCGCTGCACATAGGGGCACAGCGCGTGGCTGATGAGGGTGAGGCGGCTCATGCCGAGGCCCCGGGCACGAAGCGGGGGCTGCGCCGCAGCGCGGCCGCGCCGTCGCCCGCGAGCCACAGCACCAGCGACATGGCCGCAAGGAACGCCGGGTACTCCCAGCCGCCGCCGGCCGCCGTGTACACCCAGCCGTTGGGCGCATGCACCCACGCAGCACCCAGCAGGATGGGCGTGAGCGCCAGGGCCACCTGGCGGGGCCACACCCCGAGCAGCAGCAGCGCGCCACCCACCGCTTCGGCGCCGAAGACGGCATACGCGAGGGCGCCCGGCAGCCCCTGGCCCGCGAAGAACTGCGCCGTGCCGGGCAGCGTGAAGACGAAGAGCTTGAGCCCCGCATGCGCGAGGTACATCAGGCCGAGGGACAGGCGCAGCACGAGCAGCGCGATGGCAGTGGAAGCAGGCATGGCAGGCAGACCGGAAGTGATGGATGACGCCAATGTAGGCAGGCAAACCGCGCATGAAAATGCGCGTTCCGGTCAACTCTGATTGCAGCCATGCAATACACCCTCGGCCCCGCCGACCTCACCCTCGTGCTGGCCCTGCACCGCGCCGGCACGCTGGCCGCGGCAGGCGAGCGCCTGGGCGTGAACGCGTCCACCGTGTTCCGCATGCTGCAGCGGCTGGAGCGTGGCCTGGCCCAGCCGCTCTTCGAGCGCAGCCGCCGGGGCTACCGGGCGCTGGAGCTGGCGCGCGCGCTGGTGGCGCAGGCCGAGCAGGTGGAGGCCGCGCTGGAGGCCGCCCGCGCCGCCGCGCAGGCCGAACCCGGCGAGGCGGCCGGCACGGTGCGCATCACCACCACCGACACCCTGCTGCACGGGCTGCTCGCACCCGCGCTGGCCGCGCTGCACCGCACGCAGCCGCGCCTGCAGTTCGAGCTGCACACGGGCAACGAGCTCGCGAGCCTCACGCGGCGCGACGCCGACATCGCCCTGCGCGCCACGGCGCGGCCGCCGGGGCACCTCGTGGGCCGGCGTGTCGGGCCCATCCGCGTGGCGGTGTACGCCGCCCGTGGCAGCGGCGTGAAGACCTGGAGCGAAGACATCGCGCTGCGCAGCCCCTGGGTGGCACCCGACGACGGCCTGCCCGAGCACCCCTCGGTGCGCTGGCGGCACAAGCACTTCCCGACCCTGCAGCCGGCCTTTCGCACGGGCAGCGTGCAGAGCGTGGCCGAGCTCGTGGCGCAGGGGCTGGGCCTGGGCGTGCTGCCGCTCTTCCTGGCCGAGCCGCGGCGCGAGCTGCGCCGGCTGACCGAGCCCCTGGACGAGGCCGAGACCGACCTGTGGTTGCTCACCCACCCCGAGACGCGCCACCTGCGGCGCGTGCACGCCGTGTGGAGCCACCTCACCAGCGCGCTCAGCCTGGGCTGACGGCGTCCCACGGCGCGCCGCTGAAGCGCTCGGCCAGAAAGTCCAGCAGCAGCCGCAGCGCCAGCGGCTGGTGCTGGCGCGACAGGAACACCGCATGCACGCCCAGCGGCTCGGGCTCGTAGGCCGGCAGCACCGGCGCCAGCCGCCCGGCGCGCAGGTCCTCGCCGACGAAGTAGGTCGGCAGGATGGCGACCCCCCCGCCCGCCAGCACCGCGCTGCGCAGCGTGGCGGCATCGTTGGTGGACAGCGCATCGGTGATGGGCAGCTCGATGAGTTCGCCGGCACGCCGGAAGCGGTACTGCGCGGCGCTCACGTAGGCGTGCGCCAGGCAGCGGTGTTGCGAGAGCTCGGCCAGCGTCTGCGGCACACCGTGCGCGGACAGGTAGGCCGGCGAGGCGCACAGCACCGAGCGGCAGGTGGCCAGCGGCCGCGTGATGAGGGTGGGCTCCAGCGTGTTGGTGATGCGCACGGCCAGGTCGATGCGCTCGGTGGTGAGGTCCACGCTGCGGTCGGCCACCATCAGCGAGAAGGCCACGCGCGGGTGCAGGCGCTGGAAGTCGACGAGGGCGGGTGCAAGCTGCGCGTCGGCAAACGACGGCGAGCAGGTGATGCGCAGCCGCCCCGCGGGCTCGCGGCGCGCGCGGCCGGCCTGTTCCTCCACGTCGGCGCTCAGGTCCAGGATCTGGCGGCAGCTCGCCAGCGCCGCCTCGCCCGCCTCGGTGAGGCTCAGGCGCCGCGTCGTGCGGTGCAGCAGCCGCGTGCCCAGCCACGCCTCCATGGCCGCCAGGTAGCGGCTGACCATGGCGGTGGACATGTCCAGCCGCTCGGCCGCCTGCGTGAGGCTGCCCTGCTCGACGACGGTGACGAAGACGCGGGTGGCGGTCAGGCGGTCCAAGGTTTCGGCCGATCCATGCAATAAACATTCGACGGAAGCGAACTTTATCAACCGAAACGCAGTCAATACAGTGGCGCCATTGCTTCACAACCCCCGCTGGAGAACCGCATGAACCGCTTCCTGCCCCGCCTGCTCACCCGCCTGCTGCCGGCCCTCGCGCTCGGCGTCGTCGCCTCGGGCGCCGCCCAGGCCCAGGCCCCCGCCACGCCGCTCACCGTCAAGGTCATCAACGCCGACGCCGGCAGCTTTCACGTCAACGCCGTCGTCGTGACCGGCAAGACCGAAGCCGTCGTCATCGACAGCGGCTTCACCCGCGCCGACGCGTTGCGCATCGCCGCGCAGGTGCTGGACAGCGGCAAGACGCTCAAGGCCATCTTCATCAGCAACGCCGACCCGGACTTCTACTTCGGTGCCGAAACGCTGCAGGGCCTCTTCCCGCAGGCCCAGCTGCTGACCTCGCCGGCCGTGCGCGACAAGATCCAGGCCAAGCTGGCGGCCAAGGTCGCGTTCTGGGGGCCGAAGATGGGCGCCAACGCGCCGCGCCAGCCGCGCGTGCCCGAGGCGCTGGCCGGCACCACGCTGACGGTGGACGGCGAGACCCTCGAGCTGCGTGGCAGCACCGGCGTGCTCGCGCACCGGCCGTGGCTGTGGATCCCGTCCAGCCGCGCGATCGTGGGCAACATCGCCATCTTCGGCAACCTGCACGTGTGGACGGCCGACACGCAGAAGCCCGCCGAGCGCCAGGCCTGGCGCGCCCAGCTCGACGAGATGCTGGCCCTCAAGCCCGCCCTGGTCGTGCCCGGCCACATGGCCGCGGGCACCGCGCTGGACGAAAGCGCCATCCGCTACACCCTCGGCTACCTGAACCGCTTCGAGGCCGAGCTGCCCAAGGCGGCCAACGCCGCGGCGCTGATCGCCACGATGCAGCAGGCCTACCCGCAGGCTGGCCTCGGCATCGCGCTGGACATCGGCGCCAAGGTGAACAAGGGCGAAATGGCCTGGTGACCAGCCTGGTCAGCGAACCCGGCGATTGACCGGCGTCAGCCCGGCGGGCGGGCCTTGGGCGCACACTCTTGACCTTCCCACGGTGGGAAGGCTGAAGCTGTGCCCATCGTCCCGCTCCCGAGCCCCGCCATGAACACCGCCACCGCCCCTTCCTCCGTCCTCAGCGACGTCACGCTGCAGGTCAGCGGCATGACCTGCGCCTCCTGCGTGCGCCGCGTCGAGAAGGCCCTGCAGGCCGTGCCGGGCGTGCAGGCGGCGAGCGTCAACCTCGCCACCGAGAAGGCCTCGGTGCAGGCCCTGCCCAATGTGCCCACGAGCGCGCTGAAGGCCGCACTCGACAAGGCAGGCTACCCGGCCACCGTCATCGAGGCCAACGCGCCGCCGCCGCCGGACGTGCCGGCCGGCCTGCCCGCCTGGTGGCCCGTGGCCGTGGGCGGCGTGCTCACCTTGCCGCTCGTGCTGCCGATGGTCGGCGGCCTGTTCGGCGCGATGTGGATGCTGCCCGGCTGGCTGCAGCTGCTGCTGGCCACGCCCGTGCAGTTCGTGCTGGGCGCGCGCTTCTACCGCGGCGGCTGGCACGCACTGCGCGACGGCAGCGGCAACATGGACCTGCTCGTGGCCCTGGGCACCTCGGCGGCCTATGGCCTCTCGGTCTTCCTGATGTGGCGCCACCCGGGCCATGCCCACCTGTACTTCGAAGGCTCGGCGGCCGTCATCACCCTCGTGCTGCTGGGCAAGTTCCTGGAGCAGCGCGCCAAGCGCCAGACGACCGACGCCATCCGCGCGCTCAACGCGCTGCGCCCCAGCACCGCCCGCGTGCTGCGCGGTGACACCGAGGTCGACGTGCCCGTGGCCGAGGTGCGCGTGGGCGATGTGGTCAGCGTGCGCCCGGGCGACCGCATCCCCGTGGACGGCGAGGTGCTGAGCGGCCGCAGCCACGTGGACGAGTCCCTCATCACCGGGGAGAGCCTGCCGGTGGCCAAGGGCCCGGGCGAGCGCGTGACGGGCGGCGCCATCAACGCCGAAGGCGCGCTCACCGTGCGCACCACGGCCGTCGGTGCCGAGACGGCGCTGGCCCGCATCATCCGCATGGTGGAGTCGGCCCAGGCCGCCAAGGCGCCCATCCAGCGTGTCGTTGACCGCGTGAGCGCCGTCTTCGTGCCGGTGGTGCTGGTGTGCGCGGCGCTCACCTTCGCGGGCTGGTGGCTGCACAACGGCGACGCCGAAGCCGCCCTCGTCAACGCGGTGGCGGTGCTCGTCATCGCCTGCCCCTGCGCCCTGGGCCTGGCCACGCCCACCACGCTGATGGCCGGCACCGGCGTGGCCGCGCGCCAGGGCATCCTCATCAAGGACGCCGAGGCGCTGGAGCTGGCCCACGGCGTGACGGTGGTGGCCTTCGACAAGACCGGCACGCTCACCGTCGGCCAGCCCACGCTCACCGACGTCGTCCCCGCCGCGGGCCACACGCGCGAGGCGGTGCTGCAGCTGGCTGCCGCCCTGCAGCGCAGCAGCAGCCACCCGCTGGCGCAGGCCGTACTCGCCGAGGCGCGCGGGCTGACGCCGCTGTCCGTGGACCAGGCCGAGGCCCTCCCGGGGCGCGGGGTGGCCGGCTTGGTGCAGGGCCGGCGCCTGGCCCTGGGCAGCGCGCGGCTTGCGCAGGAGCTGGGCGCGGCCGCCGGCCCGCTGGCTGCCGAAGCCGAGCGCCTCACGGCGCAGGGCCGCACCGTGTCGTGGCTGGTGGCCGACGGCACGCCGCTCGCGCTGCTGGCCTTCGGCGACCGCCTCAAGGACACCGCCGCCGCGGCCGTCGCGCAGCTGCAGTCGCGCGGCATCCGCACCGTCATGCTCACCGGCGACAGCCGGGGTGCGGCGGCCGGCGTGGCGCAGGCGCTGGGCATCACCGAGGTGCACGCCGAGGTGCTGCCGGGCGACAAGGCGGCCCTCGTGCAGCAGCTGCGCGCGGGCGGCGCGGTGGTGGCCTTCGTGGGCGACGGCATCAACGACGCACCGGCCCTGGCCGCGGCCTCCGTCGGCTTCGCGATGGCTGGCGGCGCCGACGTCGCCAGCGAGGCGGCGGGCGTCACGCTGATGCGCGGTGACCCGCGCCTCGTGGCCGATGCGCTGGACGTGTCGCGCCGCACCTACGCCAAGATCCGCCAGGGCCTGTTCTGGGCGTTTGCGTACAACGTCGTCGGCATCCCGCTGGCCGCCTTCGGCCTGCTCAACCCCGTCATCGCCGGGGCGGCCATGGCCTTCAGCAGCGTGAGCGTGGTGGCCAACGCGCTCACGCTCAAGCGCTGGCGTGGCACGGCCACGGAGGTGAGCGCATGAACATCGGAGAAGCCGCCCGGGCCTCGGGCGTGTCGGCCAAGATGATCCGGCACTACGAAAGCCTCGGGCTGATCGACGCGCCCGCGCGCACCGACGCCGGCTACCGCGTCTACACCGACCGCGAGGTGCACCTGCTGCGCTTCATCCGCCACTCGCGCGACCTGGGCTTCTCGCTGGCGCAGACCGCCGAGCTGCTGGGCCTGTGGCAGGACCGCGCCCGGCCGAGCCGCCAGGTGCGCGCGCTGGCCCAGGCCCACCTGGCCGAGCTCGAGGCCAAGCTCGCCGAGCTGCAGGCCATGAAGGCCACCCTTGCGCACCTGGTGCACTGCTGCCACGGCGACGAGCGGCCCGACTGCCCCATCCTCGAGACCCTGGCCGCGCCCACGCCCGCGCCGGTAACAAAGCGCTGACACATCCGCGCTATCGTTGGCGCCTTCCACCCGCTCACGAGCCCCCGATGCGCTTCGCCCTGCTTGCCACCTTCGCCTGCGCCGCCGCGACGGGCGCCCACGCCACCTCGGTCGCCTCGTCGGCCGCCGAAGCCGGGTCCTCGGCGTCCGGCAGCGTGTCGGACTCCTTCAAGGCCTCGTCCAACAGCAGCGGCGGCGAGCGCCGCGCCGAAGGCCGCTACCGCGTCACCGAGGTGGCGCAGGCCGAGGCCGGCAAGCTGCGCCTGACCCTCGCACGCGACGGTGCCGCGCCGGTGGAGCTGACACTGCCGCAGCAGGCGCTGGCCGCCCGCGCCGTGCGCGTGGGCGACGACGTGCAGGCCACGCCCCAGGTCTACGGCACGGCCTTTGCGCATGCCGACACCGGCCAGCCCTTCTACCTGGTGCTGGACGATGCCTGGCACCGGGAGCTCGCGACGCGCGTCGTCAAGCCTTGAAGCGGGCCCTGGCCGCGCTGGGCCTGGCCTGCGCGGCCGCCCACGCCCTGGCCGGCTCGCTGCCCCCGCGCGGCTGCGACCGCCGTGTGGACGTGAGCGCGGCCCAGCAGGACCGCCTGCTTCGCTTTGCCGCCGCCGTGCGCAGCGCCCTCGCCACGGCCGGCACGCCCGCCGCGCTGATCGCCCGCTCGGGCACCGACCTCTCGCGGTTTGAGCTGCGCTACTCGCACGCCGCCATCGCGCTGGCCGAGGGCCTGGACAGCCCATGGGCGGTGCGCCAGCTCTACTACGACTGCACCGAGCAGCAGCCCCGCCTGTTCGACCAGGGCCTGGCCGGCTTCATCGTGGGCAGCGACGACCCGACCGTGGGCTACATCCGGCTGCTGCTGCCGCCGCCCGATGCCGCCGCGGCGCTGGCCGGCGCGGCGTTGGACCGGCCGCTGGCCCTGGGCCTGCTGAACGCGCGCTACAGCGCCAATGCCTACCCGTTCAGCACCACGTACCAGAACTGCAACCAGTGGGTGGCCGAGCTGATGGCCGCAGCCGTGGCGGGCACGCGCACCCGCGAGGACGCCCAGGCCTGGCTGCGCGGCGCCGGCTACGCGCCGCAGGCCGTGCACGCCTCGCCCTGGCTGATGCTGGCCGGGCGCTTCGTGCCCTGGCTGCACTTTCACGACCACCCCGAGGCCCTGCTCAATGCCGGCCAGGTGCAGACCAGCCTCCCCGACAGCCTCGAGGCCTTCGCGCTGCAGCGCTGGCCCACGGCGCGGCGCATCGAGCTCTGCCACGGGCCGCAGGGCATCGTGCAGCGCGAGGGCGGCGCGGCGCTGGCCGACGGCTGCGCACCCGCGCCGGGCGACCGTGTCACGACCTGGCACTGACGCCGCGCCGATTCGACAAATCTAGGGATGCCAACGCCGGCTGCGCTGCGCACAGTCGCCCCCCACAAGATCAATCAGTTTGTCTGGGGGCTCCATGGACGATTTGCTGGAACAGGCCGCGCATGCGGCAACGGATGAGGCCGTCGAGGACGGCCCCGCGCTGCGCGGCTCGTCATTCGACTACCTGACGCAACCGGGCGCGGACCTGGCCGCCAAGGCGCAGGCCTTTCACGCCTGGGCGCAGACGCGGGTGAGCCGCGGCGTGTTTCCGTATGCCAAGCGGCTGGGCGGCCGGCCGGGCGCCACCGCCGAACTCACGCTGCTGGATGGGCAGCGCCACGCGGGGCTGAACTTCTCCTCGCAGGAGTACCTGTCGCTGGCCCGCCACCCCCAGGTCTGCGCCGCGGCGCAAGCGGCGATGGACCGCTACGGCGTGCACAGCGCCGGCTCCACCGCGCTGGCCGGCAACGTCGAGGAGACGGTGGCGCTGGAGGCCGAGCTCGGCGAGCTGCTGCGAATGCCCGAGGTGCTGCTGTTTCCCACTGGCTGGGCCGCGGGCTTCGGCGCCATCAAGGGCCTGGTGCGCGAGACGGACCACATCATCATCGACCAGCTCGCCCACAACTGCCTGCACGAAGGTGCGCGCGCGGCCACGCCCAACATCCACCTGCACCGCCACCTGGACGTGAGCCACGCCGAACGGCTGCTCAAGCGGGTGCGCCAGCGCGACCCGCACAACGGCATCCTCGTCGTGACCGAGGGCTGCTTCTCGATGGACGCCGATGCGCCCGACATCGCCCGGCTGCAGGCCCTGGCGCGCGAGCACGGCGCCTTGCTGATGGTGGACGTGGCCCACGACCTCGGCAGCCTCGGCGCCAGCGGCGGCGGGCAGCTGGAGCTGCAGGGGCTGCTCGGCCAGGTCGACCTGGTGATGGGCTCGTTCTCCAAGACCTTCGCGTCCAACGGCGGCTTCGTGGCCACGCACGACCGCGCCATCAAGGAGTACCTGCGCTTCTACGCCGCGCCCAACACCTTCTCCAACGCGCTGTCGCCGGTGCAGGTGGCCATCGTGCGCGCCTGCCTGAAGCTCGTGCGCTCGGAGGAAGGCGCGCAGCGGCGCGAGCGCCTGATGCAGGCCATCCTGGCGCTGCGTGCGGCGCTCACCGAGCACGGCATCACCGTGCTGGGCCACCCCTCACCCATCGTGCCGGTCATGCTGGGGCCCGACGCCCTCGCCCGCATCGCCTGCCGCGAAATGGCGCAGGCCGGGCTGCTGGCCAACCTGGTGGAGTACCCGGCGGTGTCGCTGAACAGCGCGCGACTGCGCATGCAGGTCATGGCCGACCACACGCCCGCCCTGGCCCGCACGGCGGCCGGCATCGTGGCCCAGGCGCTGCAGCGCGCCCGCGCGCTGACGGCCAGTTAGCGGGCCAAGCGCCGGGCCGCCCCAAGCCGGTCCGCCAAGGGCGATACGTGCCGGTCAAGCCGGCACGCATCGCCGTCCCCTCGGGGGACCGCCCAGACCGGCGCGCGTGCAGCGCCGCTGGCCTGGGCGAGGGGCCCGTTCACTCCCGCGCGGGGATCTTGAGGCCCCGCTGCACCGCCGGCCGCGCCAGGAAGGCCTGCAGCACGCGGTCGACGTGCTTGAAGTCGGCATAACCGACCAGCTCGCCGGCGCCGTAGAAGCCGATGAGGTTGTTGACCCACGGGAAGGTGGCGATGTCGGCGATGCCGTACTCGTCGCCCACCAGCCACTGGCGGCCGGCGAGGTGCTGGTCCAGCACCTTCAGCAGGCGGCGCGACTCGGCCACGTAGCGGTCGCGCGGGCGCTTGTCCTCATAGTCCTTGCCGGCGAACTTGTGGAAGAAGCCGAGCTGGCCGAACATCGGCCCGACCCCGCCCATCTGGAACATCAGCCACTGCAGCGCCTCGAAGCGCTGCGCCGTGTCGACGGGCAGCAGCTGCCCGGTCTTGCTGGCGAGGTAGACGAGGATGGCCCCGCTCTCGAACAGCGCCAGCGGCTGGCCGCCGGGCCCTTGCGGGTCGATGATGGCCGGGATCTTGTTGTTCGGGTTGAGCGACAGGAACTCGGGGCTCAACTGGTCATTCGCGTCGAAGCGCACCAGGTGCGGCTCGTAGGGCAGGCCCGTCTCCTCCAGGGCGATGGACACCTTCACGCCGTTGGGCGTGGGCAGGGAGTACAGCTGCAGCCGCTCGGGATGGCGGGCAGGCCACTTGCGGGTGATGGGGAAGTCGCTGAGGTCGGTCATGGCTGGGGCTGGGGTCGGCGGAGAAGCCATTGTGGAGTTGAGAGAATGCCCCCATGACTTCTGTTCCCGCCCCGGCGCCATCGCGCCTGGCCCTGTACCTGCAGCTGATCCGCTGGGACCGCCCGGCCGGCTGGCTGCTGCTGCTGTGGCCGACCCTGTCGGCCCTGTGGATCGCCGCCGATGGCTTCCCCGGCTGGCACCTGCTCGCCGTCTTCACGCTCGGCACGGTGCTGATGCGCTCGGCCGGCTGCTGCGTGAACGACGTGGCCGACCGCGACTTCGACCGCTACGTCAAGCGCACCGCCGCGCGGCCGGTGACGACCGGCGCGGTGTCGGTCAAGGAGGCGCTCACGCTCGGGGCGGTGCTGTCGCTCGTGTCCTTCGTCCTCGTGCTGACGACCAACCCGCCGGCCATCCTGCTGAGCTTTGCCGCGCTGGCCGTGGCGATCGCCTACCCGTTCGCCAAGCGCGTGCTGGCCATGCCGCAGGCGGTGCTGGGCGTGGCCTTCTCGTTCGGCATCCCGATGGCGTTCGCCGCCGCGCTGGGCGGCGTGGAGTGGCACCTGCGCTCGGTGCCGCTGTCGGCCTGGGCGCTGCTGGTGGCCAACCTCTTCTGGGTGCTGGCCTACGACACCGAGTACGCGATGGTCGACCGTGACGACGACCTGCGGATCGGCGTGCGTTCCTCGGCGATCGCGCTGGGCCGCTGGGACGTGGCGGCCATCATGGCCTTCTATGCCCTCTACCTGAGCCTGTGGACGGTGCTGAGCCTGCGCCTGGGGCTCGGTCGCTGGTTCCTGCTCGGCATCGCGGCGGCGGCCGCGCAGGCGGTGTGGCACTTCACGCTCATCCGCGGGCGCAGCCGCGACGGATGCTTCCGCGCCTTCCGGGCGAACCACTGGGTGGGCTTTGCCGTGTTCGCCGGCACCGCCCTGGACCTGGCGCTGCGCTGATGCACACGCGCCGACGCTTCCTCGCGAGCAGCACACTGCTGCTGCCGGGCTGGGCGCCGGCGCAGGCGGCGACCCCGCCGGCGGCATCGGGTCGCCTGGTGCTGGCCAACACCGTCTACCCGCCGCTGGTGAACCCGGCCGGGCATGCCGGTGGCGAAGGCATCGACGTCGACATTGCCCGCGAGGCGCTGCGCCGCGGCGGCTGGCAGGGCGAGATCGAGGTGCAATGGGTGCCCTGGAAGCGCGTGCTCTTCATGCTGGAGCGGGGCCTGGCGGACCTCACGACCACCGTCAACCACAGCGCCGAGCGCGACCGCTTCCTGCGCTGGAGCAGCAGCTACCGCGCCGGCAAGCTCTACCACTTCTACACGCGGCGCGGCGCCGGCCTGAAGCTGGAGAAGCTGCAGGACCTGCGCGGCCTGCGGCTGGCGGTGGGCTCGGGCTACATCTACCCGCAGCCCGTGCTGGCGCAGGTCGAAGGCCGCCTCGAGCACGCGCGCGACGTCGCCGCGGCGGTGCAGCTCGTCGAGCACCAGCGCGCTGACGTCGTCACCGTGACGGCCCTGGTCGGGCTGTGGGAGATCCGCCACCTGGATCTGGCCGACCGCCTGGACCGCCAGCCGCTCGAGTTCTTCAACCCCGAGCCCACCTACATGGCCTTCTCCAAGGCCAGCCCGCGCACGCCCGCCGCCCTGGCCGCGATGGACGCCGGCCTGGCCGCCATGCTGCGCGACGGGAGCATCGGCCGCATCGAGAAGCGCTACGTGCGCTGACGCGCCGGCGCGGCGCGTGATGCACCACACATCCATGCCAGGCCAGGTGCGCCTGCGAAACAGGGGTGCCTGCGCCAGCACGCAGGACCTGCCTAGACTTCAGCCTGCGGCAACGACCGCTTTCACTGAATCAGGGAGTTTGACAATGAGTGGTTCAACGCGCGGCCTGGCTGCGACCGGGATGGTGCTGCTCGCCTTGCTGGCGGGCTGCGGCGGCGGCGGCGGCCGTGCCGGCACGCCGCTGCTGGGTCCCGACACATCGGGGGGGTCTTCGAGTGGGTCCTCGGGGGGGGCATCAGGCGGCAGCACCGGCATCGGCGCGGACCCCGCCGGCCCCTCGGCCAGCTTCGCGCAGCAATGCGCGGCCAACAACACGCTGGCCGCCAGCACGCTGCGCACCTCCACGCTGGATACCGAGAAGAAATGGCTGCGCGCCTACTTCGACGAGGCCTACCTGTGGCGCGAGGAGGTGCCGCGCGTGGACCCGAACCTGCCGGCCTACAGCAGTGGCGACCCCTACGTCGCGATGGACGGCTACTTCGAGGCGCTCAAGTCGCGCCAGACCACCGACTCCGGCCAACCACGTGACCGCTTCAGCTTCACCATGGCCACGGCCGAATGGAACGCGCTGACCGAGAACGCGGTCGAGGCGGGCTACGGCATCGAGTGGAAGCTCGGCGCCACCACGCCACCGCGGCGCATCCGCATCGCGTTCGTCGAGCCGGGCAGCCCGGCCGCCGCGCTGGGCCTCATGCGCGGCGACGAGCTCGTGAGCATCGACGGCACCAGCGCCGACACGACGAGCAACGCCGGCATCGACACCCTCAACGCCGGCCTCTTCCCCAGCCAGGCCGGCAGCGTGCACAGCTTCGTCTTCCAGCGCGGTGCCACCACGCTCTCGCGCAGCCTCACGAGCGCGAGCGTCACGCGCACGCCGGTGCCCCAGGCCCGCGTGCTGACGCTGCCGAGCGGCGGCCGCGCGGGCTACCTGGTCTTCAACGACCACATCCTGCCGGCCGAGAGCCAGCTCATCTCGGCCATGACGAACTTCCGCAACCAGGGCGTTCAGGAGCTGGTGCTGGACCTGCGCTACAACGGCGGCGGCTTCCTGTTCATTGCCAGCGAACTCGCCACCATGATCGCCGGCACCACGCGCACCGCAGGCCAGGCCTTCGAGACGCTGAAGTACAGCGCCCGACGCAGCAGCGAGAACGAGACGACGCCCTTCATCGCCGAGTCGTGCATTGCCGTGGACGGCCGCTGCAGCGACGTGAAGCCGCTGCCCACGCTGAATCTCAGCCGCGTCTACGTGCTGGCGCAGTCGGGCACCTGTTCGGCCAGCGAGGCCATCATCAACGGGCTGCGCGGCGTGAACGTCGAGGTGGTGCTCATCGGTGGCAAGACCTGCGGCAAGCCCTATGGCTTCACCGCCAAGGACAACTGCGGCGTGAGCTACTTCCCCATCGAGTTCGCGGGCGTCAACGCCAAGGGCTTCGGCGACTACGCCGACGGCTTCGAGCCGGGCAGCGGGCCCACCCAGCGCTTCGTGCCGGGCTGCACCGTGGACGACGACCTCGGCCACGCACTCGGCGACACGCAGGAGGCGATGCTCGCCGCGGCGCTCAACCACGCCAGCACGGGCCAATGCCCGGCCCGCGCGGCGGCCACGGCCACCGCACGCGCACAGCAGGCCTCCGACGCGCCGGCGCTGCAGCTGCAGCGCCACCCCGCGCGCAGCAACCGGCTGCTGCTGCCGCGTCAGGCGGGCTGAGGGAACTTCGCGCGGATCGCGTCCATCCAGCCCAGCAGGGCCAGCGTCTCGGCGTGCGGCATGCGCGGGCTCTCCACCCAGCCGGCGCGGATGCAGGCCTGGGCCTCGGCGATCTCGCCCTCGAAGCCATTGATGGCAAAGGGGGCCGCCACGCGCTCGGCCGGCGCCTTGCGCGTGACGAGTTCCACCGCCTCGGCCTGCCAGAAGTCCGTCGGGAAGCGCAGCGCGGCCTTGGAACCCAGGGCCTCGAAGGCGTTGACCGAGGCGGCGTCGAACGCGCAGCGGAACTGCGAGGTCACGCCGCCCGGGAAATGCAGCGTCACGTTGACCGCCTTGTCCACGCCGGTCGGCGCCAGCGTGGCGTGCACGTCCATCGCGTCGGGCTCGGGGCAGACGCCGCCGTTCATCTGCTGCAGCACCCAGCGCGTGACGGCGAGGTTGTAGATGCCGATGTCCCACAGCGCGCCGCCGGCCAGCGCGGGGTTCCACTGGCGGTGCTGCGGGTCGTAGACCGAGGCGAAGCAGAAGCTCGACTGCATCGCCCGCAGCTCGCCGATGGCGCCGTCCTGCAGCATCCGCGCGGCCAGGTCGTAGGCGGGCAGGAAGCGCGTCCACAGCGCCTCCATCAGGAACACGCCGCGGCTGCGGGCCAGGTCCACGAGCGTCTGGCCTTCGGCGCGCGTCGTCACCAGCGGCTTCTCGCACAGGACGGGCTTGCCGGCCTGCAGCGCCGCGCGCACGTACTCGCCATGGTTGGAATGCGGGGTGGCGACGTAGACGGCGTCCACCTCGTCGCTGCCGAGCAGCTCGTCCAGCGCCGTCGTCACGCGCGCCGCGGGCTGGCCCTCGCGCTGCCACTGGGCGGCATAGGCCTGGCCCTTGGCCGCGTCTCGCGCGAACACGGCCGCCAGCCGGGCGCCCGGCACGGCCGGCAGGGCGCCGGCAAAGCGGTTGGCGATGCCACCCGGGCCGATCACGCCCCAGCGGAAGGAAGAGAGGTCATCAAGGGCCATGGCTGAGCGCTTTCACGAGGTCGGACTGGGTGAGGATGCCGACGAGCCGGGCTTGCTCGCCGACGATGGGAATGTGGTGGTGGCCGGTGGCGGAGAACAGCGGCACCAGCTCGGCGATCGGGCGATCGGCGCTGGCCACGCGCACCTGGCGGCTCATGATCTGGCCAACGACCTCGGGCTTGGCCGAATGCGTGGCCGGTGACGGCTTGAGCAGGGACTGCAGCCGCGCACCGAGGCCATCGCGCCGCTCGGCCTCGGCGGCGCGCATGAAGTCGGCTCGCGTGACGATGCCGACGATGCGCTGCACGCGGTCCACCACCGGCAGCGCCTTGATGCGGTGCTGCTGCAGCAGCGCCCAGGCATCGGCCAGCGGCGTGCCGAACTCGGCGGTGACGACGGGGCTGGACATGATGTCGCGGCAGCGCAGCCCGCCCAGGCGGCGGCGGTAGCTCAGCAGCTCGGCCTCGTGCAGCAGGTCGGCGAGGTCGTCGCGCGGCACGTCCAGCACCTGGTTGTAGCGGGCGAGCACGGCGTCGAGTTCGGCGTCGCCAAAGCGGGGTGGTGCGACCTGCGCCCCGGTGAGCGGCGGTGCACTCACATGCTGCGCGTGCGGGTAGCGCCGGCCGGTGAGGGAGTTGTAGGCCATGCCCGCCAGCACCAGCAGCAGCGAGTTGATCGCCACGGGCTCGAAGGCGAAGTGCCAGTCCTGCGTGGAGGTCAGCACCATCAGCAGGCCAGCCGCGCCACCCGGTGGATGCAGGCAGCGCAGCAGGAACATCATCCCGATGGCCAGCCCCACCGCGGCGGCGGCCACGCCGATGGGCGGCAGCGGCAGCCAGCGCAGGCAGGCAATGCCCACGAGGGCCGAGACCGTGTTGCCCCCGAGCACCGCCCAGGGCTGGGCCAGCGGGCTGGCCGGCACGCCGAACACGAGCACGGCGCTCGCGCCGAGCGGCGCGACGAGCCACGGCAGGCTGCCTGGCATGGCCGCATGGCTGAGCGCACCCGCGAGCAGCAGGCCGAGGGCTGCGCCGAGCACGACGCGCAGTCGCTCACGCGCATTGACGGCCTGCGGCGCAGGACGCAGGGCGTGCAGCCAGGCAAGGATGCGATCAGGCAGGGGAGCGGAGGGCATGGGTCGGCGGCACGGCCCGAAGGCCGGGCCGCCGATTGTGTGCGCCCGCAGCGCGCCGGCTGGTTCAAACGGGTTTCACGGCATGCCTGCGCGTGCCGTGAGGTGACCCGTCAGGCCTGGCTCACTTGCTCAGCAAGCCGTTCATCTTGGCCTTGAGCACCAGGGCCTGGGCGCGGCGTTCCTTGGTCGCAGCGCGCTGGTAGGCGGCCTCGGCCTTCTCGCGCAGCGCAATGGCGCGCTGCAGCGCCTCCTGGTAGCGCTCGATGGTGTAGGTGTTCTCGGTGCCGATGTAGACGCTGCGCGCCAGCGGCGTGTCACCGAAGCGCGGCAGCGTCACGGCGAAGCTGCAGTCGCGCACCCGGCTGCCCGCGCGCTGGCGCACGATGGGGCCGGAGATGCCCGAAGGCAGGTCGCTCTGCTTCTTGCGGCTGGGCGTGCGGCGCAGCCGCGACGGTGCCGGCATCGTGGCGATGCGTTTGAGCAGTTCTTTCGTGGCCAGCGCCAGCGCCTTGCGGGCGCCGCTGCCGTCCTGGCTGTGGTCGGAGTACAGCTTGGTGCCGCCATAGCGCAGCTGCCAGCCGTGGGTCGACAGGTGGTCGATCCTTTGAATGCATTGCGGTACGACGAAGCGTTCACCGCTGAAGATCACCACGTCTCGCGTGTTCATCACAGTCCCCATTCGCTACGCCGGCCTGTGCCCCGTTGCTGGCCGGTCTTGGTACTAACGTCTCCCTGATGCGGATGGAGTTTATGAGCGTTTCTGCGCGTGACGCGAATTTATGACTTGATGGGCACACATCCCCGGGGGAGCGGTCAGCTCATAGACAGATTGAGTCCCAGGAACTAAGGATTTGACAACGTTGCCGTTCGGGTAAACGCGAGCCGAAAGTGAGGCGTGCGCGCCACAGTCTGGCAATCGTTTTCAGCGCCGCGGCCGCCCAGGACGGGCACGGGCCAGTTCGGGCGCGAACAGCTCCATCACGCGCAGCTGGGAACCCCCTCGGCTGAACACCGAGTTGCGTGACCAGAGCATCTGTGGCGAGGCCGGCGCACCGGTGGCGGCAAGCCACTGCCGCTCGGCATGCCGGCGGGTGTGGCCATGCCGGGCCAGCCGGCGCGGCTGCAGCTCGCTGCGGCTGATGGCCGGGTCGTCGTAGAGCAGGTGGGCCAGCGGCCGCGCACCCAGCCCCTTGAGGGCGCGCCAGGGCCCGGTGGTGGCGCGCTGGTGCACGGCCGATCGGGCCCAGACCAGCGGCTGCCCGTCCACGCGCAGGATGACCTCGCGCACCAGCGTGAGCCCGCGCGGCGGCAGGCCCAGGGCGGCACGCTCCAGCGCGCGGAACGGCGCCACGCCCTGGCGCAGCACCTGCACCTCGAAGCGCTCACCCAGGCGCGCCAGCCGCCGGCTCAGCGAGCCGGGCGCCCGCAGCCAGTCGCGCAGGCTGTCTCGCGTGGCGATGCCCACTCAGCCGAACTCGCGGCCGAGCTCCGCGGCGCGCTGCTGCGCGGCCCGCACGGCGCGGCGGATGGCGGCGTCCACGCCGTCGCCCTGCATCGACGTGACGGCGGCGTGCGTGGTGCCGCCCTTGCTCGTCACGCGTTCGCGCAGCGTGGTCGGGGATTCGTCCGACGCCAGGCCCAGCGCGGCCGCGCCCGCGCAGGTCGCCAGGGCCAGGCGCTTGCCTTGCTCGGCGGTGAGGCCCATGTCGACCGCGGCGGCCATCATGGCCTCGACGAAGAAGAAGAAATACGCGGGCCCCGAGCCCGAGAGGGCCGTCACCGCGTCCAGGTCGTCCTCGCGCTCGACCCACAGCGTCTGGCCGGTGGGCTTGAGCAGCCGCTCCACCGCCGCGCGCTCGTCCGCCGACACCGCCGGCCGCGCGTACAGGCCCGCGATGCCCTGGCCGATGAGGGCCGGCGTGTTGGGCATGCTGCGCACGACGCGCTCGCTGCCGGTGAGCCGCGCGATGGACGCTGACGGGATGCCCGCCATGACCGACAGGTGCAGCGCCCCGGCCAGCCAAGCCTGCAGCGGCTCGGCCGCCGCGGTGAACAGCTGCGGCTTGACCGCCCAGACGACGGTGCCGGCTCCGGCCAGCGAGGCGTCGCCCGCGGCGAGCGCCTCGATGCCGAGGTCGGCGCGCAGCTTGTGGCGCTGGGCCTCGTGGGGCTCGACGACGATGACGTCGGCCGGGCGGACCTGGCCTGCGCGCAGCAGGCCGCCGAGGATGGCGCCGGCCATGTTGCCGCCGCCGATGAATGCCAGGGGAGATGCCATGGCCGGCAGTCTAGACGGCCAGCGCGCGCCGGTCGGCCTCCGTCTTCTGCCGCACCTGGGCCTGCAGGGCCTGCACCCGCGGCAGCTCGCGCACCGTGGCCAGCGCCGGGTCGTGCGGGATCCACCAGCTGCGCCGCCAGCCTTGGGCCACGGCGGCCTCCAGTGCCGTGACGGCGGCCGTGGCGCGGCCGCGCAGCGCCTCGATGCGCGCCTGCAGGTAGGCGCCGGCGTGCCAGGCGTTGCCCTGCTCGCGGTAGCGCTTGAGGAAGGCCTCGGCCTGCGCCAGCAGCGGCTCGGCCCGCGCTGGCTCGCCCAGGGCGACCCACACGGCGGCGGCATCGATGAGCGCGTGGCGGCCCTGGAAGGCGTCCCAGTTGCCCCAGGCCGGCAGCGGGTCGGCGAGCATCAGGCCGACAGCCGGCTCGAACACGCGGCGCGCGCGGGGCAGGTCGCCCAGGCGCACCCACAGCAGCGCGGCGTCGACCTCCAGGTCGCGCGCACCGCTGGCGGGCAGCTTCAGGGCTGCCAGCGTGCGGCGCAGCGCGGCCTCGTCGCCCAGCTGCAGCCGCGTGGCGGCGAGCTGCGCCTCCGCGGGCTGGGCCGACATGGACGCGGCCTGGGCCAGCGCGTGGCGGGCTTCGTCGGCCATGCCGAGGTCCAGGTAGATCCAGCCGAGCTGCGTCCACAGCGCATCACGACGCGGGTCCACCACCAGGGCCTTGCGGTAGCCCTGGACGGCGTCGGCCAGCTGGCCGCGCGCATAGCCCACCAGCCCCAGGCCCCAGGCGCCGTTGCCGTGCTGGGGGGCCAGCACCATGGCTCGCCGGTAGTGGGCCTGGGCATCGTCGTAACGCCCGGCATAGGTGGCGGCCAGGCCTGCCAGGTGCTGCACCTGCACGGCCAGCGGGCTGAGCTCGGCCGCGCGTTGCAGCGGCGGGCCGGCGGCGGCCGGGCGGCCGTCGTCCATCTCGTTCTTGGCCGTCCAGGTCAGCAGCGTGACGTCGCTGGGCGAGCGCTCCAGCGCCGGCCCCAGCCAGCGCCGGGCCTCGTCGTGCAGGCTGAGGTTGGCCTTGAGGTGGCCCTGCAGGCCCTGGGCCAGCGGCAGCTCAGGCGCCAGCTGCAGGGCGCGGTCGATGAGGGGCTGGGCACGCGCATCCATGTCGCGCAGGGACAGGCCGCTGCCGTAGTGGAACTCGGCGATCCACGTCGCCGCCTGCCCGACGTAGGCCGGCGCGAAGCCCGCGTCGCGGTCGATGGCGCGCTGGAAGTACTCGCGCGCCTTCAGGATGCCCGGCAACTGGGCGCTGCGCTGGTGCTGCAGCCCGGTGAGGTAGAGCTCGTAGGCGTCGGGCGCCGCCACCGGCGCGGTCGCGGCCACCGGCGCCGCCCCGAGGGCTTGCAGCGCCTCGTTGGCCACGGCCACGGCCAGCCGGCTCAGCTCGGCCAGGTCGACCTCCAGCGCCTCCTGCCACACCAGCCGCGTGCCCGGCAGCCCGTGCAGGCGCAGGTTCAGGCTGATGCGCCGCGCCGACCGCGTCAGCTCGCCGCCCAGCACATGGGTGACGAAGTGCTGCTCGGCCAGCGGCCGCAGGGCGTCGGGGCTGGAGAACTGGAAAGACGTCGCCCGCGACAGCACACGCACCTGGCCATGGCTGGCGAGCGCGCCGATGACCTGCTCCGCCAACCCCTCGGCCAGCGGTTGCTCGAGCTTGTGGGCGGACGTGTCCTGGAAGGGCAGCACGGCCAGGCGCACCTGCTCGGGCAGCATCCGCCCGGCGCGCCACCACCAGAGCCCCCCGCCGCCCGCGGCCAGCGCCGCCAGGCCGCCGCCGAGCAGCCAGCCGCGCCGGGCCAGGCCCTCGCGCGGTGCTGAGGGGACGGACACAGGCAGGGGCGGCACGTCTGGCACATCCGGCAGGGGGCCGACCGCCGGGGCCTCGACCGCCGGGGCCTCGACCGGCTCGGCGGCGACCACCGGCTGCGCCGGCACCGGGGCCCGCGGCACCCGCACCGGCTGCGCCACCGCGACCAGCCGGTAGCCCTTGCGCGGCACGGTGGCGATGTAGCGCGGCCGGCTGGCGTCGTCGCCCAGCACCTGGCGCAACTGCGACACGGCCTGGTAGACCGAGCTCTGGGTGACCACCAGGTCGGCCCAGACCTCGGTCAGCAAGGCGTCCACGGTCAGCACCTCGCCCGGGCGCTGGGCCAGGGCCGCGAGCAGCCGCATGTTGCGCGGCTCGATCTTCACGACCACGTCGCCGCGGCGCAGTTCATCGAGCCGGCTGTCGGCCAGCCAGTCGCCGATCAGCCACTGCTCCGGCGGCGAATCCGCCTCGCGAGGCCCCGTCGGCCACTCTTCACCCCCCTGTTTAAATGGATCCATAAGTCGTTGTTTTAATTGAGAAAAGGCGACCTTGAGACAAGCGTGAGAGAAGCTTGAGGACAGCCCGGTGCCGGGTCGACAGCATGGGCCCGTCCTGAGTCTTCCTGGCCGACCCGCCGGGGCCAGGCCGGCACCTCCCGCGTGGCCCACGGCGTCTGCCAGAGGGCCACTGACCGACGCAGTATGCGGACTTCCCGCGTGCGCCGCGTCCCCTGTTCCATGGGCTCGGGCGGCGCCAGCCTGGCACCCGGCGGTCCCGTCCAGCCCTTGCACCCACCTTCCAAGGATCGCCATGCGCCGCTTCGCCCGCCACCTCGTCTGTTGTGCCGCCCTCGCCGCCGCGGGGGCCCACGCCACCGTGCAGACCCACACCGACGCCGCCAGCTTCCTGGCCGCCACAGGTGCGGTCACCACGGAGGCCTTCAGCGGGCCCGCCGCCGACCTGACCCAGAGCGGCGGCAGCCTGCTGACCCTGGGCGTCTTCGCGGTGCAGGGGAACTGGACGCTGGACACCCCGACCCTGCGCCTGGACATCGACGGCAGCAACAACCTCTTCATCGACGTGAGCTACGGCGGCTGGGCCGCCCTGAACTTCTCCGAGCCCATCACGGCCTTCGGCGCCTGGTTCAGCCGCGTGCCCGCCGGCATCGCGCTGGACGCAAGCGGCTTGCAGGGCTACGGCTCCTACCAGCTGCTGACCCGGCTGAACCCGAGCGCGTCGGCCGACGGTGCACCGCAGTTCATCGGGTTCACGGCCGACCAGCCCTTCAACCGCGTCGTGTTCGAAGGCCGGGGCTGCTGCTCGGGCAGCTTCGCCCTGGACAACGTGGCCTACGCCGCCAGCCTCGCCCCCGTGCCCGAGCCCGAAAGCTGGGCGCTGATGGCCGGTGGCCTCGGCCTGCTGGCCTGGCGACGCGCCGCCGCGCGGCGCGCCGACTGACGCCCTGCCTCAAGCCACCTCGCCACCTCCCTGGACACTGCATGCACACGTTCTCTCTGCGTCACATCGCCCTTCGCCGCACCGCCCTGGCCGCCGCGCTGGCCCTCGCACACACCGCCTGGGCGGGCACCGCCACCGTGGCACTGACCGGCCAGTTCGCCCCCGGGCTGGGCGTGGCGGGCCGCTTCAACAGCTTCGACGCGCCACTGCTCAACGCAGCCGGCCAGGTGGCTTTCGAGGGCACGCTGATCGGCTCGGGCTTCACCGCGGCCAACAACGCGGGCATCTGGAGCAACGGCGGCCTCGTCGCCCGCACCGGCACGGCCGCACCGGGCGCGGGCAGCGGGGCCAGCTTTGCCGGCTTCAGCAGCCTGACGCTGAGCGATGCCGGGCAAGTGGCCTACCTGGGCGACCTCACGGGCGCCGCCGTGACCACCGCCAACAACGCGGGCATCTGGCGCGATGGCACGCTGATCGTGCGCAAGGGCCACGCCGCTGGCGGCACCAGCGCCGGCGTGACGTTCGCCTCGCTCATCGCGCCCCAGATCAACGCGAGTGGCCAGGTGGTCTTCTCCGCGCGGCTCACCGGCGCGGGCGTCACTGCCGCCAACGACGGCGGCGTGTGGCGGGGCAACGACCTGATCGCCCGCAACGGTGATGCCGCGCCCGGCGCCGGCAGCGGCGTCAGTTTCGCGGGCTTCTTTCGCCCTCGCATGGGCGACGACGGCACCGTCGTCTACGGCGCGCTGCTCACCGGCACCGGGGTCTCCAGCACCAATGACCGCGGCCTGTGGCGCGGCACTTCGCTGATCGCCCGCGAAGACACGCCGTTCGTGGACAACAGCGCCGTCGTCATGTCTTCGTTGGGCGACGACTACCAGGTCAATGCCCGCGGACAGGTGAGCTATCAGCACAAGCTCCGCGTGCCGGGCCTCAGCGGGGACAGCGGCAGCGTCATCATGCTCGGCAACACGGTGGTCGCCAAGACTGGCGCGAGCGGGTCACCCGCGGCCGGCGAATTCTTCGTCGCGCTGTCGAACCATCAACTCAATGCCGCGGGGCAGGTGGCGTTCTCAGGCACTCTGGGCGGCCTCTCCAGTGACAGCGGCATCTGGCGCAACGAAACCCAGATCGCGCGCACGGGCACCGCGGCGCCGGGCGGCGGCACGGCGAGCTTTTCCTCGCTGTCGGCCCCGCAGCTCAACGCGGCCGGCGCCGTGGCCTTCACGGCCCGGCTTTCCGGCGCGGGCTTGGCAGCGAACAGCCAGGGCCTTTACCTGGGCGATGGCATGGACACCCTGCAGGCCGCCCGCACCGGGGACAGCCTGGCCGGGTCCACCATCGCGAGCCTCGCTGTCTCCGCCAGCAGCTTCAACGACAAGGCCCAGGTCGCCTACACCGCCACGCTGGCCGACGGCCGCAGTGGCGTGTTCATCTTCACCCCGACGCTGCACTGGCGCAGCAACGCCAGTGGCAGTTGGGACAGCGCCGCCCACTGGACCCTCGGCGTGACCCCCGCCGACGTGCACGACGTGGACATCGACGCGGCCACCAGCCTGCGCATCACCGGCCCCACCGGTGCGGTGACGCTGAAGTCCCTGCAGGTGGGCACCGGCACAGGCCTCGTGACGCTGCAGATGGCCGGCGGCAGCATCGACGCGGCCGACCCCGTGTTGATCGGCCCGCGCGGCGTGCTCAGCGGCACGGGCAGCTTCTCGCGGCTGGTCATCAACCAGGGCACGGTGCAGGCAGACCACCTCGTGTTGACCGCCAGCCTCAGCAACGCCGGCCTCGTGCGCGGCGTGGCGGGCGGGCCGCGCAATGGCGCCGGCCTGGACGCCGACCTGCTCAACCAGGCCAGCGGCCGCGTGCTGGTGCAGCCGGGCGAGACGCTGCAACTGCGCGGCGCAAGCCACCGCAACCTGGGCGTGTTCGAGATCAACCAGGGGCGGCTCGAGGTGGCAGGCACGCTGCTCAACGGCAGCGGCGGCGTGATCGACCTGAACCGCGCCACCGCCCTGGCCGAAGGCGCCTGGACCAACGCCGCCGGTGCGCGCCTGCTGCTGGGCGACGCCCGCCTGACGGTGAGCAAGGGCCTCACCAACGCCGGCCAGGTGCTCGTCACCTCGGGCGACAGCGATGTGTTCGGCGCCGTCGTCAACCAGAAGGCCGGCCAGGTCCTGCTCTCCGGTCAGGGCACCACCACCTTCTACGACACGGTGGAGCTGCAGTCCGGCAGCGAGCTGCGCACCTCGGCCGGCGCCACTGCCGTGTTCTTCGGTGCCGTCGCCCAGCGCAGCGGCGCATTGCTGACGGGCACGGGGCACAAGTACTTCGAGGGGGGCTTCAGCGTGGGCAATTCGCCCGGCCTTGGCGAAGACGCCGGCAGCGTCAGCTTCGGCCTGGGCAGCACCTACCTGGCCGAGATCGGCGGCACCGCGCTGGGCAGCGGCTACGACCACTACCGCGTGGCCGGCACCCTCACGCTCGGCGGCACGCTGCAGCTGGTGTCCTTTGCCGGCTTCGTGGCCCAGGACGGCCAGGAGTTCGACCTGTTCGACGCCGGCACGCTGCACGGCCAGTTCAGTGGCATCGACAGCAGCGGCCTGCTGCTGGCCGCCGGCACCACGCTGGATGCGAGCCGCCTCTACACCGACGGCGTCATCCGCGTGACCGCCGTGCCCGAGCCCGAGAGCTGGGCGCTGATGGCCGCCGGCTTGCTCGGCCTGGGCCTGCGCGCCAGCCAACGCCGGCGCCACATCGCCACGCCGTCAGCCTGACCCCCACGACCTCAACCACCGCACTCCGGGAGATCCCACATGAACCGCAACACATTCACCGCACGCTGGCTGGCCGCCGCTCTGGTCACCAGCGCCGTGCCCGCGCTAGCCGCCACGGCCGCCACCCCCGTGTTCGTCAACCCGAACACGGCCTATCTCTCCAGCGCCGACATCCCCGCGGGCTTCTACGCCAGCGGCACGCCGACCCTGCTGGACACGCTGGAAGACGGCGCGCTCGACGCCTCGCTCAGCGGCAGCGGCGGCAGCGTGCTCAGCGCGGCGTTTGCCGGCATTCGCGACTCGGTGGACGCCGATGACGGCGCCATCGACGGCAACTGCGGCCCCCAGACGCCGGGCCGCTGCGTCAGCTGGTTCAACGGCAATGGCGCCCAGGGCGCGACCTTCACCTTCGCCGGCAGCGGCCCGCTGCCCACGGCCTTCGGCCTGGTCTGGACCGATGGCGGCGGCGGCACCGCCGTCACCTTCAGCGCCATCGGTGCCGACGGCCAGAGCCTGGGCAGCATCACGGCCGGCGGCTTTGCCGATGGCAGCAACGGCGGCACGACCGCCGAAGACCGCTTCTTCGGCGTGCAGTTCGAGGGCGGCATCCGCGCCATCACCATCAGCAACAGCTCGGGTGGCATCGAGGTCGACCACATCCAGTACGGCCAGATGACCGCCGTGCCCGAGCCGGGCAGCTGGGCATTGATGGCGGGGGGCCTCGGCCTGCTGGCCTGGCGCCGTCGCGCGCTGCGGGGTTGATCATGAAGCGCCCGCTCGCCCTGCGCACGCTGACCGCCGCCCTGGCCCTGCTGGGCCTGCTGCCGCAGACCGGCGGTGCGGCCGTGCACGTCTGGACCGGCGCCAGCAGCGCCAACTGGAGTGACGCCACCAACTGGGCGGGCGGCCTGCCCGCCGCCGGTGGCGAGCTGCTGCTGGACAGCGCCGCGCGCCCGGCCAGCTTCAACGACCTGGCTGGCATCAGCCTGCTCGGGTTGACGCTGGGGGCCAACGCCGCTGCGCCCACGCTCAGCGGCAACGCGCTGCGCTTCCAGGGCGCGGGCGCCTACCTGCGCATGTTGTCGAGCGGCGGCCACGGCACCGTCGACAACGCCCTGGTGCTGGACAGCAGCCTGCAGGTCAGCGGCGGCCCTGGTGGCAACAGCCAGCTCTTCCTGCGCGGCAACGTCAGCGGCAGCGGCGGCCTCACCGTGCTGAGCGGCCTCACGGTGATGAGCGGCAACAACAGCTTCACCGGCACCACGCAGGTGGCGGCCGGTGCGGCCCTGGGCGTGGCCGGGGGCGCGCTGGCCGGCACGGGCCAGATCCAGGTGGCCCGGGGTGGCGAGCTGCAGATGGTGGCTGCCAACGTCACCACCACGCTGACCGCACCCATCGCCCTGGGCGGGCGCCTGAGCAGCAGTGCCACCGACGTGCCCAGCGTGCTGGGCCCCTTGCCGGGGGGCACGGTGAGCGGCGCCATCACCCTCACCGACAGTGCAGACCTGCTGGCCCTGGGTGGCACGCTGGCCAAGCCGGTGCGCATGGTCGTCAGCGGCGCGGTGGACCGCGCCGGCCAGGTGCTCACCCTGGCCACCTCGGGCGTGGGCAGCCGGCTGGACGTGGCCGCCATCAGCGGGGCGGGCAGCCTCACGCTGCGCCCGTCCGGTGGCCCCATCAACACCGGCGCCATCACCGGGGCGGGCGAGCTGGCCGCCACGGGCCCGGCCGGCACCGCCAGCATCGCGAGCCTGGCGGGCGATGGCCGCGTGCTGGTGGACTTCGACAGCGCCTTCGGCCAGCTCACCATCCGGGGCGCCCTGGCCGGCCATCGCGACCTGGACGTGCGCCGCGGCACGCTGGTCCTGGGCACGACCGCACCGCTGTCGTTTGCCGGGCAGGTCACGCTCAGCGGCGCCGGCACCTTGCAGCTGGGCCGCGAGAGCTACCTCGGCAGCGCCAGCCCGGTGCTGCGCTTCGAGTCCGGCGGCCGCCTGGTGCTCAATGACGGCTTCGGCCTGGCGCGCGACATCGTCACCACCGGCGGGCACGGCAGCCTCGTGATGGGCGGCGGCAGCAACACCATCAGCAGCAACATCAGCGGCGACGGTGGCTTCAACGTCACCGGCGGCGTGCTCACGCTGACCGGCAACAACAGCTTCGCGGCGGGGCTGGGCGTCCTCAACGACGGCAGCGTGAATGCCAACGGCCAGCCCAACCTCACGACGGTGCGCTTCCTCACCGATGCCAACCTCGGCCTCGCTGGCCAGGGCATCACGCTGAGCGGTGGCCTCGTGCTGCCCGCCGGTTACGACCTCTCCCGCCCCCTCGTGCTCAGCGGCGATCTCGCCAGCGTCAGCGGCAGCGGGGACCACGTCATCGCCAGCCCGCTCAGCGGCACCGGGCGGCTGAACCTCGGCGGCGCGGCGCGCTATGTGCTGACCGGCCCGGCCAGCCACAGCGGCGGCGTGGCCCTGGCCGGCCAGGCCAACGGCCAGGCCGCCACGCTCGTCATCGACAGCGACGCCCGCCTGGGCGCGGCCGGCGGCGTGCTCAACATCGGCCGCACGAGCGGCATCGCCGCCCTGCCCGGCACCCTCGTGGCCGCGGGCCAGCTGGACATCGCCGCCACGCGCAGCACGAGCTTTCGGGCGATGACGGTGGACACCGCGGGCTTCGACGTGGTGTTCAACCAGCCCATCGACGGACTCGGCATGACCAAGGCCGGCGCCGGCACCTGGACCCTCAACACCGCCAACACCAACACCAGCGGCACCAACCCCGTGCGTGTGGAGCAGGGCGTGCTGGCCCTGGGCGTGGACGAGGCGCTCGGGCGGCGCAGCACCGTGACGCTGGCCGGCGGCACGGTGCTGGCGGTGCGGGGCCACGCGCTGACGGTGACGTCGCTGGACAGCGCCGCAGGCAGCACGGTGGAGCTGGGCAGCGGCGGCACGCTGAGCCCGCTCTTCGGGGTGCTGGATGGCGCCCTCGTCGGGCAGGGCCAGCTGGTCGTCGGGCGCAACGGGTTCTCGCCGGCCGCGCTGACGCTCAATGCCGCCAACAGCTTTGCCGGCAGCGTGATCGTCACGAACGGCAGCCGGCTGACCCTCGGCCACGCCGACGCCCTGGGTGCCGCCACCAACCTGCTGCGGCTGGACGACGGCACGCTGGAAGCCAGCGCCCGCCTCGCCTCGCCGCTCGTGATCGGCGCCACGACGTCGCTGCAGATCGGCCCCGGCGGCGCGGGCTTCCTGGCCGGCGGGCAGTCCGTGGTCATCGAGCGCAGCTTGAATGGCCCGCTGACGCTGCGCCTGCAGGGCGGCAGCCTGCCCGCCAGTCTGAGCGGCGACGGGGGCACGACGGATGTTCGCCTGGCGGCCCGCAACAACAGCTTCACGGGCGACCTCGTGCTGGGCGACCCCATGGGCTTCGGCAGTGCGGTGCTCGGCATCACCGCCGACGGCTCGCTCGGCGCGGCCGGCAACCGGCTCGTCCTCGGCAAGACCTTCTTCGACGGCGAGACCACGCGCAGCGCCGTCGGCGGGCTGCGCGCCTGGGACTCGTTCACGCTGGCGGCCACACGCACCGTGCTGCTGGACGGCGGCGAGGGCGACACGGCCGGCTTCATCGACACCAACGGCCACACGCTGGTGCTGGCCGGCAGCATCGGCGAGCTGGCGGCGGGCCTGCGGCTGCTCAAGACGGGTGAGGGCACGCTGGTCGTCAATGGCGTGCAGGCCTACACCGGCCTGACCACCGTCGAGGCGGGCACCCTGGGCGGGCATGGCGTGCTCGAAGCGCTGGCCGTGCGCGGCGCCGAGCTGGCGCCCGGCGAGCGTGCGGGCCTGCTGACGGTGCGGCGGGAGCTCAGCTTCAGCAGCGGCGCACGACTGACGCTTGAACTGGGCGGCAGCACGCGTGGCAGCGGCTACGACGCGCTGGACGTGGGCGGCATGCTGGACCTGGGCGACGGTACCGAGCTGCGCTTGAGCTTCATCGACGGCTTCACGGCCACGGCCGGGCAGCAGTTCGAACTCATCCACACCGGCGCAGGGCTGTTCGGGCAGTTCGCCAACGTGGCCGACGGCGCGCGGCTGCTGACCAGCGACGGCAGTGGCAGCTTCCTCGTGCACTACGGCGATGGCCAGACCCTGGTGCTCAGCGACTTCCAGACGACAGCCGTGCCCGAGCCGGGCACGTGGGCGCTGATGGCCGCCGGCGCCGGGCTGCTGGCCTGGCGGCGGCGCACTCGGGAGCGTGCGGTGGCGTGAGCGCGACAGGCCCCAGACACATCGCAGCGACGGGGGCAGGCTAAGGTCGCGGGTTGTGTCGTCTCCGCGCCCGCCCGTGCCGCCATGCCCCTGCACCGCCTTGCCGCCCCGCTGCTCCTGACCACCCTGGCCCTGGCCGGCTGTGCCGGCGGCCCACCCGCGCCCCGGCCCTGGGCCGAGGTGGCGGCGCGCGAGTTCAACCTGGTGCTGGGCAGCGCAGTGGTGCAGGGCCGGCGCGTGGCCGTCACCCGCAGCGGGCAGGCCAGCGGGCCGCTGCCGGTCGTCGTCTACCTGCCCGGGCTGGGGCAGGCGGCCGACGCCGGCCAGCGCTGGGCCGCGGCGTGGGCGCTGGCCGGCTACGCGGTGCTCACCGTGCAGCCGCTGGAGGAGGACGCCGCCGCCTGGCGCTCGGCCCTGGCCCGCACGGGCGAGTTCCGCGCCCTGGGCGAGCTGCACTACGGCCAAGGCTTGCGCGACGCGCGGCTGGCGGCGCTGCAGCGGCTGCTGCCCGAGCTGCAGGCCAGCCCGATGCTGGCCGGCGCGGCGCTGGACTGGCAGCGCAGCGCCATCGCCGGCTATGAGATCGGCGCGCAGACCGTGCTGGACCTGGCCGCCGCCCCGGGCGGCTGGCGGCCGCGCGCGGCCATCGCGATCAGCCCGCCGCCCATGACGACCGCCGGCACCGCGCCGCCCCTGCTCGTCGTGACCAGCGACACCGATGGCGATGCCCTGGGCCTGGTGCGCGACCCGGCGGAGCGCCGCCGCGCCTTCGAGCAGCGCCCGGCAGGCAGCGCGTGGCTGCTGCACCCGCCCGGCCTCACGCATGCGGCGCTCTCGGGGACGCTGGCGCCGGACGGCTGGCATGAGCAGGACCTGCACCGCGGCCGCGAAGGCGGCCCGCCCGTGTCGATGGAGCAGCGCGGCCAGGGCCAGCGCGGGCCGGCCGGGGGCGTGCCACGTGGGCCCCGCAGCGGCAGCGCCACCGAAGCCGCGCAGGCCGACCTGCGCGAGGCCATGCGGCTGAGCACGGCCTTCCTGGACGCCCAACTGCGCGGTGCGGCCATGCCGGCCAGCCCGATGCTGACGCCGCGCTGAGCCGCTGAGCCGGCCTCCAAGCCAGCAGCCCGGCTGGCGCTCAGCGTGCCACCCGCTCGGCGACAAAGTCCTCATAGCTGCGCAGCGGCCGCCCGAGTCGCTGCGCCAGCCGCTCGGCCGTGCCGGGTGCGGCGAGCTGCCCGAACTGCTGGATGCCGCGCATCATCAACCGCAGGTCGTAGGCCATCCAGCCGGGCAATTGCTGCTGCAGCAACTGCGCCTCGAAGCCGTCGACGTCGTCGCCCCCGTAGTGGATGTCGCGCCCCAGCGCGCGGCTCCACACGGCGGCGGCGCCAGGGCCGTCGATGACGGCCGGGCCCACCACCTCCAGCGTCTCGCGGGGCAGGGGCAGCGGCGCGCGGTCGCGGCGCAGGAGCTCGGCGACGGCCAGGTCCGCGATGTCACGCACGTCCACCATCGCGCAGCCCTTGGCGCCGATGGGCATGGGGAAGACGCCGTAGCCCTCGATGACCGGCTGGATGCCGATGTCGTTCTGCATGAAATAGGCCGGGCGCAGGACGGTGGCCGGCAGGTCCAGCGCCTGGATCATGCGCTCCACCGTCAGCTTGCCGGTGAAGTGAGGCACGTCGGTGTAGAGGTCGGCATTGATGACGGAGAGGTAGACGATGCGCTGGATGCCGGCCTCGCGGGCCACGTTCAGCGCCTGCAGCGACTGCGTGACCTCGTCGGGTGCCAGGGCATTGAGCAGGAAGAGCGTGCGCACGCCGCTCATGGCGCGGCGCAGCGAGGCGACGTCGGTGAGGTCGCCGACGACACGCTGCACGCCGGGCGGCAGCGGGCGGGCGGCGTCGCGCACGAGGGCGGTGACCGCCGCGCCCTCGCGGGCCAGGCCCTGGGCGACGAGGGAACCGACGGTGCCGGTGGCACCAATGACGAGGATGCTCATGGGAGAACTCACTTCAGGAAAGTTGCGGTGAGCGAAAGATAGGTCGTTGCACCTGATAAACACAGACGCCAAAATCAAGACCAACCGTCTTGCATTTGGAACACATGGACCTCAACGCCCTGGCCGACTTCACCCTGGTGGCCACCCACGGCGGCTTCGGCCGGGCCAGCCGCGCAGGCCGCCGGTCCAAGGCCACGCTGTCGCGCCGGGTGGCCGACCTGGAGGAGCAGCTCGGCGTGCGGCTGCTGGAGCGTGGCACGCAGGGGCTGGTGCTGACCGAAGCCGGCCAACGCCTGCTGGACCGCACCACCGGACCACTGCAGGAGTTGGCCGAGGCGGCAGAGGCGGTGCGCGAGGGCACGGCCGCGGTGGCCGGCCCGCTGCGCGTGGCCGCGCCGACCCTGTTCGCGCAGCTGGCGATGGGGCAGCTGGCGGCCGACTTCCAGCGCCTGCACCCCGCGGTGACGCTGGACGTCGTGGCCGAGGACCGGCTCGTGGACCTGGTGGAGGAGCAGTTCGACATCGCCATCCGCCCCAACCCGCGGCCCGACACCGCCCTGGTCGGCCGCGCCTTCGCCCGGGACCGCCTCGTGGTGGTGGCCGCCCCGGGCCACCCCCGGCCTGCTGCGGCGCCGGGGCCGGCGCCGGTGCCCGCGCTCGTCAATGCCTTCAATGCCGGCGACACCTGGGCGCTGGACGACGGCGCCCTCACGCTCGCACCGCAGCCGGTGCTGCGGCTGTCGTCGCTGCTGATGCTGCGCGACGCGGCGCTGGCCGGTGCCGGGGTCACGCTGGTGCCCGAATCCATCGTCTGGGGCCACCTCGCGCGCGGCGAGCTGGTGCGCTGGGGGGCCGTGCCCGGCCGCGAGGTGGCGCTGTGGGTGCTGCACACCTCGCGCCGCCTGGCCAGCCCCAAGGTGCGCGCCTTCGTCGACTTCGTGGCCGCGCGCTACGCCGGCGGGCCGTTGCAGCTGCCCGGGTGAGGGGCGTCGCGGGGGCTGCGCTTCAGTCGTCCAGCCCCAGGAACCCGCCGCTCTGGTGGGCCCACAGCCGCGCATAGATGCCGTTCTGCGCCAGCAGCTCGGCGTGCGTGCCCTGCTCGACGATGCGGCCGGCGTCCATCACGACCAGGCGGTCGAGTGCCGCGATGGTGGACAGGCGGTGGGCGATGGCGACCACCGTCTTGCCTTCCATCAGCGTGTAGAGGCTTTGCTGGATGGCGGCCTCGACTTCACTGTCCAGCGCGCTGGTGGCTTCGTCCAGCAGCAGGATGGGCGCGTCCTTGAGCATCACGCGGGCGATGGCGATGCGCTGGCGCTGGCCGCCGCTGAGCTTCACGCCGCGCTCGCCCACGTGGGCTTCCAGGCCGGTGCGGCCCTTGGGGTCGGAGAGCGTCGCGATGAACTCGTCGGCATGCGCGCGCTCGGCGGCGCGGCGCAGGTCGGCGTCGCTCGCGTCGGGGCGGCCATACAGGATGTTGTCGGCCACCGAGCGGTGCAGCAACGACGTGTCCTGGGTGACCATGCCGATGTGCCGGCGCAGGGAGTCCTGCGTGACGCGGGCGATGTCCTGGCCGTCGATGGTGATGCGCCCGCCGTTCTCGGGCAGGTCGTACAGGCGCAGCAGCAGGTTCACGAGCGTGCTCTTGCCCGCGCCGCTGCGGCCCACCAGGCCGATCTTCTCGCCGGGGCGGATGGTCAGGTCCAGCCCGTCCACCACCACCTTGCCGTTGGGGTAGGCAAAGCGCAGCGCCTCGAACCGCACCTCGCCGCGCGGCACGGTCAGCTCGGTGGCGCCGTTCGCATCGGCGATCGCCTGCGGCTTGGACAGCGTGGCCAGGCCGTCCTGCACGGTGCCGATGTGCTCGAAGAGCGACGCCATCTCCCACATGACCCAGTGCGAAATGCCGTTCAGCCGCATGGCCATGGCGGTCGCGGCCGCCACCGCGCCCACGCCCACCGCCGACACGCCCCACAGCCACAGCGCCAGCAGCGCGGTGCTGCCCACGAGCAGCGCTGACAGCAACGCGTTGACGATCTCGAAGCCCGTCACCAGGCGCATCTGGCCGTAGGCCGTCAGCATGAAATCCTGCATGGCCGACTTGGCATAGCTCGCCTCGCGCCGGCCGTGGGCGAAGAGCTTGACGGTGGCGATGTTGGTGTAGGCGTCGGTGATGCGGCCGGTCATGAGGCTGCGCGCGTCGGCCTGGGCCTGCGCCACCTTGCCCAGGCGCGGCACGAAGTAGCGCAGCGCGCACAGGTACAGCGCCAGCCAGCCCGCGAAGGGCGCGATCAGCCAGGCGTCGAAGCTCGCGACGATGCCCACCAGCGTGCCGAAGTACACCGCCACGTACACGAGGATGTCCACGACGATGAGCCAGGTGTCGCGCACGGCCAGCGCCGTCTGCATGACCTTGGTGGCGATGCGCCCGGCGAACTCGTCGCCGAAGAAGGCCAGGCTCTGGCTGAGCATGCGGCGGTGGAAGAGCCAGCGCAGCCGCATCGGGAAGTTGCCGAACACGCCCTGGTACTTCAGCAGCGCCTGCGCCGCGGCCAGCACGACGCTGCCGCCGAGCACGGCCAGCAGCAGCACGATGACCGGCTGCGGCTCTCGCCACAGGGCCTCGGGCTTGAGCTGCGAGAGCCAGTCCACCAGCGAAGCCATGAGGCTGAACAGCAGCGCCTCCGCCGCCGCGATGCCCGCCGTGAACAGCGTGACCGCGAACAGGTGCGGCCGCACGCCATCGGCGCAGCGCCACAGGAAGGCGAAGAAGCGCGTCGGCGGCGCGACGGCGGGGGTTTCGGGGTAGGGGTCGACCAGTCGCTCGAAGCGCGACACCAGCGGTTGGAACAGCGAAGCCATGGCGCTAGTGTCGCTGGGTAGCGCTGTCATGGCGTGACAGCAAGGGCCGTTGCCGGCCGCACGCACCGCGGAATGCGGGCGCTACCGGCTCGCGGCCGACGCCGGCAGCCCCGGCTGGGGCACCACCACGCCCGGCGTCAGCGACATCTCTTCCACCGGGGTGACGCCGGTGACGAAGTAGCGCGTCTCGCCGAAGCAGGAGGTGGGCAGGCCCACCTTCTCTTCGTAATGCAGGTTCACGCGCCGGCCCATGACCTTGTTGATGGCTTCCGCCGTGGCCTCGTCATGCACGGTGAAGTAGAACTTCTCGACCGTGCTGGAGCCCGGCAGCGAGACGAGCGCCTGCTCGCCCTCCCAGGTCTTGCAGACCCAGCCCTTGCGGGAGAACTTCTGCACCCAGCCGGCGCGCTCGCCTTCGGAGTAGCTCCAGCGCCAGGCGAAGGCGAACCAGGCGGCGACGAGCAGCAGCAGGGCGACGACGACGAGGGCGAGCTTGGTGCGCATGGGACTGGCGGGAGTGGGGGCGCGGCGATTGTGCGTCAGCGGCTTGCCGTGACGGCCGTGTTCAGCGGGTCCCGCAGCAGCGCCAGCAGCGCCCGCTGCGCCGGGCCGGCGACCGCGTCGCGCCGCCACACGACAACGGTGTGAAAACTCGGCATGCGGTCACGCCCCTCCCAGCTCAAGGGTTCGAGCCGCACCAGGCGGCCCTGCGCGAGGTCGTCGACCACGAGGTGGTCGGGCAGGCTGCCCCAGCCCACGCCGGCCAGCAGCAGGCTGCGCTTGGCCGCCAGGGTGTTGACGGACCAGCAGTCGGTGGCGTGCACGCCCAGGTCTTGCGGGGAGAGGGACTCGGTGTCCGAGCGCCAGACCACCTGCATGTGCTGGCGCAGCCGCTCCGGCGCGATGGGCTGGGGCTCGGCGGCGAGAGGGTGTCCCGGCGCGGCCACGGCCACGAGCGTCTGCTCCGCGAAGCGGAAGGACTCGAACTGCCGCCCGATCGGGGTGGCCTCGGCCAGCACGGCGACCTGGGTCTGGCCCAGCCCGAGCAGCTCCAGGGCACGGTCGTGCGGCTCGTGGCGCAGCACGACGCGCACGGTGGGCAGCTCGGCGTGCAGCCGCGCCAGCCCCTGCGCCAGGGGCGCCTCGCCGACGAAGGGCCCTACCGCGATCACGAGGCTCGCCTCCAGGCCCAGCGCGAAGCCCTGGGACATGCGCCGGAACCCCTCGGCCTCGGCCAGCACCTGCCGGGCGCGAGGCAGCAAGGCGCGGCCGGCGTCAGTCAGGGCGGCCCGGTAGCCGCTGCGATCGA
This sequence comes from Roseateles sp., assembly GCA_016790285.1. Classification (GTDB taxonomy): domain Bacteria; phylum Pseudomonadota; class Gammaproteobacteria; order Burkholderiales; family Burkholderiaceae_C; genus Pelomonas. The sequence goes on along the minus strand of JAEUPJ010000036.1, from coordinate 35,624 downwards.
AGAGCAGCAGGCCGCTGGCCTCTTCCAGATGTCGGATGGCGTGGGTCACGGCCGACTGCGCCCGACCGAGCTTGCGCGCCGCCGCGGCAAAGCCGCCGCACTCGACGACGGCGGAGAAGACGACGAACTGATCCAGGGTGTAGTCGGCCACTCGATCTACTTTTTAGATTGAATCGATGCACGCTAGCAGGTTTTCACCCAGGCCCGGTGTAGAGACCATGGGCACTCCTCAATCTCGCTGGCCCTCGCCGGCCTCCCCAGGAGCCCCTATGTCCCAAGCCGCCCCCGCCCCGGCCTCGCCTCTCACCCCCCGCTCCGCCGCCGGGCCTGCCCTGCGCGGCGGCCTGTGGCTCGCCCAAGGCCTGCTCGCCTTCATCTACCTCTGGGCGGCGTCGATGAAGCTCGGGCAGTCGCCCGCCGAGCTCGGCGCGATGATGCCGTGGGTCACGCAGACGCCCGAGAGCTTCGTCCGCTTCATCGGCCTGGTGGACCTGGCGGCCGGCCTGGGCCTCGTGCTGCCGGCGCTGACCCGCATCGCACCGCGCCTGACCATCGCCGCCGCGCTGGGCTCCACCGCGCTGCAGGTCTGCGCCATGGTCTTTCACCTCTCGCGCGGCGAAGCCATGGTGGTGCCGATGAACGTCGTGATGCTGGCGCTGTCGCTCTTCGTGGCCTGGGGCCGCACCCGCAAGGCGCCGATCGCACCGCGCGGCTGAGCCTGGGCCGCCGCAAGGAGCGTCCATGAGCACCCCGACCCCGACCGCCACCCTGGCCCGAAGCACGAACCGCCCGGCGCGCGACAGCTGGGGCGCGCAGTGGCTCACGCGGCTCTTCTTCAACGAGGCCGCAGTGCAGTCCAACGAGCCGATCGCGCCCGGCCTGCACCTCGTCACGCTGCAAGGCCCGGCCCTGCGCGGACTGCTGTGGTCGCCCGGCGACAAGCTGCAGCTCAAGCTCGGGCGCGGCATGCTCACGCGCACCTACACCCCGCTGATGTGGGACGGCGAGGCCGGCCGCACCGCCTTCGTGGCCCACACCCTGGCCGCCGGCCCGGGCAGCGACTGGGTGCGCCGCGCCGCCCCCGGCGAGCCGCTCGCGGTGTTCGGTCCGCGGCCGTCGCTGGCGCTCACCGAGCTGGACCCGGCCGACAGCCTATTGATGGGCGACGAGACCGTGCTGAGCCTGGCCGCCGCCTGGCGCCCCGCACGCGTGCTGCTGGAAGCTGGCGAGCCGGCGTGCGTGAATGCGGCCGCCCAGGCCCTGGCCCTGCCCGTGCAGGCGGTGGCGCGGGAACCGGGTGATGCGCACTGGCCCGAGCTCGCCGCACGCATGCGGGCCAGCCTCGGCCCCACCACGCGCATCGTGCTGGCCGGCCGCGCCGCGACCGTGCAGCACCTGCTGCGCCAGCTCAAGGCCTACGGCATCGCCACCAACCGCATCCGCACCAAGGCCTACTGGGCCGACGGCAAGACCGGAATGGACTGAGTAACTGTGCGGTAAGACGACCCGCACGACACTCCCGCCGTCCGCCTTCCCTTTTGCCACGAGACGACCATGAACCTGCCCCGCCTCCCACGCTCGCCCCTGCCCCTGCTCGCTGCCGTGCTCACAGCCTTCGCCCCGATGACCAGCCAGGCCCACGGCAGTGAGGACGGCGCCCGCGACAACACCACGCAGTGGGGCCTGGGCCTGGCCGTGATGCCAGAGACCAAGGCCTACCGCGACTTCGACAACAAGACCGAGGTCTGGCCCATCCTCACGTTCGAGAACCGCTGGGTGCGCGTGTTCGGCCCGGGGCTGGAGTTCAAGCTCGGCCGCAGCGGCCCGCTGAGCTACGGCCTGACCGTGGGCTACGCCCGCGACGGCTACAAGGCCAGCGACTCGCCCTTCCTCACCGGCATGGACAAGCGCCAGGCCAGCGCCTGGGTGGGCGGCCGACTGGGCCTGCAGGCGGGCTGGGCGTCCTTCAGCGCCGACTGGTCGGGCGACGCGAGCAGCCACAGCAAGGGCCAGAAGCTGCGCCTGGGTGTCGAACGCCGAGTGGCGCTCGGGGCGTTCGGCCTCACGCCGCGCCTGACCGCCACGTGGCTGGACGGCAAGTTCGTCGACTACTACTACGGCGTGCGCGCCGCCGAGGCCACCGTCGCGCGCCCGGCCTACAGCGCCGGCTCGACCGTGAACACCGAGCTCGCCCTGCGCGTGGACTACCGCCTCGCCCCGCAGCAGATGCTGTTCGCCGACGTGGGCGTCACGTCGCTGGGCAGCGGCATCAAGCGCAGCCCGCTGGTGGACCGCAGCACGCTGCCCGAGGTGCGCCTGGGCTACCTCTACCGCTTCTGAGCGGCCGCCCGCCCCGATGGCCCGCGTCCTGCTCGTCGAAGACCATCCGCGCCTGGCGGCGCTGGTGCAGCGTGCGCTGGAGGCCGCCGGCATCGCTTGCGACACCGTCGAGCGGATGGACCACGCCTGGGCGGCGCTGGCCTCCCGGGCCCATGCCGCGGCCCTCATCGACCGCGGCCTGCCTGACGGGGACGGCCTGGCGCTCGTGCAGCGGCTGCGCGCCGAAGGCCAGCACCTGCCCTGCCTGCTGCTGACGGCGCGCGATGCCCTGCATGACCGCGTGACCGGCCTGGAGGCCGGTGCCGACGACTACCTCACCAAGCCCTTCCCGATGGACGAACTCGTCGCCCGGGTGCGCGCGCTGCTGCGCCGCCCGCCCGCGCAGGCGGCGCTGGAGCCACGCTTTGCCGACCTGCAGGTGCAGCCCGGCCTGGCCCGGCTGGTGTGCGGCGGCCAGGCCGTGGCGCTGCCGCGCAGCGAGCTGCAGATCCTGCTGGCCCTCACGCAGGCCGCGGGCGCGCCGGTGCGCCGCCAGGCCCTGGAGGCTGCCGCCTAGGGCGTGCAGGAGGCCGTGACACCCAACGCGCTGGACGTTGCCCTGCACCGCCTGCGCCGCAAGCTCGAGACGGCGGGCTCGCGCGTGCGCATCCTCAACCAACGCAGCGTCGGCTATGCGCTGGCCGAGTAGCCTGCACGGCCGGCTGCTGGCCGCCTACCTGGCCGCCTGGCTCGGCACCGCGCTGCTCGTGGGCGCAGCGCTGATGGTCTATCTGCGCGGCGACCCGCTGCGCTGGGCCGACCACTCCGGTGCCAGCCTCGCCAACAAGCTCGCCGACTCGCTCGGCCAGGACGCCGAGGACCGCCTCACCATCGCCCCGCCACCCGAAGCCGTGCAGTGGCTGACCGAATCCATGCCCCAGGAGCTGGGCTACCGCGTGTTCGACGCACGCGGCCGCGTGCTGGCCTGGAGTTCACCCACGACGCAGGCCGACTGGACGGCTGCCGGCCTGCCCGCGCGGCCCGTGGCCGGCCCGGGGCGCGCCGTCGTCGGTGGCAAGGCGCTGCGCACCTGGACGCAGCCGGCCGAGCTGCCCGGCGGCACCGTGTGGGTGCAGGTGGGGGCGACCGACCGCCTGATCGCCCTCATCCACTCGGGCACCACGGCGCGGCTCGGCGGCGCGATGGCCATCACGGCCGTGCTGTCCATCCTGCTGCTGGGCGTGGTGCAGTTCTTCGTGCTGCGCCAGCTGATGGGCCCCGTGCGGCGCCTGTCGCGCCAGGCCGAGGACGTCGCGCACCAGCCCGGGCGCCGGCTCGAACTCGCCGGGCTGCCGGCCGAGCTGCAGCCGCTCGTGCAGGCCTTCAACCAGAGCCTGGACAGCGTGGAGCTCGGCTTCGAGCGCCAGCTGCGCTTCCTGGCCGACGCGGCCCACGAGATCAAGACGCCGCTGGCGCTGCTGCGCGCGCAGGTCGAACTCGGCGAGAAGCCGGCCGTGCTGCTGGAAGACATCGACCACATGACCCGCCAGGTCCAGCAGTTGCTGCTGCTGGCCGAGGTGACCGAACTGCACAGCTACCGGCCCGAACCCCTGGACGTGGCCGCCGTGGTGGCCGACGTGAGCCGTTTCCTGCAGCCCCTGGCCACGCGCCACCGCGTGCAGTTGCTGACCGACGCAGCCGAGCCCCCCGCTGCACTGCAGGGCGACCGCGACGCGCTGTTCGCCCTGGTCAAGAACCTGGCTGAGAACGCCATCTCCTGCTCGCCGGCGGGCGGCGCCGTGCGGCTGTCGCTGAGCCGCACGGCGCTGGTGGTGCGCGACCAGGGCAGCGGCATTGCGCCGGCGCATTTCGAGCACCTCTTCAAGCGCTTCTGGCGCGCACCGAGCCGGCGCGACCGCGGCGCGGGGCTGGGCCTGGCCATTTGCGAGGCCGTCAGCCGCGCGCACGGCTGGCGCATCGCCGTGCGCAATGCCCAGCCCGGCGCGGAGTTCACGCTGCACTTCAGCGCCCAGCCCTGACCCGCGGCGGCGCGGGCCAGCGCACTCAGCCCGGCCGGCCGTAGCGCTCAGCCGCCCGCGCGCGCGCCTTGGCGGCCTCCAGGTCGCGGTTCTTCGGCTCGGCGCTGGTGGTGAGCGACGCGATCAGCGTGCGCGCCTCGGCCGCGATGGCCTGCACGGCGTGGTCGAACGCCGCCTCGTTGGCCTTGGACGGCACGTTGAAGCCGCTGAGCTTGCGCACGAACTGCAGTGCCGCGTCGCGGATCTCCAGCTCGGTGGCGGGAGGCTCGAAGTTGAAGAGGGTGCGGATGTTGCGGCACATGGTGGGGCTCCGTCAGGCGGCGGCGTCGGGGTGCCGTTCCCGCCAGGCGCGCAGCGCGCGGCGGTACTCGTCCATCGCCAGGTCGTGCAGGTCGAAGATGCAGGGGTCGCAGCCATTGCCGCAGCAGGCGTCGAAATCGGGCGCCACAGGCGGCGCTGGCATGGGATCGAGGGCGTCGGGCTCGGTGCTCACGCGGCCATTCTGGAGCAGCACGCATGCCCGCACGGCTGGCGTGCCCCCGCCGCGCCTGCCCGCGGCCAGGCCCACGCCCACCCGGCGTTACAGACTCCGCGTTTTCCTGAGCGTTTTGTCACACAAAACCGCTGGCAATTCGGATATGCTGCACCGCAACATTGCAACGCTGCAATGACCGCTTGTCTCCTCCACCGCCCCTGGGTGGATTTGGCCCTCTCCGGCAGCCCGTCTGCCAGCAGAGGGCCTTTTTCTGGGCGGTCTGTGATCGCGTCTGCGCGCGGCCGAGGCGCCGCCGGGGTAGGCTCCCGCTCCGTCAAGAACGGCGCGGTCCTCCATGTTTCGCATCAACCACGAATCCAACCGGATCATCAAGGTCCAGCCGGTCAGTTTTTCTGAACTGGGCTTCACGGAGCGCAATCACCTGCAGGAATGGCTGGCGAACCAGCCTGACGCCCTTGGTGAAGACCTGCTGATCATCCAGAAGGAGTTCGACGGCTTCGACGACACGCGAGAGCGGCTGGACCTCCTGGCCATCGACAAGCAGGGAAAGCTGGTCATCATCGAGAACAAGCTCGACGACTCCGGCCGGGATGTCGTCTGGCAGGCGCTCAAGTACGCGTCGTACTGCTGGACGCTTTCCACAGCCCAGGTGGCCGACGTGTTCCAGAAGTACCTGGACAGGTCGGCGCCCGGGCAGAACGCCCAGGCCCTGATCTGCGAGTTCCTGGGCAAGGCCGAGTTCGGCGACGTGGTCCTCAACTCGGGCGACGACCAGCGGCTGATCCTGGTCGCGGCACAGTTCCGCAAGGAGGTGACGTCCACCGTGCTGTGGCTGCTCAAGCACCAGGTGGACGTGAAGTGCTTCAAAGCCACGCCCTACCGCGACGCGGGCGACTTGTTCCTCACCGTGGAACAAGTGATCCCGCTGCCGGAAGCCGAGGCGCTGATGATTGGCATCTCCACCAAGGAAGCCGAGGAACACGCCACCGAGCGTGGCCTGGCCACGCGCCACCAACTGCGGCTGGAGTTCTGGAACACCACACTGCAAGCGCTGCAGGCGGCCAGGATCACCCGCTATGCCAACGTCGGCCCGAGCAAGGATCACTGGCTGGACGCCGGCTCCGGCATGAGCGGCGTGTACTACTCGATGGTGCTGAACCGGGATGAAGCCCGGGTCGATTTCGCCCTGGACACCGGCTCGAAGGAAGCGAACAAGTTCCTGTTCGATCACCTCTTCAGCCGCCGCGCCCAGCTGGATGCCGAGTTCGGCGAACCCTTGCAGTGGCGTCGCATGGAGGACAGGAAGGTGTCGCTCATCGAATGTGCGGCGCCCTTCGACGGGCACAACCGGGCCGCCTGGCCGGCCATTGTGGAATGGCTGGTCTCGCGCGTGCGGCAGATGGAAGCCGTGTTCGACAAGGAGATCGCCGGCCTGCGCCAGGCGGCCAGGGCGTTTGCCACGAAGGACGCCGCGGGCTGAACAGCATGCCCGGCCCACCGCTGCGCCCACAATGCGCGCATCGTCCGACACCACCGCTGCGACCGATGACCGCCCCCGAATCCCACCGGCTGACCGCCGACCTCATCCACACCGAGGCGCAGCTGCGCGACCTCATCGGCGAACCCCTGCCGCTGACCTGCGCCAAGATCACCGACCGGCTCAACGCCGCGACGCGCCTGTACATCGAGCGCTCGCCGCTCGTGTGCCTGGCCACGAGCGACGCCGAAGGCCGCTGCGACGTGAGCCCGCGCGGCGACCCGGCGGGTTTCGTGCGCATCCTGGACGACCGCACGCTGCTGCTGCCCGAGCGCCCCGGCAACCGCATCGCCGACTCCCTGCGCAATGTGCTGGCCAACCCGCGGGTGGGCCTGCTCTTCATCATCCCCGGCGCGACCGACACCTTCCGCGTCAACGGCCGCGCGGTCATCACGACCGACGCCGCGCTGCTGGCGCCCAGTGCGCTGGAGGGCAAGACGCCGCGCCTGGCGCTGCTGCTGGACATCGAGGAGGCCTACACGCAGTGCTCCAAGGCCTTCCTGCGCTCGCACTTCTGGGACCCGGCGCGCTTCATCGACCCGGCCGTGCTGCCCACCGGCGGCGAGGTGCACCGCGCCATCCAGGGCGAGGACTTCGACGCGGCGCGCTACGACGCCGAGCGCGCCGAGCGCTACCGCCGCCGCGAAGGCTTCTACTGAGGCCGCTCTGGCGTCAGTGCACGCCCGCCAGCAGCGCCGCGTTGCCGCCCGCCGCTGCCGTGTTGACGGTCAGCGTCTGCTCGGCCGTGAAGCGGTAGAGCTGGCGCACGTGGCCCGCCGCCGTCACGAGCGGCAGGATGGCACCCGGCCGCGCGGCCAGGGCCAGGGACAGCACATGCGCCGCCGTCGTGTCTGACGACGCCAGCGCCACGCCGGCCAGGTGCGGCGCGGCCAGCAGGCGCGGCAGCACGCTGTCGGGCAGCAGGGTCAGCGCGTTGGCCGGCAGGCCGGCCCGCAGCAGCGCCTGACGGGTGCGTTCGTCGCCACCCAGCCAGATGGCGCTGTTGCCCGCGAGCAGCGCGCTGACGGCGGCGGCCAGGCCCGCCTCGCCCCGGCCCAGCACCGCGAAGACGCCGCGGGCGTGGTGGCGCAACGTGTTGCTCTCGCCGGTGGGGCCGGGCAGCGTCAGGTCGGCAAACAGCGCCTGGGCGGCCGGGAAGAGGCCGCGCAGGGCGAGGGCCGCGGGGGCGTCCAGCGTGTCGGCGGCGCGGCGCAGCGTGGCGATGCGCTCGGCCAGCGGGGTGTCGCGCCAGGTGGCATCGGCGGCCACGGCCAGCGCGCCATCGTCGCCGGGCGCCAGGGCATCGAGCGCCACCACGGGCACGGCGGCGTCCAGGTGCGGCTCGGCGCAGAAGCGGCGCAGGTAGTCGGGGCCGCCCGCCTTGGGGCCTGTACCCGACAGACCTTCGCCACCGAAGGGCTGCACGCCCACCACCGCGCCGATGATGTTGCGGTTGACGTAGACATTGCCGATGCGCGCCGCGTCGGCCAGGCGCTGGGCGCGGCTGTCGATGCGCGTCTGGATGCCCAGCGTGAGGCCATAGCCCAGCGCGTTGATCTCGCCGATGACGTCATCCACCGAGCCGTCGAAGCGCACCACGTGCAGCACCGGGCCGAAGATCTCCTCGCCCAGGTCGGCAATGCGCTTGAGCTCGAAGGCCACCGGGCGGATCTGGCGCGGCATGGCCTCGGCCACGGGGGCCTCGGCCAGCAGCCGGGCCTCGCGCTTCAAGCGCTCGACATGGCGGCTGATGTTGGCGTGGGCTTCGTCGTCGATGACGGGGCCGACATCGGTGGCCAGCTTCGCAGGCTGGCCCACGTGCAGCTGCTCGAGCGCGCCCTTGAGCATCTCCACCACCCCGTCGGCGATGCTGGACTGCACACACAGCAGGCGCAGCGCCGAGCAGCGCTGGCCGGCGGAGCGGAAGGCGCTCTGCACGACGGCGTCGATGACCTGCTCGGGCAGGGCGGTGGAGTCCACCACCATCGCGTTGAGGCCGCCGGTCTCGGCGATCAGCGGCACGGGCGAGTTGGGCTTCCTGGCCAGCGCCTTGTTGATGATCTGCGCCACGGCGGTGGAGCCGGTGAAGCACACACCCGCGGTGTGCGCATGGGCCACCAGGCCCGCGCCGACCGTCTCGCCCGGGCCGTGCAGCAGGGCCAGCGCATCGGTCGGCACGCCGCTGGCGTGCAGCAGCTCCACCAACTTCAGCGCCACGAACGGCGTCTGCTCGGCCGGCTTGGCCGCCACGGTGTTGCCCGCCACGAGCGCGGCCACGACCTGGCCGGCGAAGATGGCCAGCGGGAAGTTCCACGGGCTGATGCACACGAACACGCCGCGGCCCTGCATGCCGGTGGCGTCCAGCTCGGCCTGGTCTGCGTAGTAACGCAGGAAGTCCACGGCTTCGCGCACCTCGGCCACGCAGTCAGCCTGGGTCTTGAAGGCTTCCTTCACGAGCAGGGCGCAGAACTCGGACAGGCGGGCGTCGAGCTCGTCGGCCGCGTGGCGCAGGATGGCCGCGCGGCGCGACACGGGCGTGGCGTTCCACGCCAGGAAGCCGACGTGCAGGCGTGCCATGGCGGCGTCCACCTGCTCAGGCGTGGCCTCGGGCACGGGGTGCACGTCCACGCGCTCGAGCGCCGCCTGCAGCGGCACGCGCTGGTCAGGGGCAGTGAGGTCGGCGCCGGTGGAATTGAGCCGGCCGCGGCCTTCGGCGTCCAGGTAGAGGGCCGGCGGCAGCGGCAGGGCGCCGGCCGTTCGGATGTCCGCCAGCGGCGAGCCCAGCAGCTCGGGCACCTGCACCGACGGGTCGGCCAGCTGGTGCACGAAGGACGAGTTGGCACCGTTCTCGAGGAGCCGGCGCACGAGGTAGGCCAGCAGGTCGCGGTGCTCGCCCACGGGGGCGTAGACGCGGCAGGGGATGCTGCCGTCCTTCAGCACCTCGCGGTACACGCCCTCGCCCATGCCATGCAGGCGCTGCATCTCGAAGGCGGCGCCGGCCGCACGCGCCATCTGCACGATGGCCGCGATGGTGCCGGCGTTGTGGCTGGCGAACTGCGGGTAGATGACGTCGGCGTGCTGAATGAGCGCGCGGGCGCAGGCCAGGTAGGAGACGTCGGTGTGCTGCTTGTGCGTGAACACCGGGTAGGCGGCCAAGCCCAGCTCCTGGGCGCGCTTGATCTCGCCGTCCCAGTAGGCGCCCTTGACCAGGCGCACCATGAAGCGCAGCCCGTGCTTGCGGGCGATCGCCGCCACTTCGTCGACGACGGCCAGCGCGCGCGTCTGGTAGGCCTGCACCGCCAGGCCGAAGCCGCGCCAGGCGGGGTAGCGCGCGGCGATGCCGGCGGCCAGCGTGTCCAGCACGTCCAGCGACAGCTCCAGGCGGTCCACCTCCTCGGCGTCGATGGTCAGGTTGATGTTGGCGTCAGCGGCCAGCTCGACGAGCTGCCACACGCGCGGCAGCAGCTCGGCGAACACGCGCTCGCGCTGCAGCACCTCGTAGCGGCTGAAGAGCGCGCTGAGCTTGATGGAGATGCCGTCGGAGCCTTCCGGGCTCTCGGCGCGGCGGCCGGCCGCAATCGCCTTGATGGCGCCGACGTAGGCGGCCTGGTAGCGGCGGGCGTCGTCCTCGGTGCGGGCGCCTTCGCCGAGCATGTCGTAGCTGAAGCGCAATTGCTTTTGCGCCTTGCGGGCGTCGTCCGCCTCGCTCATCGCCTCGCCGATGTTGCGGCCGAGCACGAACTGCCGGCCCAGCAGCTGGATGGCGCGCACCGTGGCCGCCACGACCGTCTGCGCGCCCAGCCGCTTGAAAAGGCCGCCGTCGTCGTCCGCGCCTGGCAGGAAGCGCTTGGACATGGAGATGGCCGAGGCCGAGAGCGCGGCCAGCATCTTGTGGGGGCTGCCAACGCTTGCGCCGTCAAAGTCTGCACGACCGAGCTGGTCGGCGGTCAGCGCGATGGCGGTGGGCGCGTCCGGTACCCGCAGCAGGGCCTCGGCCAGGCGCATCAGGGCCAGGCCTTCGGCGCTGGTGATGGGGTATTCGCGCAGCAGCGACTCCATCGCCCAGAACGGCGCCGGGTTGCGCCGCACCTGGTCCACCCACGGGGCGGCCATGGCGATGACGCCGTCCCAGTCCAGCGCGCCGCCGACGCGGTCGGCCAGGGCGTGCACGACACCGGCTTCGGGCCGGTAGGCATCGGGCAGACGCGGTTGCTCGGGCGGTGCGACGAACGGGACGGACATGGCGGGCTCCTGGTGAGGTTTCGCACTCTATCGACGACGACGTTGGATTAAATTCCAAGCATCGACACAAACGCCGAGGAAAATCCAGATGAGCGACGGCCTGGACAAGATCGACGAGCGCATCCTGCGGGTGCTGCAGGCCGACGGCCGCATCTCCAACCTCAAGCTGGCCGAGACCGTACACCTGTCGCCCACCGCCGTGCTGGAGCGCGTGAAACGGCTGACGCGCGAGGGCTACATCCTGGGCTACGAGGCACGGCTGAACCCGGCCAAGCTGGGCGCGGCGATGCTGGTCTTCATCGAAGTGCACCTGGACCGCACCGTGCAGGACGTGATGGACACCTTCAAGGCCGCCGTCCAGGCCCGGCCCGAGATCCTGGAATGCCACCTCGTGGCCGGCGGCTTCGACTACCTGCTCAAGACCCGCGTGCGCGACATGGGCGCCTACCGCGAGTTCATCGGCAGCGTGATCTGGAGCCTGCCGGGCGTGCGCGAGACGCGCACCTATGCGGTGATGGAGGAGGTGAAGTCGACGAACGCGTTGCCGATTTGAAGGGGCGCGCCATGAAGCGGGTGAATGGCGAACATCCGTCCGCCACGCCCGTCCTCATCAAGAAGGATGACGCCTGCCGTCACAACCCGCCGGTTCGCCTTGACGCAAGCGGCACACTTTCGCAGCAGCATTCGCACGGTCGCAGGCAACGCAGGCCTGCAGACTGTCCCCAACTCGACGGCGGTCCAGCCCTCCATGGAACTCAGCGGCATCACAGTGTTCAAGTTCGCCGAGAACATGATTCCTCGGCTGGTGAAAACGCTGCTCAAGCGTACCGAGTCGCGCACGGCAGAGATGGAGCGGCTGACCAGTGTCTTTGGCGATCCCATGAAGTGGGCGTCGTATTACGTCGAGCCGTACTGTCAGCAGTTCAATCCAGCGGACGAGGATGACGAGTCGAGGCATGTGGTGCGCGAACACCTGACGTCGCGACTCCAATATTTCCTGGGCGGCCACGAGCAGGTCAAATCCCCGCACCAGTTGATATTGGCTGATTCAGGCATGGGCAAGACCAGCTGCCTGGTGATGCTCAAGCTGGCGCATCTCAACGCGTTCTGGCCGCAGAAGTACGACGTCCACCTGCTCAAGCTGGGCAAGGACACGCTCGATCAGCTGAAGGACCTGCCTCGCCGCGACACCATCCTGCTGCTCGATGCCCTGGACGAAGACCCCCTGGCCTGGGGCCGAGTCACGAAGCGCTTGATTGAAATCCTCAGCGCGACGAAGAATTTCCGCCGCGTCGTCATCACTTGCCGGACACAGTTCTTCTCAGCCGGGGAGGATCCCTTCAATCGACGCGGGCAGGCCGAGATCGGTGGCTTTCTGTGTCCGGTGGTCTACCTGTCGCTCTTCGATGACCTCCAGGTTGCGGACTACCTGGAGAAGCGCTTCCCCGGTGATGTCGAAACGCAGCGCAGTGCGGCTCCCATACTGCAGAAGATGCGAGCATTGAAGTTCCGCCCGATGTTGCTGAGCCGGATCGACGACTTGCTCGAGAACGGGCGCAAGGATTGGACCGTGTTCACCGTGTACGAGGCGCTTGTGGCGGCCTGGCTTCAGCGTGAGCGCGCCAAGATGCACGAACAGGGGCGAAAGAACGTCCCCTCGTTGAACGAACTCCTGCTCGCCTGTTCAGCACTGGCGACGCTGATGTTCAAGCTGCAATCAGTCACCGTATCTGCGGAGGTGATCACCAATGCCATCGCGTTCAACTCGAAGCTGGAACACATCCGGGACATCGACATCCAAGGTCGGTCGCTGCTCAACAAGAACTCCGAAGGGCATTTCAGGTTTGCTCACTTCAGCGTCCAGGAGTACCTGTACAGCCTAGCCATCCGCGCCGGCGTCACGACGCTCAGCAAGAAGCGGGAGCATCATCCGACAACCCAGGTGTTCGAGTTTCTGGACCATTTGATCCGGACCATGCCCATGCATGAGCGAGCGACCCTCAAACTCCATTCGCTCAATCTGGTCGGCTTGAATCTCAACGGCCTTGACTGGGCTTCGCTGAACCTCGACGGCCAGCACATTTCGTCCAGCAGCTTCACCAACTGCTCGCTGCAGGCATGCGCACTGGACGGCGGCACCCTTGACAACTCCACCTTCGATGCCACGATCTTCAAGGACAGCTCGCTGAGAGAGCTCGTCGTTTCCCGCACGCGTCTCGTCAAGTGCGATGTGTCCAACACGCAGTTGGATCTATCCCGCTTCGAGCAGGCCCAGTTCGAGGTTTGCGACTTTCGGCACGCCTGTCTGAAGCTCAGCCGAGCGATGAAGTGCCAGTTCTCCTCATGCAACTTCCATGGCGCCCAGGTTCACTCGGTGCATATCGAGAACTCAACCTTCCGAGACTGCCTCTTCGATGCCGATGCGTTCGCCGAGTCTCATGTGGGGAACAGCAGCTTTGTCGACTGCGACCTTTCGGAACTGCCCGTCGAATGCACTCTGTTTCAGCCAGAGAACCATAACGATCTCACGAACTGTGAGCTTTCCCCCGCGGCGCTGCGGCGCCTCAAGCGGCCACCCAGCGAGCCCTCCGACGAGAGCGCTGCCGCCCCATAGCCTCTGAAGCGGCGACATCCCGCTGTACTGGACGCATCGGCGCGGTAAGCGCGCGGAGGGATCCGCCGACAAGTCGGCAGCGCAGAATGCGGGTTTTCGATCCGCCCATCCATGATTCGCCAAGCCCTCGCGTCAGTGCCTTGCCTGCTGGTAAGCCTTGCCGCCCACGCCGTCTCCACCACCGCGCAGATCACCGCCGAGTCGGCCCTCATCGGCCTGCAGCTCGCCGCCAAGCAGCGCGCCGCCAAGGGCATCCTGCCGGCGGAGCAGAACGCCTGCTTCCAGGCCCTGCAGCCGAGCGAATATTTCGAGACGGCCGAGAAGATCGTGACGACGGCGCTCAGCCCGGCCGACCTCGCTGCGGCGGACCAGTTCTTCAGTTCCATCCCGGGCCGCAAGTACGCCCGGCACGGCCTGCTGGGCATCTACGCCTCACTCGGCGAGAAGCCGCCCGAGGCCCTGCCCGAGATCTCCGCCGCCGACGGCAAGGCCATCGAGGCCTTCACCACCACCGCCGTCGGCCAGGCCCTGCTCAAGCGCCAGGTGCTGCAGTCCCTGCCCGCCCGCGAAGCGCTGGACCGCCGCGCGCAGGAGCTCGTGACGCGCTGCAAGGCCGTGAAGCCCGAACGGGCCGACTGAGCGGCACATGGCCACGCCGCCCCAGTCGCCCCGCGACCTCGCCATCCCCATCCTGCCGAGCCGCTCGCTGCCGGCCACGCTGGCCTTCTACGCGCGGCTGGGGTTCGACGGCGAGATCGTCGGCGATGCCTACGCCATCCTCACGCGCGGCGACGTGGAGCTGCACTTCTTCGCGCACCCCGCGCTCGTGCCCGCGGACTCGTGGGCGGGCTGCTACGTGCGAGTGGCCGACGTGCGGCCGCTGTACCAGGCCTTCCAGGCCGCGCAGCTGCCGCCACGCGGCATCCCGCGCATGGACACCCTGGCCGACAAGCCCTGGGGCATGCGCGAGTTCGCCGTCGTCGATGAAGACGGGAACCTGGTGCGGGTGGGGCAGGTGATCTGACCGCCGCGGCGGGGCCGGCCCGGCACGCCCATCCCGCCTTTCACCCCAGCTGCTGCCCAAAGAACCGCATCGTGCGGTCCCAGGCCTGCTCGGCCCAGGCGGCGTCGTACTGCGTCTGCGGCAGGCGGTGCGGGCCCTGGGCGGTTTCGTTGGCGAAGGCGTGGTGGGCCAGGTAGCGGTGGGCTTCGTAGCGCACGCCGGCATCGGCGAACTTGGCCTCCAGCGCGTCCACGCCCTCGATCTTGAAGAAGGCGTCCTGCGTGGCCCAGTGGGCCTGCACGGGGATCTTGATCTGGCTCGCGTCCACGAACTCCAGCGGCGGCATGCCGTACCAGACGACGGCCGCCGACGCCTCCGGCACCATCGTGCTGGCCAGCACGGTCAGCGCGCCGCCCATGCAGTAGCCGGTGACGCCGACCTTGCCGCTGCCCGCCTTCAGCCCCTGCAGGTACTGCACGGCGCCGCGCACGTCCTGCGACGCCGCCTGGCCGAAGTCCAGGCCCGACATCAGGTGGTGGGCCTCCTCGGCCTCCACCGTGTGCTTGCCGCGGTAGAGGTCGGGCACCAGGGCGGTGAAGCCGGCGCGGGCGTAGCGGTCGGCCACGCCGCGGATCTGGTCGTTCAGGCCCCACCACTCCTGGATGACGACGACCGCGCCGACGGGCCGGTTGGCTTCGGCGAGGTAGCCGGCAACGGTGGCGCCATCGGGGCGCTGGAAATGGACGGTCTGGCTCATGCGCGCTCTCCTGTGCTGCAGGGGTCGCAAGGCTAACGCAGCCGGCGGTGCCACCACCGGCGCAGGGCGATCAGCGCGCGGCGGCGAGCTTGTCCAGCAGGGCCTGGGCCGCCGGGCGGTCGAAGACGGCCTGCGGGTCGGCCAGGGCGGCGGTGAGTTCCTGGCGCGCCTCGTCACGGCGGCCGAGCGCGGCCAGCACGCTGCCCAGGTGGTAGCGGATGACGCCCGAGCCGGGCTGGCGCAGCCGCGCCTCGCGCAGCAGGGGCAGGGCCTTTTCGTGCTGGCCCTGGGCGGCATGGGCCCAGCCGGCGGTGTCGATGATGCTGGGGTTGCCGGGCTCGCGGCGCAGGGCTTCGAGCGCCATCGGCAGGGCGCCGGGGTCCTTCATCTGCAGCAGCACTTCGGCGAGGTTGTTGCGCACGGCGTTGGCGCCGGTCTGCTGCAGCAGCCGCTCGTAGTGGCGGCGCGCGTCGGCCCAGCGGCCCTGGGCGACGAGGCTCTCGGCCAGCGTGTTGCGCACGAGGCTGTCGTCGGGGCGCTGGGCCAGCCACTGCTCGAGCAGCGCGAGGTTGCGCGCCGGGGCCACCTGGCCGACCTGCGCGGCGTACAGGCGCAGCAGGTTCTCGGTGCTCGGGGCCAGGCGCTGGGCCTGCGTGAAGGCGTCGATGGCGGCGGCCGTCTGCCGGCGCGCCAGGGCTGCCTGGCCGAGCAGGCTGTAGCCGAGGCCGGATTTGGGCTGCTGCTCCAGCAGGCGGCGTGCGCGCGCCTCGGCTTCGGCGGCGTCGCCCGCCAGCAACGCGGCCTCCACGCCCAGGCGCTGCAGCGCGGGCTGGGCGGGCTGCAGCTGCAGGGCCTTGTCGAAGCTCATGCGCGCAGCGGCGGCATCGCCCGCGGCCATCTGCAGCCGGCCCACGGCGACGAGGGTGAGGATGTCGCCATCGGCCAGCCGGCCGGCCTGCACGAGGGGCGCGCGGGCACCCGCGGCGTCGCCACTGGCGAGTGCCGCGCGGGCCGAGAGCATCAGCGCGCCGACGTGATCGGGCGCCGCCGCGAGCAGCGACCTGGCCGCGCCGCGGGCCTCGCCGGGGCGGCGCTGGCGCAGCAGGAACTCCACCATCGCCGCCTGCGGGCGCAGCTCCTGCGGGCCGGCCTTGGCCAGGGCGCGCTCCAGCCAGGCCTGGGCGTCGGCGGGGCGGTCGCGGGCTTCCTCCAGGGCAGACAGCGCCAGGCAGGCGTCCACGGGCAGTTGGTCCGCCTTGACCATGGCACCCAGCCGGGCGAGCGCGGCGTCGGTGCGGCCCAGGCGCCGTTCGGCTTCGGCGAGGACCAGGCGCGCCGCGTGCAGGTCAGGGTCGAGCCGCAGGCCTTCCTCGACCAGCGGCGGCACGGCGGCGGCCTGGCCGGCATCGAGCAGGTGGCGCGCGAGCTGAAGCCGCACGGCGGCCTGGCGCGGCTGGCGCTTGAGCTGCTCGGCCAGCACCGCCGAGGCCCGCTGCGCGCCGGTGGGGCCACCGCTCTCGGCCAGGGCCTGGGCGAGGCCCAGCGCGGCATCGGTGCGCTGCGGGTCCTGCTTGAGCGCGGCCTGGAAGGCCTGGATGGCGGCCTGCGGCTGCCCCTGGCGCTTCAGGGCCTGGCCGAGCGTGGCGTAGAAACCCGGGCTCTCCTGGCTGCGCAGGGCCTCGCGCATCAGCGCGACGGCCTGGTCGGCCTGGCCGGCAGCCAGCCGCGCCTGGCCGAGCATCTCCAGCGTCTGCACCTGGCCCGGATGCTGGGCGAGCGACGCCTCCAGCGCGGCGATGCCGGCGGCGGTCTGGCGCTGGCTGAGGTAGAGCTGGGCGAGCAGCTGCGCGCCGACGCTGCCGCCCTGGCTGCTGCGGTAGCGCTCCAGGTAGCTGCGCGCCGGCTCGCTCTCGCCGAGCGCGAAGTGCGCCATGCCGGCCAGCAGCAGCATGGATGGCTTCAGGCGCAGCTGCGCGTCGGGCTGGGGGTCGATCTGCGCCGTGACGCGGCGCAGCGCCGCGACCATGGCATTGCGGTCCCCCCGCTGGCCGGCCTCCAGCGCCTGCAGGTAGGCCACGCGCGGGTCGTTGCCATGGTCGGCAGCCAGCTTGGGCAGCGCCGCGCGCAACTCGCCCCAGGCGTCCTGCTGCAGCCAGAGCTGGGCCTGCAGCAAGCGGGCTTCGAGGTGCTTCGGGTCGACGGCGAGCACGGCCTGCAGCGCGGCGAGCCGCGCCGGCGCGGGCGCTCCCTGGGCCTGCAGGAGCTGGGCCTGCGCCAGGCGGGCTTCGGCGTCGTCGGGCGCCAGGCGCAACGCGCGGGCCACGGCGGCTTCGGCCTCCCGCGGCTGGCCCAGCTTCAGGCGCAGGGGCGCCTCGGCGAGCAGGGCGGCGACATGGTCGGGCTCGTCCGCGCGCAGCTGCGTGAGCTCGGCCAGCGCGGCCTGGGGCTGGCCGAGTTCGGCCTGGGCCTGGGCCCGCGCGAGCAGCACCTGGGTGCGCACCTTGCCGCGCAGGCGCGACGGGTTCAGCCGCGCGTCTGCCAGCAGCTGGCTGTGCTTGCCCAGCAGCAGCTGTGCGCGGCACAGCGTGTCGGCCAGGTCCTCCATGGCCACGCCGTGGCTGAGCGCCCGCTCCACCGCCGCCTCGGCGCCGGCCGCATTGCCGCCCTCGAGCAGCACCTTGCCGAGGAGCACCTCGGCCAGCAGCATGTCGCGGTCGGTGATGAGGGCCTTGCGCGTCTGCTCCAGCGCGCAGGCGAGGTCGCGCTTGGCGTAGCAGCGCTCCGCCGCCTCGAAGAAGCGGTAGGCGAGGTCCTTCTTGTTCGGCGGCTCGGACGGCGCCGGTGCGGCCCCGGCCGCGCCCGCCAGGAGGGCCAGCAGCAGGCCGGGCAGGCGCATGCGTGTCAGGCCGCGCGGCGGCGGCGGGCCCAGCCAGCGCCGCCCAATGCCACGGCCACGAGGGCAAGCGATGTGGGCTCGGGCACCTTGTTGGTGGTGACGTTGCCGGTGAAGCTGTAGAGGTGGATCTGCGCGCCGCTGCTGTTGAGCGTGTCGACGATGACGGAGCCCTCGATGTCGGCCGCGTTCTTGAATGCCGCCTGCGTGGCCAGGATGCTGCCGCCGAAGTTGCTGTTGATGGCGACGCTGGTGGCCTTGTTGAAGTTCCACACCGCCGCATTGGCCAGCTTGCCGCTGGCGCTGCCGCCCAGGAAGTTGGCGCCGACGACGATGGAGCTCAGGTCGCTGTTGAAGATGAAGGTGGTGGCGCTGCCGAGGTTGAACTCGAACTCGGTGGCACCCAGCACCTGCGCACCGAAGCTGCCGTTGAGGTTGAAGACCGCGCGGCCGCTGGCATCGGCCACCGCGGTGAACACGGCCTTGCTGCCGCTCATGGCCACGGTGCTCGTGGCCGTCAGTGCGGCCAGCTGGCTGGACAGCCCGTTGAGCACGGCGCTCATGTTGGTGGAGGTGGCGGCGTCCAGGGCCGACTGCAGCTTGGCGTCACCGGCCAGGTTGGTGACCTTGCCGCTGTTGAAATTGGTGGCCGTGGCCGTGCCCGCCACATAGGCGCCACCGCTGCTGCCGTTGAAGTTGACCCCGTTGCTCGACCCCTGCACCACGCCGCCGCCGTTGTTCACGGTGGCGCTGCTCAGGTTGCCCGAGGTGACGACGCCCACCGCCGCCGAGCCGTTGTTGTTCACCGAGACGGTGCTGGCCGTGCCCATGACGGTCAGCGCCGCGTAGTTGGACACCGGGATTGGGCTGTCGTTGGCGAACTCCGCGCCACTCGTGCCGACGAAGTTGCCGCCCATCCAGCCCCGGCCGTGCACGTGGGTGCCGCTGGTGCCGCCATGCAGGGCCACCAGGTTGAACTGCTCCAGGACCTGCTGCCCGGTCAACGGGCTGAAGGCCGCCTGGGCCGGGCCAGCCAGCGTGAAGGCGGAAACGACGGCAGCAAGAATCCAGGAGGCGCGCATCACCCATTCCAGGAGGCAATAGACAAGGCTGTCATTCTAGGGATGGCGTTCGGCACGCCCGCCCCCGCGTCTGCAGGGGGAAGGGCCCGTTCTCGTGCGTTCGGCACGCGTTTCCCCGGGTTTCTCCCGGGGCGGCGACAATGCGCCCCTGACCGCCTGCGCCCCATGAAACTCGAACACATCGTCTCCACCCGCCTGCCGACGCCCTACGGCGAGTTCGTCATCCACGGTTTCCGGGAGAGCGACAGCGGCCAGGAGCACGTGGTGTTGAGCATGGGTGAGCTCACCGGCGACGAGCCGCCCGTGGTGCGGGTGCACTCCGAGTGCATGACGGGCGAGGTGTTCGGCTCGCTGCGCTGCGACTGCCGGCCGCAGCTGGAAGGCGCCATGAAGCGCATCGCGGCGCTGGGCCGTGGCGCCATCGTCTACATGCGCGGCCACGAGGGCCGGGGCATCGGCCTCGTGCAGAAGCTGCGCGCCTACGCCGAGCAGGACGCCGGCAAGGACACCATCGAGGCCAATGCCGTGCTGGGCCTGCCCATCGACGCGCGCCGCTATGACGCCGCCGCCTGCATGCTGCGCGCGCTGGGCGTGCACCGCATCCGGCTGCTGACCAACAACCCGCTGAAGATGGCCGCGCTGGCCGAGTTCGGCATCGAGGTCATCGAGCGCGAGGCGTCACTGACCGCACCAGGCCCCGAGAACGAGAAGTACCTTCGCACCAAGGCCGAGTCGATGGGGCACCACGATCTGGGCCACTTGTTCGAATAACGGCACCTTGCAACGCAGGCGCCCCGCGCGCCGGGACGGCGGGCGGGGCGTCAGGCTCAGACCGCGTCAGCGGTTGCGCGAACCTTGCTGGCCCTGCTGGCCACGCGAGCTGTCGTCACGCCCGGTGGAGGTGCCGCCTTGCTGCGGCGTGTCGCGGCCCGTGCCCGACTGCTGCTGCTGGCCAGGGCTGCGGTCACGGTCCTGCGAGCCTTGCTGGCCGGGGGACTGGCCACCTTGCTCCTGCTGCTTCTGCTGGGGCTTGTCGCTGGATTGACGCTGGTTGGACATGTCGGTTCCTTTACTGCGATTACTGCGGTTACTGCGGTTCGGGCGACACGACGTGTGCCGCCACAGGACCAACCTTAGGCTTCTGGTGGCACGTGGGTGTAGGAGAAGGCGCTGCTTACAGCGCGCAATTGCAAGCCGAGGCGACGAGATGTGCGCGTCGCATCAGGACCTGTCAGGCGCGCCGTTGCGCGCCCGGTAGGCCGACGGGCTCAGCCCGTGGCGGCGGCGAAAGCGCTGCGTGAAGTAGAAGGGGTTGGCAAAGCCCACCATCTCGGCCACCTCGGCCACGGGCTGGCCGGTGGCGCGCAGGTAGTGCGCAGCCATCTCCAGGCGGCGGTCTTCCATGTAAACCTGCGGCGAGCGGCCCGTGCCGCGGCGAAACAGCAGGCAGAACTGCGAGCGCGACAGGCCTGCCATCTCGGCCAAGCGGTCCACGCTCAGCGGGGCGGCCAGGTCGCAATGGAAGTGCTCCAGCACGCGCTCGATGCGCGGGTCCACGGGGCTCTCGCCTGTCGATGCGGATGCGGCTGACGCGACCCGCAGCAAGAAGGCCTCCAGCAGCGCCTCGACGATGGGCTCGCGCAGCGGCAGGTCGGGCTCGGTGAGGTTGAAGCGGTGCGCCGCCTCCAGCTGCGAGGCCAGCGCCACGCGCAAGGAGGCGTCGGGCACGGCGTGCGCCTGCCAGGGCCGGGCGGGGTCGAACCAGGCCAGCCGCTCGCCCAGGCGGGGCGTCATCCGAAAATGTAGCCAGTAGAACTCCCAGCCCACCGCCGGCTCGGGGATGCGGTAGGCCCGCGGGTGGCCGGGGGCCAGCAGCAGCAGCTCGCCCACGCCGGTCGTCACCGTCTCGCCGGCAAAGCGCACCTCACCTTTGCCTCTGAGCGTGAAGTAGCCGTTCCAGTGCGCGAGGTTGCCCTCCACCCACTGCCGCGGCTCGGAGCGGCTGTTGAAGTAGCCCGTCATGGGCATCATGGGCCCGGTCGATCCGATCACGCCTCGCATCGGCCGATGTTATAGGTGGATCGCCCGTGCGGCGATTCACGCCGGGGCGGCCGCCCGCCTAGAGTCGCCGCCGGCCGCACCTGATCACGCCAATCACCGAGGAGACAACCCGATGGCCCGACTTCCTTTGCTCGTCGCGGGCGCCTGCGCCTGGCTGCTGGCCGGCAGCGCCCTGGCCGCGCCGCCGCGCGCCGCCGACGCGGCCCTGCAGCGCCGCGCTGACGCCCTGATCGCACGCATGACGCTCGACGAGAAACTCGGCCAGCTCACCCAGCTCGGCGCCGAGGTGCCAGGCCCCAACAAGGAGACGGCCGAGCAGCTCATCCGCGCGGGCAAGGCCGGCTCGGTGCTGTGGACCTTCGACAGCGACCTCATCGCCCGGCTGCAGCGCGTGGCCGTCAAGGAAAGCCGCCTGGGCATCCCGCTGCTGTTCGGCTACGACGTCATCCACGGCTACAGGAACGTCTTCCCCGTGCCGCTGGGCCTGGCGGCGACCTGGGACCCCGCGCTGGTGGAGCGCGCCCAGGCCATCGCGGCCAAGGAGTCGTGGGTGGCCGGCGTGAACTGGACCTTCACGCCGATGGTGGACATCGCGCGCGACGCCCGCTGGGGCCGCATCGTCGAGGGCGCGGGCGAGGACACCTTCCTCGGCGTGGCCATGGCGCGCGCGCAGGTGCGCGGCCTGCAGGGGCCGCAGCTGGGAACGCCCGAGCGGGTGCTGACCAGCGTGAAGCACTTCGCCGCCTACGGCGCGGCCGATGGCGGGCGCGACTACGACTCGGTCTACGTGCCCGAGGTGCAGCTGCGCAACGTCTACCTGCCGCCCTTCCAGGCCGCCATCGACGCCGGCGCCGGCACGGTGATGTCGGCCTACATGACGCTCAACGACGTGCCGGCTTCGGGCAACCGCTGGCTGCTGCGCGACGTGCTGCGCAGCGAGATGGGCTTCAAGGGCTTCGTCATCAGCGACGCCTTCGCGGTGCAGTCACTGCAGAACCACGGTTTTGCCGCCGACAACGCGGACGCGGCCGAGCGCGGCCTGCGCGCCGGCGTCACGATGGACATGGCCAGCAACACCTACCTGCGCCAGCTACCCGCCCTCGTGAAGGCCGGCAAGGTGCCGATGCGCCTGGTGGACGACGCCGTGCGCGAGGTGCTGACGGTCAAGCTGCGCATGGGCCTGTTCGAGGCGCCCTACGGCGCGCCGGAGCGCAAGGCCGCCGTGTTCAACGACCCCGCCCACCGCGCCGCCACGCGCGAGGCGGCGCAGCGGTCCATCGTGCTGCTGCGCAACGAGGGCCGCGCGCTGCCGCTGGCCACGTCGCTCAAGCACATCGCCGTCATCGGCCCGCTGGCCGACAGTGGGGAAGACATCCTCGGCTCCTGGACGGTGGAGAAGGGCACGGGCGTGACGGTGCTCGAAGGCATCCGCGCGCGCTGGCCGCAGGCGCAGGTGACGTTCTCGCGCGGCGGCGACATGCAGCGCGCCTACCCGCTGCCCTGGGATGCCGACCAGGGCAAGCCGGCCCCGGCGCTGATGCCCGCGGTCGAGCAGCAGACCGAACTGGCCCGTGCCGTGGACGCCGCCCGCGCGGCCGAGGCCGTCGTGCTGGTGCTGGGCGAGCGCGCCAACATGAGCGGCGAGGCGGCCTCCGTCGCGTCGCTGGCGCTGCAGGGCAACCAGCAGGCGCTGCTGGAAGCGGTGGTGGGCACGGGCAAGCCTGTCGTGCTGGTGCTGCTCAACGGCCGGCCGCTGGACATCGCCTGGGCCAGCACCCGCGTGCCGGCCATCGTGGAGGCCTGGTTCCCGGGCACCGAGGGCGGCCATGCGGTGGCCGACGTGCTCAGCGGCGCAGTCAACCCCGGGGCCAAGCTGCCGGTGAGCTGGCCGCGCAGCACGGGCCATGTGCCGGCTTACTACAACCACAACCGCACGCATGCCGACGAGACCGGCGCGACCTTCACCTCGCGCTACTCGACCGACGCCCCCTCCACGCCGCTCTACCCCTTCGGCCATGGCCTGAGCTACACAAGCTTTGCCTATGGCACGCCAACGCTGGACCGCACCACGGCGCGGGCGGGCGAGGCCGTGAAGGTGAGCGTCACGGTGCGCAATACCGGCGCGGTGGCGGGTGACGAGGTCGTGCAGCTCTACACCCACCAGCGTGCAGGCAGCGCCGCGCGGCCGCAGCGCGAGCTCAAGGGCTTCACGCGCATCCACCTGGCCCCTGGCGCCGAGCAGACGGTGAGCTTCACGCTCGGCCGCGCGGAGCTGCAGTTCTGGAGCCCGGTCACACGGGCCTGGGGCGTGGAGCCGGGCCGCTTCGACGTCTGGGTGGGCGGCAGCTCGGCCGCCACCGCGCATGCCGAGTTCACGCTGACACGCTGACCCCGCCAAGCCGGCGCAAGGCCGGCGCAAGCCCGCAGACAGCGGGCTTCACGGGCGCTTGACACTCGGGGCCTAGGCTGGCGGGCTTCGCCTGCCTGCCCCATGTCCAACCGCCGCTTCTTCCCCCGGCCCGCCATCGAGGCCACCTTCAACCGCTGGGACTGGGCGCTGCTGCCGCTCGTCCTCGCGGTGCTGGTGCTGCTCGCCATGGCCGCTGGCCAGATGGCGCGGCCCTTTCACGTCGGCGAGGCGCTGCCCCTGTCGCTGGACCCGGCGCAGCTGCCCTACTACCTGCTGCGCACCACGCTGCGCATGTTCATCGCGCTGGCGGCGTCCGTGGTGTTCGCCTGCGTGTTCGCGGTGCTCGCGGCCAAGGTGCGCGCGGCCGAGAAGGTGCTCGTGCCGCTGCTGGACATCCTGCAGTCCATCCCCATCCTGGGCTTCCAGGCGATCGCGGTGGCGCCCTTCATCGCGCTCTTCCCGGGCAACCTGTTCGGTGTGGAGCTGGCGGCGCTCTTCGCCATCTTCACCAGCCAGGCCTGGAACATGGCCTTCAGCCTCTACCAGTCCCTTCGCACGGTGCCGGGCGAGCTGCAGGAGGCCGCGCGCATCTTCCAGCTCTCGGGCTGGCAGCGCTTCTGGCGGCTGGAGCTGCCATTCGCCATGCCGGGGCTGCTGTGGAACATGATGATGAGCATGAGCGGCGGCTGGTTCTTCGTCGTTGCGTCGGAGGCCATCTCGGTGGCCGGGCAGGACATCAAGCTGCCGGGGGTGGGCTCCTACATCGCCGTGGCCATCCAGGCGCGCGACCTGGGCGCCATCGGCTGGGCCATCCTGGGCATGCTGATCGGCATCCTGCTGTACGACCAGCTCTTCTTCCGCCCGCTGCTGGCCTGGGCCGACAAGTTCCGCTTCGAGGCCAGCGGCAGCGAGCAGGCCCCGCAGTCGTGGCTGCTGACCTGGCTGCGCCGCACGGCCGTGCTGCAGCGCCTGGGCGCCTGGCCGGGGCGCTGGATCACGGCGAGCTTCGCGCATTTCACGAAGCGCTTTGACGGCCGCTCCATCCGCGCCCGGCCCGAGGCGCCCAACCCGCTGTGGGCCCGCGCGTGGGACGCCCTCATCGCCGCGCTGGTGCTGTTCGCCCTCTGGCGCCTGGTGAGCTTCATCCACACCGAGGTCGGCTGGGGCGAGGCCGCGCACGTGTTCCAGCTGGGCCTGTACACGCTGGCGCGCGTGCTGGTGCTGATCGCCGTGGCCTCGGTCATCTGGGTGCCCATCGGCGTGTGGATCGGCCTGAACCCGCGCATCGCCGGCCGCGTGCAGGCGCTGGCTCAGTTCCTGGCGGCCTTCCCGTCCAACCTCGTGTTCCCGGTGGCGGTGCTCTTCATCGTCAAGTTCAAGCTCAACCCGGACCTGTGGCTGTCGCCCCTCATCATCCTGGGCACGCAGTGGTACCTGCTGTTCAACGTGGTGGCGGGCGCGGCCACCATCCCGACCGAGCTGCGCCTGGCCGCGCAGAACCTGGGCCTGAAGGGCTGGCTCGCGTGGCGGCGCTACCTGCTGCCCGCCATCTTCCCGAGCTTCGTCACCGGCGCCGTCACCGCCAGCGGCGGCTCCTGGAACGCGAGCATCGTGGCCGAGTACGTCAGCTGGGGCGACACCCAGCTCCAGGCGGCGGGCCTGGGCAGCTACATCCAGCAGATGACCACCGCCGGCGACTTCCCGCGCATTGCGCTCGGGATCGGCGTCATGTGCGTGTTCGTCATGGCGCTCAACCACTGGGTATGGCGCCGGCTCTACCGCATCGCCGAAGAAAGAATGCACTTCTGACCCACGACACAGACCGCGGCGCAGGCCCGACAACACAGCCACAGAGGCACAGAGACCCAGAGAACTCGGTGCAAAGGCGCAGCCTCTCTGTGACTCTGTGCCTCTGTGGCTGTGTTCCTCAGACCCTCATGCAAGCCAACCCACCATGACCGAAGCACTCCTCGAACTGAAGCAAGTCGCCAAGGGCTTCAAGTCGGCCGACGGCCACCAGCGCGCCGTGCTGGAGGGCGTGGACTTCACGCTGGCCAAGGGCGAGATCGTCGCGCTGCTGGGCCAGAGCGGCTCGGGCAAGAGCACGCTGCTGCGCATCATGGCCGGGCTCATCCCGGCTGACGCGGGCGACGTGCAGTACTGCGGGCAGCCGCTGTTCGGCCCGGCGCAGGGCATCGCGATGGTGTTCCAGAGCTTTGCGCTCTTCCCGTGGCTCACGGTGCAGCAGAACGTGGAGCTGGGCCTGGAGGCCGCCGGCACCCCGGCCGCGGAGCGGGCGCGCCGCGCGGCCGAGGCCATCGAGCTCATTGGCCTGGCGGGCTTCGAGGGGGCGCTGCCGCGGGAGCTCTCGGGCGGCATGCGCCAGCGCGTGGGCCTGGCGCGCGCACTCGTCATGCAGCCGGCGGTGCTGCTGATGGACGAGGCCTTCTCGGCCCTGGACGTGCTCACCGGCGAGCGGCTGCGCAATGAGATCCTGGCCCTGTGGGACGGCGGCCAGATGCCCACGCAGGCCATGCTCGTCGTCTCCCACAACATCGAGGAGGCCGTGATGATGGCCGACCGCGTGCTGGTGTTCGCGAGCAACCCGGGCCGGGTGCGCGCCGAGCTGCCGATCACGCTGGCGCGCCCGCGCCGCGCCGACAGCCCCGAGGTGCGCCTGCTGATCGACGAGGTCTACCGCCTGATGACGAGCGCGACCGCCTTGCCGGGCACGGTCGAGGCGGCACCCAAGCCGCACCTGGGCGACCGCCTGCCCGAGGCCGAGGTGGGCCGCATGGAGAGCCTGCTGGAGCTGCTGGCCGACGAGCCCTTCAGCGGCCATGCCGACCTGCCGCAGCTGGTGGAGGAAAGCGAGCTCACCGACGAGGCCGTGCTGCCGCTGGCCGACGCGCTGCACCGCCTGGGCCTGGCCCAGCTCAGCGGCGGCGACCTCTTGATGACGCCGCTGGGCCGCAAGTACGTGGAGGGCACGCACGAGTTCCGCCGCGAGATCTTCGGCCAGCAGCTGCTCGCGCACGTGCCGCTGGCGGCCTTCATCCGCCACAGCCTGGAGCAGGAGACTGCCGGCCAGCTCAAGGAGGAGCCGTTCCTGAAGATGCTGTGCGCGCACATGAACCGGCCCGAGGCCGAGCGCGTGCTGCGCGTGGCCATCGAATGGGCGCGTTATGGCGAGGTCTTCGAGTACGACTTCCACACGGGCTTGATTCACCTGCCGGAGGCGGGCGAGGGCTGAGCCAGCGCGGCGTTCACCTCCTCCACGAAGAGCCGCAGCTCGTCCAGGATCAGGTCGGACTCGGCCTGCAGCGCGTCGGCTGGCATGCCGGCGCCGGCCTGGCGCTCGAAGTCGCGCAGCGCTGCCTCCAGGTGCACGGCCCCCACGGCGGCACTGGCGCCGCGCAGTGCATGGGCCGACTCGGCATCCAGCCGGGCCGGCGTGTCGGCGTAGAGGCCCACGAAGCGCGCGAGGATGCGCCGCAGCAGTGTGGCCTGGCCACCGACGCCGCGCAGCGCGCGCGCCACGTCCATGCCGTCGATGGCCTGCAGCCGCGCGTGCAGCGGCTCCGTGGAGTCGCCCGCGGCCACCCGGGCGGCGGGCGCGGCGGCGCAGGGCAGCCAGTGCAGCAGCGTGGCGTAGAGATGCTGCGGGTCGACGGGCTTGGGGAGGTGGTCGTCCATGCCGGCGGCCAGGCAAGCCTGGCGGTCTTCGTCGAAGGCGTTGGCTGTCATCGCGATGATGGGCAGCGTGGTGACGCCCGCCGCGCGGATGCGCCGCGTGGCCTCCAGCCCGTCGACGCCGGGCATCTGCATGTCCATCAGCACCAGGGCCGCGTCGCCGTTGAGCGCCCGCATCACGGCATCGGCGCCGTTGGAGACGACCTCCACCACCAGCCCGGCCGCGCGCAGGAGCTCGCCGGCGACCTCCTGGTTGATCTCGTTGTCTTCGGCCAGCAGCACGCGCCGGCCCGGGTTGGCCTGCAGCCGCGCCAGCGCGTCGGCGGGCAGCGGCTGCGGGGTGGGCGCGGCCGCATCGTCGCGCTCGATGTCCAGCCAGGCGGTGAACCAGAAGCGGCTCCCCACGCCGGGCTCGCTGGCCACGCCGGCCTCGCCGCCCATCATCTCGGCGATGCGGCGGGTCAGCGCCAGGCCCAGGCCCGTGCCGCCGAAGCGCCGGGACGTGGAGCCGTCGGCCTGCTCGAAGGGGCGGAAGAGCCGGCCTTGTGCCTCGGGCTCGATGCCGATGCCGGTGTCGCTCACCTCGAAGCGCAGCAGCCGCCGCGCACCGGTCTCGCTCAGCAGGGCCACCGAGAGGCCCACCTCACCCTGCTCGGTGAACTTCACCGCGTTGCCCAGCAGGTTGATGAGGGCCTGGCGCAGCCGTGTGGCGTCACCGCGCAGGTGCAGATCGGCCAGCGCCGTCTCGCGCCGCATGGCCAGGCCCTTGTCGTGGGCGGCGCTGGCCACCAGCTCCAGCGCGCCGTCCAGCAGCTCGCCCAGCACGAAGGGGGCCTCGGCCAGGTGCATCTTGCCGGCCTCGATCTTGGAGAGGTCCAGGATGTCGTTGATGATCTGCTGCAGGTGGCGCGCGGCACGGTCGACCTTGCCCAGCCGGTCGCGCTGCGGCGCCTCGGTGGCGTCGCGCGACATCAGGTAGGTCAGCCCGAGGATGGCGTTCATGGGCGTGCGGATCTCGTGGCTCATGTTGGCCAGGAAGGCACTCTTGGCCCGCGTCGCGGCCTCGGCTTCGTCCGCGCGACGGGAGAGTTCGGCCTGCATCTGCGCGATCTGCTGCTCGCGCGCCCTGCGCTCGCTGTTGTCCACGACCACGGCGCGGTTGCTGATGTGGCGGCCCGCGGCGTCGCGCACGATGTCGGCGCTGACGAGCACCGGCAGCACACTGCCATCCTTGCGGACGATGTCGAAGTCCAGGTCGCGCACCCGACCAGTCCGGCAGAACTCTGCGTAGCGTGCCTTGAACAGTGCCTGGCTCTGCGGCGTGAGCAGGCGCTCGATGGGCCGGCCGATGATCTCGCTGCGCTCGTAGCCGAGCATGGCCAGTTCGGTGGCGTTGATGGCGATGAGGCTGCCGTCGGGCGACAGCGAGTGGTAGCCGCAGGGGGCGTTGTCGTAGAGGTCGGCAATGGCTGCGGCCCGCTCGGCCAGCGCCGTGTTGGCCGCCGAGAGTTCGGCCGTGCGCTGCGCCACCAGGCGTTCGAGCTCGGCCTGTTGCGTCTCGAGCAGGCGTTGGGCGCGGTGCTGCGCGGTCACGTCCACCAGCATGGACAGCACATGCGGCCGCCCGAAGATCTCCACGCGGCAGGCCGAGTACGACACCTCGACATCGGGCCCCACCTTGGGCCGCACCCGCGATCGCATCGCCTGCACCAGGGGGCGGTCGGCCAGCATGCGGTAGATGGACGCGCGAAATTCCGCATCCGGCCAGAGGCCGAACTCGGTGCTGCTGCGGCCGATGACCTCGTCGTGCAGGAGACCGGTGAGCGCCTCGAAGGCCGCATTGATCTCCACGAAGCAGCCATCCTCCAGGCGTGAGACGGCCATGGCCACCGGTGCGCTCTGGAACACGGTGGCAAAGCGCTCGTGGGCTTCGTTGGCCTCGCGCAGCGCGCGCTGCTGCTCGCCGATGTCCTCGGTAGACAGGATCAGCCCGGCGACATTGCCGTGTTCATCGGTCCAGGGCTGCACGACCCAGCGCAGCCAGCGCTCGCTGCCGTCGGCGCGGCGCCAGTGCTCGCCGTCTTTGTGCACCGTCTCGCCCGTCAGCGCGCGGGCGTGGGCCTCACGCCAGCCGGGGGGCATGTCGGGCAGCAGGGCGAGGTGGTCCAGGCCCGTCAGGTCGGTGTGCGTCGCGCCGAATTGCTGGCGCCACATCTCGCTGGCGGCCACGTAGCTCATGTCGCGGTGCAGCAGCGCAATGCTGTGCGGTGCCTGCCTCACCAAGCTCTGCAACTGGGCCTCGGAGCGCCGCAGCGCCTCCTGCGCCTGCCACCGCGCGGTGATGTCGTGGTGCAGGCCCATCATGCCCAGCAGCTCGCCCTGCGGCGTGACCACGCGCATGCCCACCGAGTCGGCCCAGAACATGCTGCCATCCTTGCGCCGGTAGCGCATCTCGAAGCGGCCTACCTCGCCGGGCTCGCCGAGGGTGTAGCGCGAACGCCCGGTGGCCTCGAAGTCGCCAGCGTCGGCGTACAGCGGCAACGTGCTCTGGCCCACGACCTCCTTGGCGCTGTAGCCGAAGAGCGCGGTGAACGCCGGGTTGACCATGCGGATGCGCCGCTCCGCATCCGTCAGCACCAGGGCATCGGGCAGACCGGCGAACATGGCGCGCAGCATGGTTTCGCTGCGCACGAGATCGTGCCGGACGCTTTCGCGCTGGGCGGCCACCTCGGCGAGGGCCTCTCGCGCAGCATCGATTTCGGCGATGACCGGCCCCTGCGCCGCCCCCGGGCCGGCCAGCGAGGCGACGGCCCGTGCCAGGCGCCGCCCGCCATGGCCACCCGCCCACAAGCCGAGCAGGGTCGCCACGAGGATGAGGCCCAGCAGCGCGCCGGCAACGCCCACCATGGGCGCACGCAGCTGCGCAGGCGTGAGCTCCACGCTCATGCGCCAGGCACTCAGACCGCTGGGCACGGAGAACCGCACGGCATCGTCGCCCGGCAACGGCTGGCCGGCCAGCACGGCGCCGCTGGCATCACGCAGCACCGCATGCCAGCCGGCCGGCATGGCGCTGGCCATGGCCGACTGGACATGGCGGACCTCCAGGGGCGCCACCAGCACCCGCACCGCCCGCCCTTCGCGCAGCACCGGCACCGCGACCGCCACCGTCGGCCGGCCATTGACCGGCCCGATGAACCTATCCCCCACGGCCGGCTGGCCGCTGGCCAGGGCCATGGGTGCGGCCGCTCGCCCGGCCGGCACGGGCAGCCGCGGCAGGGCCGCGCCGAACGGGACGGCACTGTGCACGAGCATCTGGCCCTGGGTGTCGGCGAGGATCACTTCGCTGACCAGCCGCGCCCGCGCGGCTTGCGTCCGCTGGTGAAATGCCGCGAGGTCGGCTGCATCCAGGGTCGGCGAGTCGGCCAGCATCTGCAGCGCGAGCACGTGCCGGGCGAGCAGCCGGTCGACCTGCGCGGCCAGGTGCTCGGCCAGCAGCGTCGCGCTGCGGGCGTCGGCCTCGTGCTGGCGGCGCAGGCTGTCGCCCGCCAACAGCAGCGCCAACAGCACCAGCGGCA
This sequence comes from Roseateles sp., assembly GCA_016790285.1. Classification (GTDB taxonomy): domain Bacteria; phylum Pseudomonadota; class Gammaproteobacteria; order Burkholderiales; family Burkholderiaceae_C; genus Pelomonas. The sequence goes on along the minus strand of JAEUPJ010000036.1, from coordinate 4,903 downwards.
GCATGGGCAGCAGGATGAGGCGCCACAGGAAGTGCCGCAGCGACCGCTTCGCCCCTTGCGGCCCGTCGCGGGCCTGATCGTTCGTCGGCATGGCGCTCCCTGGTTGGCCTGTCCGGCCTGTTTGCCGTTTGCTGCTGACGTTAGGCCGCAGCGCCGGCTGCCCTCTTGATTCCGGTCAAGTCCGCTCCCGCAGCCTGCATCGCCGTGGCATTTGCCACAGCGCAAGGCCCGCCCCGCCCGCACGCGGCACACTGGCCCCGGAGGAGACAGAACATGACCCACCGCCGCCTGGCCACGGTCGACGCTGCCGTCGACGCCGTGCTGGCCCGCATTCCCGGCCCCATCGTGCTGGCCCTGCCCCTGGGCATCGGCAAGCCCAACCCCTTCGTCAACCGGCTCTACCAGCGCATCAAGGCCGACCCGAGCCGGCGGCTGGTCATCGTCACGGCGCTGAGCCTGGAGGTGCCCTCGGGCGCGAGCGAGCTGGAGCAGGCCTTCCTCGGGCCGATCGTGGAGCGGGTGTTCGGCGGCTACCCGGACCTCGACTACGTCAAGGACGTTCGCGCGCGCCGCCTGCCCGCGCACATCGAGGTGCGCGAGTTCTTCCTGAAGACAGGCGACTACCTCGGCAACGGCCCGGCCCAGCAGCACTACATCAGCACGAACTACACCTTCGCCGCGCGCGACATGCTCGGCCATGGCGTGAACCTGCTGGCGCAGGCCGTGGCCTCGGAGGGCGACGGCTCGCCGGGCTGGCGGCTGAGCCTGTCGAGCAACCCCGATGTGACCCACGAGCTCAAGGAGCGCGCCGCAGCAGCCGGGCAGGCGGTGCTGAGCGTCGGCTGCATCAACCGCGAGCTGCCCTTCATGCACGGCGACGCCGTCGTCGCGCCGGGCTTCTTCGACCTGCTGGTGGACGACCCCGCCTGCAGCCACACGCTGTTCGCGCCGCCCAATGCCAAGGTCAGCACCACCGACCACGCCATCGGCCTGCACGCCAGCAGCCTCGTGAAGGACGGCGGCACGCTGCAGATCGGCATCGGCTCGCTGGGCGACGCCATCGCGCACGCGCTCATGCTGCGCCAGCACCGCAACGCCGACTACCGGCGTCTGCTGGACGCCCTCGGCGCCACGACCGGCCCCGAGCACACGCCGTTCGAGCATGGCCTGCACGGCTGCTCGGAGATGTTCGTCAACGGCTTCCTGAAGCTCATCGAGGCCGGCATCGTGAAGCGCCGCGTGTTTGGCGACCTGGCCACGCAACAGGCCGTGAACGCCGGCGCGCTCGACCCGGCCACGCTGCCCGGCGGCGTGCTGATGACGGGCGGCTTCTTCCTCGGGCCGACGGACTTCTACGCCGCGCTGCGCGGGCTCTCACCCGAAGCGCGGGCGGCCATCCGCATGGACCGCATCGACCGCATCAACCAGCTCGACGGCCCCGACCCGCTGGACAGCGCCCTGCGCCGCGCGCAGCGCCGCGAGGCGCGCTTCATCAACACGACGATGAAGGTGACGCTGCTGGGGGCGGCGGCGTCGGACGGGCTGGAGTCGGGCCAGGTGGTGTCGGGCGTGGGTGGGCAGTACAACTTCGTCGCGATGGCGCATGCGCTGCCGGATGCGCGCTCCATCCTCGCGCTGCGCGCCTGCCACGACACGGCCGATGGGCCGGTGAGCAACATCGTCTGGCAATACGGCCACTGCACCATCCCGCGCCACCTGCGCGACATCGTCATCACGGAGTACGGCGTGGCCGACCTGCGCGGGCAGACCGATGCCGAGGTGATCCGGCGTTTGCTGCGCATCGCGGATTCGCGCTTCCAGCCGCAACTGCTGGCCGCCGCCCAGGCCCACGGCAAGCTGCCGGCGGACTGGACACTGCCCGAAGCCTGGACGCGCAACACGCCCGAGCACCTGGACGCCGCCCTGCACCCGCACACCGCGGCCGGCCTGCTGCCGGGCTTCCCGTTCGGCACCGACCTCACGGACGACGAGATCCGCATCGTCGCGGCGCTGCGGCGGCTCAAGAAGAGCCTGCACCATCCGGTGGCGCTGGTGTCCGCCGTGGTGCGCAGCGCCTGGCAAGGGCGCACCGCGCCGCCGGCCTACCTGGAGCGGCTGGGGCTGGACGAGGCGCGCGGCTTCAAGGCGCTGCTGCTCAAGCGGCTGTTTGCCGGCAACCTCTAGGCGCTGGGCTGCGCGTGGGGCAGGGGCCTAGCTGAGCAGGTGGCCGATGCCGGCGTGGGCGTAGACGTCCCGCACGCTGTCGGTGATGGGGTGGTTGGCCTCGGGCGCCATGCAGCGCACGAGGCCCCCCTGGGCCACGATCTGGCGCAGCTCCCGCGCCCGGGCGGCCGCCTCGGCCTGGCTGTGGGTGGGGTCGGCGAAGGCGTCCAGCAGGGGCAGGGTGTCGGCCCACCACGGCGCGGGGTACCAGGTGTCGTCGCCTGCCTGCAGCCAGTACCGGGGTGTGAACGTGATGCCTTGTGCCATTGCCTGCCTCCGCCCGCCAACCTTCGCGGGTTGAAGGAATTCTGGAGAAGCAGGACCTGTGCAGGTGGTGAACATCACCCACCGCACGCCCCCTGAATCGGGCATGCACGGCCGCCCCCATCCCGCGGATGGGTGGGCGCGGCGGCCGGGTTGTCCGCGATGCGAGGCCGGGCACGGGTTGTGCAAACTCGATGGGCGTCGTCCGCCCAGAAAGGTCCTGCATGCGCGCCCCGCTCTCCTCCCTCGCCTTCGCGGCCCTGCTGGCCGCCAGCGCCGCGGCGCCCGCCGCCGTCGTCTACACGCCGCTGTCCACGCCCCTCACGACGGCGCCCAACCCGGGCGGCGGCTGCTGCGACGGCACCGGCGTATGGTTCAACCCGCTGACCGGCTACGCCGAGGAGCGCGGCTTCCTCTTCCCCGGCACGCTGTTCGAGGACGGCAAGTTCTTCCTGCTGCTGGACACCTCCCAGGCCACGCCCGAGGCCCTGATCTACACCCAGGGCTTCTTCTCGCGCGGCAACGGCGTCATCTACGCCTCGTCCACCAACCTCAACCCGGCCGCCTTCGGCGTGGGCGCCACCCTCGGCCCGGGCGTGGGCTACCAGAGCCCCGGCGCCGGCTATGCCGACCTTGGCCCCGTCTTCGGCAACTTCACGCGCGGCCGCAGCTTCATCGGCCTGACGCTGCGCGACCCGAGCGGCAGCAGCGCAAGCGACGTGTTCTACGGCTTTGCCGACATCACGGTGAACAAGGACTACAGCGTCACGCTCAACGCCTTCGCCTACGAGAACGTGCGCGGCGCGAGCATCACCACCAGCTTCGCCGCGCCCGTGCCCGAGCCGGCCAGCTGGGGCCTGATGGGCCTGGGGCTCGCGGGCGTGGCCGCCTTCGCCCGGCGCCGCCGGCCGGGCTGATTCAGGCCCGCGCGCATTTGGCGACCGTGTCCCAGGTGCGGGTCGTGATCGCCTTGCCGAAGGTCTTCTCCAGCAGCGTCATGAAGGCCGGGCCCTTGTCGCCCGGCACATAGCTGCACAGCACCTCGCCGCCGTCGCGCGCGAGCACGTGGGCGTCCTGCCAGGCCAGCGGCAGCGCCACCTCGGGCACCGCCGCGGGTTCGCGCAGAAACGTCACCACCCGCTTGCTGCCCGCCGGCAGCGCAAAGGCCGCGAAGGGGTCGGCCTGGATGAGCTGCTGCAGATGCGCCTGCGGGCGCACGACGGCCAGGAACCCGTAGCCGGCGCCCGCCTGCATGGCGTGCTCCACGCGCTTTTGCAGCGCCCCGGCCGTGGCCGCACGCGGCGTGGAGAAGGCGACGTTGCCGCTGCTCAGCAGCGTCTTCACGTCGGTGAAGCCGGCGTCCTCCAGGCAGCGCTGCAGCACCGGCATGCGGCAGTTCATGGGGCTGACGCCGCGCAGCAGGGCGATGTAGCGGGGCATGGCGCGCTCAGTCCTCGTCGGCCGGGATGAAAGCGGCCTGGAAGGCCTCGACGAACTCGGCCGTGGCGCTGAAGGTCAGCGTCACCGTCACCCAGCCGCCGGCCTCGTGCTGCACCAGCAGCTCGTGGTCCCAGGCGAAGCCGTCTTCCACGGGGCCCTGGCGGCCGCTGAACTCGCCCTGGGCCCAGGCCAGCACCTGCGCCACCTCGGCCATCACCGCCGGGTGCTCCGCCTCGCGGGTGGAGGCCATGGCCTCCAGCGTGAGGATGTCGTCGGAGCTGTCGGTGAGGTCGAAGGTGAGGTGGTGCATGGCGGGAGTGTCGGTGCGACAGGGCGTCGGGCGCGACAGGGCGTCATGGGCAGCCGCCGTGTCGCGTGGGTCCACCGGTGGGCGCGCCGTCATCGGCTAGGCTGGCGGCCATGCCCTCCATCTTGTCGCACCCCGCCGTGCCCCTGGCACTGGGGCTGGCCCTCGGGCCCCGGGTGATCCCGCGCCGGCTGCTGCTGGCCGGGGTGGTCGCCTCCATCCTGCCGGACCTGGACGTGCTGCTGGCGCGCTTTAGCGGCCGCTGCGGCGGCCGAGCGGCAACGCATAGGGCCGCTCGTTCGAACCGCGCATCGGTGCCTGATGCGCGTCAAGGTCAGCTGGATGAGCTGGAAGTCGAATGTCGAGCAACGGCCAGGAGCGGTCTCCCGAGAAGGTCTGCTTCCGTTGCCTGCGTAGAGCCGGATGGCAGTGGGACACGGGGTGACGCAATTGCTACGTTGCCCGGGCCAGAGGCCCGGTCCTTCGCCAGGCACAAACAGTCCTCAGGACTGTTTGTGTCCGGGCTCAGTCCCCCGGCCCGCTGCGCGGTCCTCCTCCTTTACCTTCGCAATTGCGTCACCCCGTATCCCACTGCGGCACCGCAGGATTCCACGACGAACAAGCCGGGCGTCACGCAAGCGGGCAGTGGGGCGGGCCTGATGCGCAAGT
>JAEUPJ010000049.1 GCA_016790285.1 Roseateles sp. | reverse complement strand
ACGTGCGCCGCGCCGACTACGACCTCTTCGAGTACGGAACCGAGTATCCAAAGCCGCCGCTCTATCTCAAGAGCCGCTACATGCACGAGGAAATGGCGCACTACGAAGAGCAGGAAGCCTTCGACAGGGCGCTGGAGGAATCGGGCGTCCTAGGCAAGTCCGAACATGGCCCTGCCTACGAGCAGCTGGAGCAAGGCTTGGCGAGGCGAAGGCTGGAGGTCAGCGGCTTTTCGCTCCGCCGCAGCACGAGCATCCCAGCTCTCGACGAACCGTGCGGCGCAACGTTCACGTACCGCAGCCTCATCGAGTGCGGCGAAACCCAGGCGCGGCTTCGGCTACCCAACATCCCGTTGAACCCGGAGAGCTACAACGCCATGTATGACTTGGCGGTGAAGCTCCTCGACCCGATCGTGGAGTACTTCGGCGCCATTCGCTTGACCTATGGCTTCTGTTCCCCAAGTCTAGGCGCGCACATCAGGGGCCGGGTGGCACCGGAGTTGGACCAGCATGCGGCACACGAGTTGAACCGGCGCGGCCAGCCCATCTGCGAGCGAGGTGGCGCGGCCTGCGACTTCGTCGTCGACGACGAAGACATGGAGGAGGTCGCTGACTGGATCCTTTCGAATCTCCCGTTTGATCGGCTCTACTTCTACGGGAAGGACAGGCCGATCCACGTCAGCTATTCGCCTAGCGAGTTGAGAGAGGCGACGGAGATGCGAGCCGGACCTTCCGGGCGCTTGGTGCCCCGTCGGTACAAGCCAAAAGGGCAGTAGCGCGTGACCGTCAAAGAGCGACCTGACGATGGACTGTGACGAAGGCGCGAGCCTTCGGGCCCCCAGCCGTAGGCGTCAGGCAGATTGCTTGAGCTTGAGCAGCTGAGCCGAAGCCTCTTTCTTGCCCATCCGCATCGCCGCTGCGAGCGCCGGCATGAACTTTTCGCGAGGCTTAGTGCCTCGCTCCCATTTGTAGATGGACAGACCTGATGCGCCCACCAGCAGGCCGAAGTCAGCAGCCGACAGGTCGAGCTTGGCCCGTGTGGCGGAAAGCCTCTCGGCGGAGTATCGGAACCGGGAGTCCGGCTGACTTGCGGGCTCGGTCGGCGATGGCTGAAGCCGCGATACCTCCCGCCGCAGCCGGCGCACCTCCTGCTCAAGTGCGACGTTCTCACGCTTCATTCGAGCAAGGTCCGTTCTGTGTGCAGTGACGGCTTTTCGGAGACCGGCGAGCTCGCCGCGAAGCTCCTTCCGGGCGATGCGGGCGATTTCCTGCTTCAAGGTGTTGGCAAGGTTCGGCATGCCCCGAAGTGTGCAACAAGGATGTGATCGGCCACCGGGGCACGACGGTCGCAACAGCCTCATGGAAAAGAAAAGGCCCTCGCGATGTGCGAGGGCCTCAAAGGTGTCGTCAGGCGGCGAGGGCCTGATCTTCGGCCTCCACGGCCTGGCTTCCGACCTCGTCTTGATCGAGATCCAGCTCCTTCGCGAGTTGCCGCTGGCGGGCCAGCAGGTCCGCGAGTCGGTCCTGGTGTTCGAAGGGGCGCCGCAGTTCATCCTGCAGCTGCTGCAGCTTCTTGCGCAACGACTCCAGTCGCTCGGCCGCGTCCTTCCACCGGTCCGGCATGCCTTGAAGCACGCGCAGCAGTTCCGAGTAGAGGGCCGGGCCTGTCTGGTACGCAGCGCAGTCGTGAGCCGCCGACCCCCTCAGGAACACGTGCGCCTCGTCGGGGTCCGGATGCACCAGCAACCACAGCTGCAGGTCTCCGACCTGGCCGACCCGCTCTTCGCTGGATCGCCGCACGCCGGCATGCCGTGCTCGTCGTACCGCGACGCGCAGCGCGTCGCCGATCGCTTCTCGCCCCTGGACGGGCAGCCCGTCAATCTCGGCTTTGAGATCCGTGCTCGTTAGTACGCGCTCGGCACGACGTGCGTCCTCTTCCAGACAATGCACCAGCCGGTTCAGGCTGTCGATGCGCATCGGCAGCGACGCCACCTCAGATTCGTTGCTGAATCGCTGGTTGCGCCACACCGAGAACAACGACGAGTAGCGGGCCACTTCGGCGTCTACACCGGCTTTCTCGATGACCTTCGGGTTGCCCGACGCCAGCGCCTTCACCTCCGCATAGCTGAGCGTCGCCAGTTCCACGTCCTCGACCGACCGTAGCCCCTTGTCCCCGCTCATCACCTGAGCGATGAACTTGGCCTTCGTGAGCACCGTCTGCCAGCTGTAGGCATCGAAGCTGCCTTCGGTCACGTAGCGGATGATCTCCACTTCTTCACAGCGGTTCCCCTGGCGCAGGATCCGTCCCTCACGCTGCTCGACGTCGCATGGACGCCATGGGCAGTCGAGCTCATGAAGAGCAACCAGCCGATCCTGCACGTTCGTGCCAACGCCCATGCGAGGCGTCGACCCGAACAGCACGCGGACCGCACCATCGCGCACCTTCTTGAAGAGGCGCGCCTTCTGGGTGTCGGTCACCGCGTCGTGCACGAAGGCGATCTCACATTCGGGTATGCCTAGTCGAACGAGCGTGTCCCGTGCTGCCTCATAGACGCTGAATTGAGCGTCCGCCTTGGGCGTGGACAGGTCACAGAACACCAGCTGCGCGCGCCGCCGTTCGGCGGTTTCGGACCAGATGCGATGCACCTCCTGGGCGCATCGTGCGACCTTGCCATCGGGGTCTTGTGGACCCAGCGGATTGATCAGCCGCATGTCCAGCGCGGCTTTGCGGCCGTCGTTGGTGATCTTCAGCATGTTGTCGACGCGGGGGTCGACGCGCTGCGTCTTCAGCCGCTCCGTACGCTCCACCAGCGTCTTCACGAGGCCTTTCAATGCCGAGCTTGGCCGGCAGCTGACGGTACGGGGCTTGCCACCCTTGAGCGTCGGCACCGGCAGATTCAGCATCTCCCTTGTGCGCACGTCGGAGACGTCGCAGAAGACCGCCATCAGATCAGGCACGTTGATGAAGCGGGCGAACCTGGTGTTCAGCCGGTAGCCGCTGCCGTCGGGCGCGAGTTCGAGCGCCGTGACGGTCTCGCCAAAGGTGGCCGCCCATGCGTCGAACTGCTCCAGTCCCAGGGCGCGCAGCGTGTTGGGCTGCAGGTACCGTTGGAACGTGTGAATCTCAGCCATGCTGTTGGCCACCGGGGTCGCGGTGGCCAGAACGACTCCACGATGCTGGTCCCGGTAGAGACTCATCGTGTATCGGGTCTTCAGGTACAGATCGAAGGCCCGCTGCGAGTTGGCCAAGGGCAACCCCGCAATGCGCGACATCTTGGTATGTCGCCACAAGTTCTTCGCGAGGTGAGCTTCGTCGTAGGCGATGAAGTCGATGCCGAGCGCCTCCCAATGGAGAAAGTCGTCTTTGCGCTCCTGGTTGTCCAGCCGCTCAAGTCGCACCCGCCATACCTTCTTCATCCGCTCCAACTGCTTCACGATGCGATTACCGCGATCGTCGGCCTTGGTGGCCTTCACGGCCCACTCCAGCTCGCGCACGATCCCCGTGATGTGCTCCTTCGTGTGCTCCTGCGACATAGGCAGCAGCTCGAAGGTGGACTGCGTCATCACCACGGCATCCCAGTCGCCTGTCGCCACGCGAGAGACGAACTCGCGCCGGCGGTCTCCGGCAAGGTCATCCTTCGTGGCCATCAAGACCGAGGCGCAGGGGTACAGCCGCACGAACTCCGCCGTGTACTGCATCAGCATGTGGTTTGGCACCACGTGGACGGGCTTGTTCGCAAGGCCCAGCCGCCGCAGCTCCATCGTCGCGGCCACCATGATGGCCGTCTTCCCGGCACCGACTGCATGGAACAACCCGGTGTTGCCGGACTGCACGATGCGCCAGATGGCGTTGCGCTGGCTCGGGTGGAGCTCAAAGCAATGCGAGAAGCCGGGCAGTCGCAGATGCGAGCCATCGAACTGCCGTGCGCGCAGGCAGTTGAACAGGTCGTTGTAGATCCTGCAAAGCCGATCACGCCGCTGCTGGTCCTCGTAGCACCATGCGGCAAACCGCGCCTTCAGTGCTCCGAGCTTCTCCCTCGCCGCAAGCGTCTCCTCACGGTTCACGATGTACGCGCCATCCTTCTCAGGGTGCGGGTCGCGTACCGTAGGGGTCTGCACGTTGAGCGCCGACTGCAGCAGCTGCACTGCATCCATCTTTCCGGTCCCGAACTCCTGGGTGCAGACCACGTTCTGTCGCACCTGCCATTCGTTGACCTTCACCGACCAGGTGCCGGCGAGGTCGAGGTAGCGCACCGTCGCCTCCGGGACGCGCAGGACGTCCACGATGAAGCGCTCGACCACGTCTGAGGGTATCCAGACGGCGCCGAGGCGGGGCTCGATGTCGCCCGGTGGAAGGTCAGCGGGGATGACCTTTTCCAGAGCCACCACGTTGGCTTTGAACTCGGGCCCGGCCGCCAATGCAGCGTTCAGCTTGCGCTTCACGTCGCCGGACAGGTAGGCGTCGGCTGTCACGAAGACCCCGGAAACCGGGTCCTGGAACACCAGACCCGCATCCAGCAGCGCGGCGACCACATCTGCTGGGTCGCCCTGCAGCAGCTTGGCGATGTAGACGATGTCCACCTTGCCGCGCCACTGCATGCACAGCGCCAGCGCCTCCTCCGGCGTGTCGGCGGATTCCGGCTCCTTGACCGGTGCCACCGTCCGGCGCTCGAAGATCGCAGCCTTGTGGGCTGCTTCCTGCTCGTCGTCGTAGTGCTCGAGGGACAGAAGAAGCGGGTAGTCGGGATCGCGCCGGAAAGCGAGCGCGTTGGCCCGGCTGCTGAGGCACCCGAACCTCGCCACGAACCTGTCGTACAGATCGTTCAATCGCCGGCGCAGGCTCGCCTGCGTCCCATTTGGACCGTCCTCGAGCTGCGCCTTTAGCAGGTCTCGCGTGCAGTCGCGGATCTCGCACATCTTTGCCACGCGTTGGCGCGCGGCGCCGGAAATGCGGGGTGTGATGTCCACCAGCTCGCCTCGCTCGGCAAGATGGATTCGCCCATCCGCGATGACGTAGCTCCCCGGCCGAGCACCTGCCGGCGCCTGTGGCCGAGTGGGGGTCGGCAAGTCGGTCTCGCGGCCGCAGTACACCGCAGCAGGGACCAACGCTGCGACGCGTGCCAAGGCATCTCGCAGAGGTCCTTCGAGCCTGGCCGTCGGGACGTGCCCGTAGCCGTTGCTTGCCTTGTCGATCAAGCCGACGACGTTGCTGGGCCGTTCGGTGAACCATGCGTTGATGCGCATGTACGGATCCGAGCAGCGCGGATGGCGCAGCGCCGGCGGGACGAACGTCAGCTCCAGCCAGGGTGCATCACTTGGTATTGGGGCGGAGGCCTTGCGCTTGCGCAGGACCACGACGTCGGCCTGGACGTCCGTTCCCCCGAGCCCGGCGAATGTGCCGGCGGGGAGGCGGAACGCGGTCAGCAGGTCGGCCTGCGATGCGAAGTACGCCCTGGCCGTGCGATCGGTTTCGTCCATCAGGTATGTGGACGTGACGACGCACATCAGGCCGCCCTCGCGGAGCAGCTCAAGGCCCCTGCCAACGAACCAGTTGTGGATGCTGAACCGGCTGAAGGGCCGATTGCGTCCGTCCGACACGCCGAAGCTGCCAAACGGGATGTTCGACACCACCAGGTCGAAGCTGCCTTCGGCCAGGTCCGCCGTCTCCGCAGCCTGCCGGCGCACATCTACTCCGTGCGGGGCATAGAGAGCACGCAGGATCCGCGCAGCGATGTCGTCGAGTTCGATCGCGGTGACGCGGCTCTTGCGCGCGACCGCTTGCGGCATGCAGCCAATGAAGTGGCCCACCCCGGCACTCGGCTCAAGGATCGAGCCACCATCGAAGCCCATTGTCAGCAGCGCCCGCCACAGCCAATGGACCACCACCGGGTCGGTGTAGTGGCTCGTATTCACCGAGGCGAGCGCCGCAGTGTGCTCCTCCGCGCTGAGCAGGCTTTGCAGCCGCTCTGCTCGTGCGCGCCAGCCGGGATCGCTAGAGTTGTTGTTGAAGGCGCCTGGCAGGCCGCCCCAGCCTGTGAAGCGAAGCAAGGCCCGGCGTTCGTCGTCGGCGAGGGGCCCTGGATTGAACTCCACGCGTCGCAACACCTCGATCGCGGCGATGTTCGCCTCGAACTTTGCGGTGGGTGTCGACAGTCCATCGAGGCTCGCGTCTGACCACGTGGGCCACGCCCACGAGCGGGTGGCGGCAACCCTTCGGTCTGGCCGCCATGAACCGCGGGCACGGACGGAGGATTGAGGATGAGAAGGCTCTTCGGGCGCCACGGCCGGCGCATCGGCGAAGAGATCAGGAATGGCTTGGTCGTCGTTGTCGCCAAAGCCAGGGAGCCAGAGGCTGTGCGCCTCCGTGGCTACTCGTGCCATGGGTTTTCTCCAAAAGATTGGAGAGCCCACGGCCCCGGAGGGGAGCGTGAGCTCCCCGTGGGGATGTCCGGGCGTCGAAAGTGCGACGCCGGTAGGGATGAAGGTTGGCCGACGGCACCGGTACTCGCAGGTGGCGCGAGGACCGGGCCGCCAGGGCACCGATGGGAATCAGAGCGACGGCCCGCTGGGCCGAATCGATCTCTGCGCAGCCCGTGTGTGGGACGCGCGATGGGAAGTGCAGGTCACGACTGCGAACGCCGACTGCTGTCGGACCGCCGGGAGGCGGGCTTGGCATTGCGCCAGATGCGAAATCGAGTATGCACAGCGGCCATGGCTCACGTAAAGCCTTCGCTTCGGCTGTCGCATGTGCAATCGAACGACGAGCGCCAGGATGTTTGAGCCACCGACGACGAAGTTGTTACTGCAAGACGCGCTGCAGGGGCGCGCTTCGCCGGTCATCGTCACCTGCAGTTGGAGTCGGCATTTCCGTTGGCTTGTCACGTGTAGCCCAGGTTCCATTGAACTCAGTGCTGACAGGGCCGGCCAGCTGCGCCGGCACGGGCGAACACAGGCGTGGAGATGGATCAAAGATCCCTTATGCAACGGCAACGGGCTGCTGAACGTCGCGGCCTGTTCCCTGCCGCCCGGAGCACGGCATGAAGGCCGAAACAAGGGATCGTGCCGTGGCGATGCTGTCCGCGCTGCTAGAAGGCGGCCAGACTTACCGTGAGGTCGGCCGCGCTCTCGGCATCGGTCACTCGACGGTAGAGCGGCAGGTGAAGGCTCTCTTGTGGCAGGTAGCGCGCGCCGCGCCATTGCCGGGCGTGCCCGACGTCGACATCGCCTCGCTGGCCCAGCTGCGACAGCACGCAAGTGCCGTGATGGATGCAGTGCGCTCAGCTTCGACGACAGGCGGGGATCACCCTCTCGCGGACCTCGACGAGGCGGAGGTCCTGGCCGGAATCCGCCGAATCCGACGCCTGAGCGAGAACGCCAACCGCGATGTCGCGCTGCTGCTGACGTTGCTGTGCACCGGTGCAAAGCCCCTGGAGATCGCCCGGATGAGAGTGCTGGACTACCTGGCCGCCGATGGTGCCGCCCGACGCGAGAGCACCCTGCCGGGTGCCGCGGCGCTCCGGGGCAGAGAGCGCTCCCTCTTCTTCGACTCCGAGCGGGCATGTGAAGCGATCGATGCGTACCTCGAGGAGCGCACGCGCCGGCGCATCGGCGTCGGGGAGGGAGACGCTTACCGAGGGCTGGATCCGCACAGCGCGCTGTTCTTGACGGAGGGCGGCAAGCCTTTCCGGATCAGGGCACGCAGCGCAGACGACCCGCGCCCCACCTGTCCCGTCCTGCTGGCCACGTTCGCAGGAATCTTCCGTCGTGCCGGCTGGAGGGGCGTCAACACCCAACACGTTCGGCGACTGTTTGCGCAACGGGTGGCCGGCAAGGGGGCTGACAAGCAGCAGCTGGGGGCGTTGCTCGGTCTCACGAGCGATCGCGCCGTGAAGCGACTGCTCGAGCGGCGGCCGCGGCCGCTGTCTGACCTCGTGAAGGATCTCGTTTGACCCGGGTCTCAACCAGAAGGAGCAGCGATGGACACAAGGTACTTCGTTCGAGGCCGGGTCTTCCCCGCCGGCGACGGACAACTGCAAGCAGCGCTCGCGCGGATCTATGAGTCGTCCGAACGACCTCGATGCATGTGCGTGCAGGGCGGTGTAGAGATGTACATCGCCCGCCATGCCGAGTTCGTGATCAAGCGCATGCCAGGTACAGGTCATCTGCATCACGCAACGTGCCCATCCTTCGAGCCGGAGGCTGGCGAATCAGGCCTCGGCGAACTGATCGGCGAGGCGATCGTCGAGCACGCGCCGGAGCAGGTGGAGATCCGGACCGCGTTCCCGCTGGCAAGGGTCGCGGGCAAGCCGATGCCCAAGGGGGAGCAGGCAGATGATCCCGTCGTCGTCAGCGCCCCCCGCAAGCGAATGAGCCTCCGGGCCGTGCTGCACTTCCTGTACGACCGGGCCGGCTTCAATCGGTGGTACCCGGCGATGGAAGGCAGGCGTTCTCAGGCCGTCATCCAACGCTACCTGATCGCTGCGGCGAAAGGCGTCACCCTCAAAGGCGGGACGCTGGAAGAGCGGCTGTACGTGCCCGAGCAGTTTCGGTTGGCTGACGCCGAAGAGATCGGTCAGCGCCGGCGCCGCAAGCTTGCGATGCTGATGTCGCCCGAGTCCGACGTCTCCTTCAAGATGGCGATCGTCGTGGGCCAACTGAACGGTGTGGAGGCTACGGCGTACGGGCGGCGCCTGGCGATCAAGCACATGCCGGACGTTCCGCTCTACATCGACACCAAGGCATGGGAGAAAGCCGAGCGCGGCTACAAGTCGATCCTGCAGGCGGTTGATGCCGATGTGGTTCACAAGCCGAGGATCGTGTTGGCGGCGCTGATCTACGCGAAGCGCGAGCACCTGTACCAGGTCGACTCACTGACGATGATGCTCGTCACCGACCAGTGGATTCCGCTCGACGGCCTGTACGAGCTGCCATTGATCGAGGTGTTGGCGCCGACCGAAATTTGACCCACCCGTGAGGGCCCTGCCGACCCAAATTTGACCCAGGTGTTCAACCTACCCTGCCCGAGATATCCACAGCTGGGCGGGGGTTCGAGGAGTGATCACCATGGCCATGATTGGCA
>JAEUPJ010000104.1 GCA_016790285.1 Roseateles sp. | reverse complement strand
CAACCACCACCGCTTGATGGAGCCGCTGGGCTATATCCCGCCGGCCGAGTTCGAGGCCAACTACCATCGACAACGCGCTGGTCAGGCCGCGACCGTCTGACTTAAACCAATCGGCCTCCGCGATACCCGGGGCGGTTCACGCAAGGTCTTTGGCTGCCATGCACACCGCAATCTACGATGCTTGGGCGGTGTATGACAGAACCGCCCTGCCGACGCGCCTGCGGCTGATTCGTAAGTCTGGCGGCACGGATGCTCAACGTGTCCGCGCCATCAGCCAGGCCGCCTATCGCGTATTGGTGGACCAGTTCCCGAGCGAGTCTGCGATATTTGACGCCGCTCTGACATCGTTGGGTTTCACGAACAGCGCTTCGACAGATGCGACGACGCCTGAGGGGGTCGGCAACCTCGCCGCGAACGCCATCCTGGAGAATGCGCACTCCGACGGTTCCAATCAGTTGGGTACTCTCGCAGCGAGTGGGGCCATCTACGCAGACTACTCTGGCTACTCGTCGTCGAACCCGCCCATCATGGTGACCACACCGGGCAAGCCGGCGGACATCGCAGCGCCCGATCGCTGGCAACCGCTAGGCTATGAAGACGCGGCGCATGTCGTCCGGATCCCCGGCTTCATTGCGCCGCATTGGGAAAAGGTTCGTCCTTTCGCGCTGAAATCGGCGGGTCAGTTTCGCCCGGGGCCACCGGCTGCGATCACCTCTCAGGCCTTTCTGGACCAGGCACGGCACGTCGTTGATGTGCAGGACAAGTTGATCGCCAAACAAAAGGTCATCGCCGAGTACTGGGCTGATGGCCCGAGCTCGGAGCTCCCGCCGGGCCACTGGGAGCTGTTCGCTGCATTTGTATCGCAGAGAGATCACCATACCCTTGACGCCGATGTGAAGATGTTCTTCGCACTCGCGAATGCGATCCACGATGCCGCCATCGCGACCTGGGAGTGCAAGCGCTACTACGATTACGCAAGGCCGGTCACGACCATCCGTCACTTGTTCCGAGGCAAGCGGATTCGCGGATGGACCGGAACGGCGGAGGCGACGATCGATGGTGAATCGTGGCGTCCATATCAGGTCAGTACCTTCCCGACGCCGCCGTTCCCCGAATACACCTCTGGCCATAGTGCGTTCTCCATGGCGGGAGCGGAAGCCCTGAAGCGTTTCACCGGTAGCGATGCATTCGGCGCCAGCTACACGCAGACCGTACCGCTGCGCGTTGAGCCTGGCCTCGGCGCTGCAGTGGGCACGGTGTTGAGCTGGGAGACATTCACGGAAGCTGCGCTCGAGGCGGGTGAGTCTCGCCTGTACGGCGGTATCCACTTCTACGAAGGGAACGTGGCAGGCCTGGAACTCGGACGCAAGGTTGGTGCGCAGGCATTCGAGCTGGCTCAGCGATATTGGGATGGCCGCCTGTAGACCTGAGTGTTGGCTTCGTCGCGGAAGCGCCGTTCGGTCGCTTTCGCGATGTCGTTGGCGGGCTCGGGCAGGCAAGCTGGATCGTGACCGGCTCAGCTCACCTTTGCGTCAACTGATTACGAATCGGGGCCGCAGCGTATGCGCCCCGCGTACGAATTGAATGCATCGCTGCCCGGCGGCCAAGAACGCTCGAAGCGCTGCCACCATTGGGTCACCGCATAGTGGACCGGCTGAAGACTCAGGTGCAGCGGTGCGTCGTGGTGACACTGGCTTGCACCCGTCGGCGCAGTCGTGGCGATTCGGGTGCACAGGCCGTGCAAGGCTCCGGTCGCGTTCGGCAAGCCCGCGGCGCCGTTGTTGATGACCCAGCGACCGGCCCCCAAGTCACTCACGACGGGCATGCAGGTGTGGCTGCTGGCGAAGATGCGCACGGCTGCTGCGTCACATGCGAGGCCGGCGTCTTGCCGCGCCGCCTCGTGCTGCAGCGCGTCGCGAGAAAAACCCCAGCCTGCCAGCGAGTGGGCATCGCCATGCACGATGGCCACGCCGACGCCCCCGACCTCCGCACGCAGGAAGCGCGGCAATGCAGCCAGGCGGCGGCGGACGTCGGCTGGCACCACGGCATGCAGCCGCTCGATGATGCGGTTGCTGTACGCCACCGTGTCATCGCCCACGTCGTCGGGATAGGCGCAGCCGCAGCCCGCCGCGCCAATGGCCTCGCGCGCCAACTCGGTCTCGACATTGCCTCGCGTTGCCAGATGCCGATCCACCTCGGCCTGGATGTCGGCGAACCAGTCGGGCTCCGCGTCAAACCAATGGAAGTCGCCGTTGAACACCAGGGCTTTGCGTGGCGAGGGGTCGTCCCGGTAGGCGGCCAGCACCGCGTCCAGGGCCTCGCGGTTGCCGTAAAGGCCGCCGACCACCCAGAGCGCATCCAGGCCTTGCAGCGCCGGCAGGGTTGGCGCTGCCGCGATGTCTTGCGGGCGGTACCGGTAGTCCATCGGGCATGTCCGGCCCGCCTGATCCTGGGGCGTGTTCAAGCGCTGATCCATTCGGGATGCACTCCTTGGGTCGCCGGCGCGCTCGGGCGCATGGCTTCGGGTTCATAAAGGTCGGACAGCGCCCGCTGCAGCGAAGGGCTGTCATCGACCTGGCGGTCCAGGACGACGCCCCCAGCGCGCAGCCCGATGACACGCGTGGCCAGGCGCGGCAGCAGCTCCAGCTGGTGAATCACGGAGATCAGCGTGCCCGGGCCCGCTGCATCACGCAGCCACTCGCAAGCCTGCGCGGACGCCTGAGGGTCGAGCTGGGCGGTGGCCTCGTCGGCGAGCAGCACCTCGGCCTGCTGCAAGGCCGCGCGGCCGATGGCGACACGCTGGCGCTCGCCGCCCGACAGCCTGTCGACGCGCCGCTGGGCCAGCGCGCTCAGGCCCAGGCGCTGCAGCCAGCCGTCAGCCTCGGCCTCGATGGCCGGCGGGTAGCGGCCGGCGAGGCCGGCACGCCAGGCATCGATGCCTTCGCAGCGCGCCAGAGCGCCGATCAACAGGTTGTCGCGCGCAGTCAGGCGGTCGACGAGGTGCAGGCCCTGGTGCACCAGCGCCACGCGCCGACGCAGGGTGCGCGGCACGGCGGCACCGGGCCACAGCTGCTGCCCCAGTACCTCCAGCCGCCCCTGCCACGGCGCAGGCGCCTGGCCGCCGAGCAGTCGCAGCAGCGTGCTCTTCCCGGCGCCGTTCGGGCCGACCAGCGCCACGCGCTCGCCGTGGGCGATGTGCAGCTGCGGGATCGCCAGCAGGCAGCGCTCGCCCAGCTGCAGGCGCAGTCCTTCGACATGGACCGTCACAGCAGGGACTCCCGCAGGCGACGCGACAGCGCATCGAAGGACACCACCAGCAAGATGACGACGATCAGCAGCGTCGCCAGGCGGCTCCACTGGAAGAGGCTGACCGCCTCGCTGATCAGCAGCCCGAGGCCGCCGGCGCCGATCAGGCCGAGCACGGTTGAGTCGCGGATGTTGAACTCCCAGACGTAGAGATGGTGGCCGACGAATTGCGGTGCCACCTGCGGCAGCACGGCGCGGCCGAAGACCTGCAGCGGCGAGGCGCCAGTGGCGCGCACCGCGTCGACAGCCGCCATGTCGAGCGATTCGATGCTCTCGGCAAACAGCTTGCCGTAGCTGCCCAGGCTGTGCAGGGCAATCGCGAGGATGCCGGCCATGGGCCCCAGGCCGACGATGCCTACCAGCAGCAGGCCGAACACCAGGGTGTGCACCGCACGGGTGGCGTCCAGCACGGCGCGCGCGGCCTGCTGGGCCCAGCGCGGTGCCTGCAGGTTGCGCGCCGCCAGCAACGCCAGCGGCAAGGCCAGCAGGGCGGCCAGCAGCGAGCCGAGCGTGGCGATCTGCAGCGTGACCCACATGCCGCGGCCCACGGCAAGCAGGAAGCTGGCCTCGACGGCGCGGCGGTCCTCGACGCGCAGCAGCGCACCGTCATCGCTGCGGTACTCCAGTCGCTCGGGCCCGAACCAGAGGTCCAGAAAGCTCGGCCGCGTGAAGTCGCCCAGCGTGCGCGTCAGGTTCTCCCAAGGCGCACGGCCCAGGCTCAAGTCACCCTGGGCCGCCAGGCTGCCTAGGCAGGCGGCCAGCAGCAGCGCATAGGCCAGGCCGAAACGATGCAGCTTCATGCTCAGCGCTTGGGACTCAGCTTGCCGGTGGCGAGGCCGGCGTCGCGGATGGGTTTGTAAACGCCGTTGTCGGTCGCCACGAAGCCGGTGTAGCGGGCCGGCAGCAACTGCGGCCGGCTGGCCAGCAGCGGGCCCACCTCGGTCAGCGCGGCCTGCAGGCGCTGCACGAAGGCGCGGTCAACGTGCAGCCCGGCGCGCACTGCCACGGCATCGTTGGGCAAGGGCGGCGACTGCCAGATCACGCGGCTTTGCTCCGCCTTGATCAGGCCCTGGTCGATCATCGCGTTGCGGTTGCGGTTGTAGTCAGCGCCGGCATCCAGCTGGCCGGCGGCCACCTGGGTCTCGATGGCCTGGTGCTTGGTGTACAGCACGCGGCCGAAGTGCTTCTCGGGGTCGATGCCCTGCTGCAGAAAGTAATGCAGCGGGATCAGGTAGCCGGAAGTCGAGCCCTTGTCGCCAAAGGCGAAGCTGCGCCCCTTGCCCTTGGGGCCCAGCAGGTCCTGTGCGCTGGTGAGGCCCGAGGCCGGATGGGTCACGATGAGGGCGTGGTACTCCGGCTTGCCCTCGTAGAGGATGGTGGCCACCGCCTGGGCGCCGGCCTCGTGGTGGGCCAGCACATAGCCCCAGGGGCCGAGCAGCGCAATGTCGGTCTCGCCGCTGGCCAGGCTGCGCGCCAGGCCTTCCCAGCTGTCCACGGTCCGCAGTTGCACGGGCCGACCCAGGCGCTGCGCCAGGTGCTCCGCCAGCGGGCGGTAGGTGGCGTCGTTCTTCTCGCGGTCGGGCTGGAACAGCCCGACACCGAAGACCAAGGGCTTGGCGGCGTCGGCCTGGGCCAGGCTCAGCAGCGGCAGGGTCAGCAAGGCGGCGGCAAGACTGCGGCGCAGTAGGAACATCAGGAAACTCCTTGAAGGGTGAGGGAGGCCAGCGCCTCGGGAGAGAAGCGGCGCATAAAGCCGAGATCGAGGGCGTCTTTCCAGCGCCCGACCCAGCGGCCCTGCGCCGAGCCCCAGCGCGCGTGGCTGGCAATGGCGCGTCCGTCGGGCAGCGCCAGCAAGGCCAGCACGGCGGACTGGGGACGATGCGCCAGCAAGGGTTCGCCAACCAGGGCAGAACGCAGGTTGTTCGCCAGCGTGGGCGCCATGCGCACGGCACGCACGCCGGACTTGTCGAGGGCTGGCGAGAAGGCGGCGCTGTCACCGGCGGCGAAGACGCTGGCGTGCGAGAGGCTTTGCAGCGATGGCGCGACGGCCAGGTAGCCGTCGCTGCTGAGCGCCAGGCCCGAGTGCGCCAGCCAGTCAGGCGGCTGGGCGCCGGCCGCCCACAGCAGGCAATGACTGGCGGGGCTGTCGCCTGCCTGCCATCGCTGGCCCAGCATGAGCTGCACACCGGCCTGGCGCAAGGCGGCCGCAGCGCGCCGCGCAGCGCCGCCCGGGTGCCCTGGCAGCAGGCGACTGGCCGAGCTGAACAAGCGCGCTTGCACGGGGCGGTCCGGGCGCAGCTGGCGCAGGCGATGCAGGACGGCCAGCAACACTTCCACGCCCGCCGCGCCGCCGCCAACCGCGTCCAGCGCCAGCGGCCCGTCGCCCTGTTGCCAGGTCTGCAGGAACGCCGGCCAGTCGTGGAGCAGGCGCGCGAGCGGGCGCAGCGTCAGGCAGGGGCCGGCATGGTCGGGCGGGCGCAGCGTCGAGCCGGTGTTCACCGAGAGCAGGTCGTAGCCCAGGGTTTCGCCGCCGCGCAGATGCAGGCGGCGTTGCTGTGCGTCCAGGGCCAGGGCCTCACCGAGCACCAGGCGCGCACCGGCGGCCTGGCACACGGCGCCCAGGTCGATCTGCAAGTCCGCAAGCGGCCGCCGGCCAGCCATCCACGCGGGCACCAGGCCGGAGTAGAGGCTGTGCCGGGCTGGGTTGACCAGCAGCACCTCCAGATGCGTGCTGGGCAGCGGCCGCAGTGCCCATTCCAGCAAGGTCAGCACGTGGCTGTGCCCTCCGCCCAGCAGCAACACGCGGCAGACCCGGCGCTGGTCTGCGCTCATGGCGCACTCCGCAACTGGCGCTGCCGGGCGCTATTGCGGGATCGACCCACGCCGGTCATGCCAGCCACCCCGCCGGCAGATGCCGGAGATCGCCGGGCTCGTCGATATCGCCCACGGCATCCAGCTCGGCCCAGCGCAGCCCTGCCCGCATCAGCCGCTGTCGCGTCTCGCACATCACCTGGGCGGTGCTCCACGTCATGGCTTCAAACAGTTCCGGCCGGCTTTGCCCGCGCAGGCCGACGAGGGCGTAGCCGCCATCCAGCGCAGGCACGAACACGGCGTCATGCTGCGCTAGCGCCTGGGCTGCCTGGCGGAGCATGTGGTGGTTCAGCGCTGGCGCGTCGGTGCCCACCAGCAAGGCCAGTGCGTGGTGCGACAAGGCGTCGTCCAACGCGCGGTGCATGCGTTGCCCCAGGTCCCCGTCCGCCTGGGCGCCGAGCTGCACCTGGCCCGCGTGGCGTTGCAGCGCTGGATGGCTGGCGTCGGGAGCACCCAGCAGGCGCACTTCGCCAAGCCCAGCCGCAACGGTCTGCGCCACCGTGTGATCCAGCAACTTCTGCGCGAGGGCGGCGGCACCGTCGGGGCCCAGGGCCGGGATCAGGCGGGTCTTGGCAAAGCCGGCCACGGGCGCCTTGGCAAGAATGGTGATGCAGGCGTGCTTCATCGATAGGCTTCCCAGATGGACTGTGCTGATGCGCCGCGCCAGTAGCGCCAGCGCAGCTGCCACATGAGCAGGATGGTGCGCAGTGGTCCGCGTTCGTCCCAGCGTCGGCCTGATGTCGTGACGCGCTCGCGCAGGCATGCCCGCGGCAGCCTGCGCGCCAACAAGCGCTTGCAGAGCTCGATGTCTTCCATCAAGGGCTGGTCCGGAAAGCCGCCGAGCTGATCGAAGGCGGCCCGGCGCACAAACATCGCCTGGTCACCCGTGGCGATGCCGGTCCAGCGTGAGCGGTGGTTCATGCAGAAGGCCACGATGGGCAGCCAGCCCGAGCGCCCGGCGATGCGCACATCAAAGCGCCCCCAGGCTGCGCCAGCCGCCACGGCGCGCAACACCAGCGCATCGGTTTCGGGCGGCAGCGTGGTGTCGGCATGCAGGAACAGCAACACTTCGCCCCGGGCCTGCACGGCCCCGGCATTCATTTGCCGGGCGCGCCCACGTGGCGCGTCCAGCACGCGGTCTACAAAGGGCGCCGCCAGCTCACGGCTGCAGTCCACCGAGCCACCATCCGCCACGATCAGCTCCACACCGCGCGCGCGCAGCGGCTGCAGCGCTGCCAGCAGCGTGGGCAGGCGCGCGGCTTCGTTGAGCACCGGGATGACGAGCGACAAGACGGGCTGCATGTAGCGCTCAGGTGATGCTCATGCCGCCTTCTGAGGCGGCAGCGCGTAGGCCTGGAAGGCCGGGTCCGGTTGCAGGCCGAAGGCGTGGTTGGTGTAGTTGCTCATGGTCTTGACGGCAATCGCCAGGATCACGCCCAGCACCTGACGCTCCTCGTAGCCGGCGGCCAGGAAGGCGGCGAGCGCACCGGGGTCGACCCACCCGCGGTCACGCAGCAGGGCCTGGGCAAAGGCTTGCAGCGCGGCGCGCCGCGCGTCCGGCACGGGGCGGCCTTCGCGCAGTGCAGCCAGCCAGTCCGCAGGCATGCCGGCCATGCGGTCAGCCACCATGCTGTGTGCGGCGACGCAGTAGCTGCAGTCGTGGAAACGGCTGACCGTCAGCAGCAGCAGTTCCTGGTCCAGCGCGTCGAAGCCGCCGTGCTGGCGGAACTGGTCGTAGGCCGCGCGGTAGGCCTCCAGCAGTGCCGGCTGCTGGCCCATGGCCAGGTAGACCGTGGGCGCGAAGCCAAGTTGGCGTTGCACAGCGGCGATGGGGGCCGAGGCCAGGGCGGCGGGGGACTGGGCGTCGAGCGGACGCAAAGTGGGCAGGGTGGTGGTCATGAAGGCTCCGTCAAAGCCTGGCGTGAAATTGCGCCAGGGCCGGGCCATGCTAGGAATCGGCTCATGCCAGGTCATGACGTGCTGTTCCTGCTTGTTGACCCGGTGTGCCGCGCAGCCACTCGCGGGGGCTGCAGCCCAGCTCGCGGCTGAAGGCGCGAGACAACGCACTGGCGCTGCTGAAGCCGGTGGCATCGGCCGCCCAGTCCAGCGACCGGCCTTGCCGCAGCTCGTGCTGGGCCAGCCGCAGCCGATGCTGCAGCAGGTAGCGGGCCGGCTGCGTGCCGACCACACGGGTGAAGAGTTCGCTGAAGCGCGGGCGCGAAAGCGCAGCCAGGCTTGCCATGGCTTCGGTCGGCCAGTCGAGGCGGGGGTCTCGATGCAGGGCCGCCAGCACGGGACCGAGCCGTGGATGAGCCAGGCCCGCAAGCGCGCCGCGTTCCGCCAAGCCGGCGCGCAGGCAGTGACGCAGCAACTGCAGGATCAGCACGCCGCACAGCTGGTCCAGCACCGACTGGCGGCCGGGCTCCTGGCGCGCGGCTTCGTCGAACATCAGCTGCACCAGGGGCGGCACGCCGGGGAGGTCTTCCAGCGGTACGAGCAGCCAGTCGGGCAGGGAGTCGGCAATCGGGTTGCGCGCCTGCGCGCCAAAGCGGATGCTCGCGCAAACAGCATCGGCTCCGCCCGGCTCGCCGTCCAGGTGCACCCAGTGCTGCGGCGGGCGAGGCAGGAACAGCAGATGCGGGCGGTTCAGCGTCAGTGATTGACCCTGCCCACGCACCTGCATGTGCCCGCGCTGCAGCAGGTGCAGGTGGGCGCTGTCGGGATCATCGGCGAAGCCCATCGTGCCGCAGGCGCGGCCGGCGAGAAAAGCATGTGCCCGCACCGGCTGCAGGCGCAGCAGGGTGTCGAGGGCATCGTCCAGCGCGCCCGGCGGCGGCGGGCGATGCAGCGCCGTCGAGGCCTGCGGCGTCAGCCCGTTCATAGGGTGTCGCTCCGCACATCGTTGAGCCGCCAGTCGTAGGCCAGGAAGCGCAGCGGCAGCTGGCGCGCCGCGACCTGCGCCTGCTCGGCCCCTGGGTTGGCCAGCAGGGCCGCGTGTCTGGCCAGCCACGCGGCGGGCTCGGGTTTGAAGTCGGCTGCGTACCAGTCGAACAGCTTGGACACCTGAAGCGCACCATCCGCCACGCGGTTGCGTGTGCGGTCCGACAGGAAGCGCTGCTGCTGTTCTTCGAGCTGGGCGGCCAGCCGTTCTGCCACATAGGCCTCTTCGCGCAGCATGGGACAGCCGATGCTGGCGCAGTTGACGGCAAAGTGAATCCGCGCGTCGTTGAACACCGGCCGCAGGCGCTCGTGCTCGATGTCGTCCAGGCTCAGGGTCTGGCCCAACAGCGGGATCCAGCGCTTGCGCCAGGGGGACTGCAGCACATGCCCCAGGTCCTTGATGGAGTCGAGTTGCGGGTAGCGACCCAGCACCAGCTCGACGGTGAAGGCGTTGTAGGCATTGATGAGCAAGGCCATGCGCTCGGCGGCCGGCCAGCCGGCGAATTCGGTCGGCGTGACGCTGTTGAGCTGGGCCAGGTACTGGCGCAGCGGCTGGCGGTCCCGCGCCATGCCGGCGTAGTCCACCTGGCTGGCCTGTCCGCCACGCAGCAGCCGCACGTGGCGGCGCAGCAGTGCGGTCCAGGCCGCGTGGTCGGGCCGGGGCGCGGCCTCGACGCCAAACGGCCAGGCCGCCGTGGCCAGCAGCAGGGTGCGGCGCTGCAGGGCTGGCGTCATCCGCGCTCCCAGGCGTGGTATCGCTGCACCCAGGCCAGCAGCTTTTGCGGCGCATGCGCGCGCTTCCAGCTCCCGGCCGCGTACTTATTGGCCTCCACCCACGTGGGATAGGCGTGGATGGTGCCGAGGATCTTGTTCAGGCCCAGGCCGTGCTTCATGGCGAGCACGAACTCGGCCAGCATTTCACCTGCGTGATAGCCGACGATGGTGGCGCCGAGGATCTTGTCGCTGCCCGGCGCGGTGAGCACCTTGACGAAGCCATGCGCGGCATCGTCGGTGATGGCCCGGTCCAGGTCGTCCAGCCCGTAGCGCGTCATCTCCACGGGGATGCCGCGCTCCCTGGCCTCGGTTTCCGAGAGGCCGACGCGGGCGACCTCCGGGTCGGTGAAGCTGACCCAGGGCACCACCCGGTAGTCGACCGCGAAGCGCTTGAAGCGACCGAACAGCGCGTTCACCGCCGCATACCAGGCCATGTGGGCGGCGGTGTGCGTGAACTGATAGGGGCCGGCGACGTCGCCCACCGCATAGAGGTTGGGGAACTTCAGCGACTGCAGGCGATCGTTGACCGCCAGCGTCTTGCGCGGGGTCAGCGGCACGCCCAGCTCCTCCAGCCCGAAACCGCTGACACGCGCCTCGCGACCCACGGCGATCAGCAGCGCGTCGAAGGCAATCGCCTGCTCGGCCACTCCCTGCCGGACCCACAGCCGGCGCTCGTCGCCGTGCCGCTCGGCCAGCAAGGCCTGGTGACCCGCCAGCACGCGCACGCCGTCGCGCGCCAGGGCCTGTTGCACGAGGTCGGACACCTCGGGGTCCTCGCGCGCCATCAGGCGCGGCGCCATCTCGACCTGAGTGACGGCGATGCCCAGGCGCGCGAAGGCTTGCGCCAGCTCGCAACCGATGGGGCCGCCGCCCAGCACCAGCAGGCGGCGCGGTGCCTCGCTCAGGTTCCAGATCGTGTCCGACGTGTAGTAGCCCACCTCGTCGAGCCCAGGCAGCGCGGGCACGAAAGGGCGCGCGCCGGTGGCGATGACGATGTCGCGCGCCGTCAGGCGCTGGCTGCTGCCGTCGTCGCGGGCGATCTCCACCGTCCAGGGGTCAAGCAGACGTGCGCGGCCCTGCACGACATCGACGCCGAGGCCGCTGTAGCGTTCCACCGAATCGTGCGGCTCGATGTCGCGCACGACGTGCTGCACGCGGGCCATCACGGCAGCAAAGTCCACTCGCACGTCGACCGGCTCCAGCCCAAAGGACGCCGCCTCGCGCAAGGCCTGCGCCGCCTTGGCCGAGCGGATCAGCGCCTTGCTGGGCACGCAGCCGAAGTTCAGGCAGTCGCCGCCCATGCGGTGGGCTTCCACCAGGGTCACCTTGGCCTTCACGGCGGCGGCGATGTAGCTGGTCACCAGGCCGCCGGCGCCGGCGCCGATGACGATGAGGTTGCGGTCAAAGCACTGTGGCCTTTGAAACCCTGCGTACACCTTGCGCCGTTGCAGCCAGCCCATCAGCCCCTTGGCCAGCAGCGGGAACAGGCCGAGCAGCACGAAGGAGGCGAGCAAGGGGGGCGACAGCACATCACCCAGGCTGCTCACCACGGCCAGCTGCGTGCCCGCGTTCACATACACCGCCGTGCCCGGCAGCATGCCGACCTGCGACGCGCCGTAGAACGGCGCGGCGCGCATCGGCGTCAGCGCCATCAGCAGGTTGACCAGCCAGAAGGGAAACAGGGGCACCAGGCGCAGGCTGAGCAGGTAGAGCGGGCCGTCACGTGCGACGCCCTCGTTGAGCGGCCCGAGCCGCGCGCCGAAGCGGCGCTGGATGGTGTCCCGCAGCAGGTAGCGGGCAGCCAGGAAGGCCAGCAATGCGCCCAGCGACGAGGCGAACGACACCAGCAACAGGCCCTGCCAGAAGCCGAACAGCGCACCGCCCGCCAAGGTGAGCACGGCGGCGCCAGGCAGCGAAACGGCCGTCGCTGCGACATAGATCGCGAAGAACAGCAGCGCCGCGCGCATCGGCTCGGCCGCCACCTGCGCCAGCAGAGCCGATTGCTGGGCTTTCAGGGTGTCCAGGCTCAGCCACTCGGCCAGGCCGAGGTGCCGCGACAGCAGCAGCGCAGCGGCCAGCGCGGTGGCGATGAGCAGCAGGCGCTTCATGCAGCCAGCGCCCCACCGCAGCTGGAGCCCTGGCCGGCGGTGCAGCCGTAGCAGTGGTCGGCAACACGGATGGCGTCGCCGCTGTTGTCGGCCGTCAGCAGATCGCGCAGGTGGCGGGCCTGGGCGGGCAGGCCGAGCATCTGGTTGAAGTCGCAGTCGTAGAGCTGGCCGAGGTAGTCGACGCTGACCATGCTGCGGCACATGACGGTGTCCAGGTTGGCGCTCTGGAAGCTGCCCTTCAGCAGCTGCATGTAGGGCTGGAACTGGCCCTTGCTGATCAGGCTGCTGCCAAAGCGCTGGATGGGCATGTTCGTCAGCGCGAACAGCTGGTTGAAGCGGATGCCGAAGTGCAGCATCAGCTCGCGCTTGTAGTCGGCCTCCAGCGGGCCCTGGGGTGGCGGCAGCGCAGGCCCCTGCGGGTTGTAGACCAGGTTGAGCACCAGCCCGGAGCCCTCATCGCCATAGCCCAGGCGGTTCAGCGCCTGCAGCCCGGCGATCGAGCGGTCGAAGACGCCTTCGCCGCGCTGGCGGTCGACACGCTCCAGGCTGTAGCAAGGCAGCGAGGCGGTTACCTCCACCTGCTGGGCCGCCAGGAACTCGGCCAGGCCCTCCTGGCCGGGCTCGGACAAGATGGTCAGGTTGCAGCGGTCGATGACGCGCACCCCCAGCTGCCGCGCCGCAGTGACCAGGCGGCGGAACTCCACGTTCAGCTCGGGCGCGCCGCCGGTGAGGTCCAGGCTCTGGATGCGGCGCGCCTGCAGCACCTCGATCACGAGGTCGACCGTGCCGGCGTCCATCATCTCCGTGCGCTGCGGGCTGGCGGCTACATGGCAATGCACGCAGCTTTGGTTGCACTTGTAGCCCAGGTTGACCTGCAAGGTGTCCAGCGGGCGGCGGCGCAGCGCCGGAAAGTCGGTAGCCTGCAGGAGGGGCAAGGTGGGGTGCATGGGAGGTCCGTCGAAAGCGGTGGATGCATGCCAGTACGGCGCCGGCCGGTTCCCGGTTACAACGGGCACCACAATGTTTTGTGTAACCAACCCGGCGCCGCCGACGTACTGCATGTCATCTGCCCCACCTGCCGCCTTTGAGGCCGAGCTGCGCCCCTGGTGGGATCGCGGGCAGGCGGGCGACGAGGCGGCATACCGGCACGCCCTTTCGCTGATCGCGCGGCGCCTGCGTGCCTACATCAGGCGGCGCATGCCGGAACAGCCGGATGAGGTCGAGGACATGGTGCAAGAAGTTCTGCTGTCAGTGCACCTGCACCGGGGCAGCTATGACGGCTCGGTGCCGGTGAGCGCCTGGGTGCTGGCCGTGGCCAGGCATCGCCTGATTGACGAATGGCGCCGCCGCGGCCGCCAGCCGCAGACCTTGGAGCTGGACGACAACGGCGATGTTGGCGAGGCCCTGGCCGACGACGGCGGGCAGGCCGCGCACGAGGCTCGCCGCGACCTGCAACAGCTGTTGCAGACCCTGCCCGAGGCGCAGCGCCGCGCGATCGAGCTGACGCAGTTGGCCGGCTTGAGCGGCGCGGAGGCTGCCACCAACACCGGCGCCAGCGAATCGGCCATCAAGGTGCAGGTACACCGCGGCCTCAAGCGTCTGGCCGCCCAGGTAAGGGGCAAAGCATGAAGACCGAGGCCTTGATCGACGTGCTGGCCAAAGGGGCGGGGCCGGCGCAGCCCATGCCGGTGGCGCGGCGCCTGCTGCCCTCCTTGGGTGCGGGAGTGCTGCTGGCGGCGGCCGCGGCGCTGACCCTGATCGGACCGCTGCCGGCTGCGGCTTTTGCGAGCCCGACACCGTGGATCAAGCTCCTGCCAGTGGCCGTGCTTGGCGCGCTAGCCTGGCAGTGGCTGCTGCGCACGTCTCGGCCAGCGAGTCAGACGGCACCCGCACGCCGCCGGCTGCAAGCGGGCTGGCTGTTGCTTGCCGCGCTGGGGCTGGGCAGCCTGCTGCTGTTGCCCTCAGGCGCGCGGATGGTTGCGTTGTTGGGCTCCAGCTGGTGGCAATGCCCGCTGAGCTTGGCGGCCCTGGCGGTGCCCGCCATGATTTTCGTGATGCAGGCCGCCCGAGGCCTGCCGGTTGGCCCAGCCCACCAGGCCGGTGCCGCGCTCGGGCTGTTGGCTGGGTGCGCTGCTGCTGCTGGCTATGCGCTGGCTTGCCCCGAGACGAGCCCGGCGTTTGTGGCGGTCTGGTACTCCTGCGGCATGCTGATCTGCATGGCGGTCGGCGCCGCGCTGGGCACGCGAGGGCTGCGCTGGTGAGCCTCGCCGTCGCGGCCTTGCTGGGCGCCCAGGTCTTGTCAACGACGTGGGATGCGGCCGAAGGATGGCGTGAGATTCAGTTTGGATCGGCGCTTCGCCCCAATCGCTTTCATGCGACGCCCGAGACCGGCGTGCTTCGCATCAGCTCGCAGTCCAGCATGTCGCTGTGGGCACGTCCGATTGAGGTCGACCTTGCCGCCAGGCCCGTGCTGTGTTGGCGCTGGCGCATCAGCGCGCCCTTGCAGACCGCCGACATGGGCAAGAAGGCGGGTGACGATTACGCAGCACGCCTTTACGTCGCCTTTCGCCTGCCGCCAGACAGCATAGGCTGGTCGACGCGAGCCCAGCTCGCCATCGCACGCCGACTACATGGCGATGCGGTGCCCGACGCGGCGCTGAACTATGTTTGGGACAACCGTCATGCCGTCGGGCACCACGCGCCCAATGCCTACACATCGCAGACACGCATGGTGGTACAGCGAAGCGGCGCATCCCTCGCCGGGCAATGGGTTCAGGAGCGTCGCAACCTGGCGACTGACGCTCAGACGTGGCTGCCCGCTGGCGCCAGGCTGGTGCTCGTTGCCGTTACTGCCGACACCGACAACACGGGCGAATCGGTCGTCGCTGAGTTCGCAGCGCTGAAGCTGGTCGGGCCTCAGGACGGCTGTGACTAGCAGGGAGGCGCTGCCACTGACGCCGATTTGGCGTTCGCCTCCTTGAGCGCGCTGGAGCCCGGGCAAACGCACTCATCCCGCTCAGTGCTTGCGCGCCAAATAGATGTTGGCGAGACTAAGCGCCACCAGTGGTTGCGCTCTTGGTCAGGCCCTTGCAGCGCACCCTGTTGAAACCCAACTGCCGCTTGATCACGGCGAGCATTCGCTCCACCCGCGAGCACACCTTGGACTTGATGCGGTTTGCGAATCGCTCGATGTCAGCGGCGATACCTGGGGCGCCGACACGTCGGCCCCGCGCTCGAGGCGCGTTGCTGGCAATCAAGTCCTGCGGCGAGGGGTATGCCCTGTCCCCGCACACATCCAGCTCTGCCCGGTTCAACAGCTGGGGGATTGCATTGGTGCGTTGGCGACAGCCAAGCCTGCTGGAAGTCTGCTTAGCCCTTGACAGCAGACATCGCTGCCGGTGCGTCGACAGGGAAGCCGATGTCGGCTTCGTGTCACAGGCTGTGAGCCCGACCATCCTCCGCGGATGACGGAAATCGCTGCCGGGCCGTCTATCGCGGCCGATCCCGACCTTCCACTTTGGGCACATTGCTGCCGTACGCCCGCCGGCCGCGAGCGTCGCCAACCGCTGCGGTGCCGTCGCTCGTCGTCGATCACGAGCTTCTGCTTCGGGCACTTTGCTGCCACTCGGACGCCACAAGCGAAGGACAGCAGCCAGCCTGTAGCTGTCTAGTACCGCCAGCGCACTGTGCAGGAACATCAGCGGCCTGCACTGCACGTCGGACCGGCTGCTCAGAAAGCCCCGATTCGAGTGATCAAGACACGGCGGGCCGTGCGCTCAAGTCGGACCGGAATATGCAACGTGCGCGGCGACATGCGTGGCAAGGGCGTGGGCCGAGCGCTGTATGAGCGCCTGCTGCCGGTGCTAGCCGAGCTGGGCTATTGCCAGGCTTTCGCTGGCGTCGCGAGGCCCTTGGCTTCCAACCCATCGGTGTCTATCGCAACGTGGGCTTCAAACACGGTGCGTGGCGCGATGTGGGCTGGTGGCAAAGAGCCCTGCGCGAGACCGATGCGCCGCGCACTCCCGTGCATTTCATAGGCTAGGCGGCGACGCGCCGGCGCATTTCCGCTGGATAGTCCTCGAAGCCGAGAGAGCGGTAGAGCGATCGACCCTCGGGTGTTGCGCCGAGGTTGAACTCGCGAACGCCCAAATCCTCACACTGTCGCATCACCGCCTGCAGAAGCTCGCGCGCGATGCCCCGCCCGCGCAGGGCTTCATCGGTAAACACGTTGACGATGCGGGCCATCTGCCCGCCTGGATTCGCCCGCGTTGGGCCCCAATCGAGCAGCACCGCCCCTGCGCCGCCAACGACCGCGTCGCCCTGGATTGCGAAGTAGCCGATGTACCGCTCTGAACCTATCCGCGAGCCAACCCAGGCTGCATAGCCAGGGCGCCGCGCTGCGTCTTCATCGCGATAGCAGCCGTGTGTCGCCACTTGGTGGGCATCTACCGCATGCACTTGTCTGAGGGTCCACGTACGTGTCATCGCATATTGTTGTCTGCAGCCGTATGCCGATCTAGCTCTGGGCGCTGGTCCCGCTGGACTACTGGTCCAACAGCTTCCTGAGTCCGGTTGCGAAGCCCGGATCAAATATGGTCCGGCCGCGGCTGTTGACGATCTCGCCGAGCTTCACTTCTTCCCAACCTTGCAGCCTCAGGAAGTCGGGTGAGATGGCTTTTCTTAATGCTTTGGCTTCCGAGTCGGTAAGCGATGCAGGTGATCTTGCGCCCACTGTCCCGGACGGATCTACTGGACGCCGATCAACGATGAATGAGGACGCTGCCTTTAGCGTGTTGAGCTGAGCTTGGAGCTTGTTTCTCTCGGCGATGAGCGTCCGCAGCAACATGCGTGCGGCAGGGTCGGCCACCCGATCAACGTAGTCGTCCTTCTCGTTGGCCTTTGCTTGAGCCTTTACTGGAGCAGGCCCAGCGAGAAGGCCCCATGCATCGATGAGACGGCGATAGTCGGCCGCGGGCGCGTTGTACAGCCCACGCGCCTTCATGACTCCACGCGTTTCCAGCAATTTGCCAATCGCGGAGATCGAGAAATCGCGTCCTCCTGATTCGTACTGTGCGCGGCAAAGGTCGTGAATCTCCTGGAGATTGCGCGCTTTTTGCGGTCGTGAACCCGCATCGCGGATCTCTTGAAACACTTGCTCAGGGGAGTGCATCTTGCTCACGTGCTGCTCGCGATTCGAATGACGCGTTGAGGCCCGGCACCGGCTGACTTTGACTCGACCACCGTCTTGGCGAGGTCGACACCAAGGGCCTCGCCAAGCTTCTCGCCGGCGTCAATGATCCCAACAACAACGCGTTGGCCTAGGAACAGGTCCGCTGGCGCCGCGACCTGTGACAACCGACGCACGAATGCGTTGCCCACTTTCAGTTGGTCTTGCTGACTCAGCTTGAGGAACATAGGGGGCAGTCCATCGTTGAGCAGCGCGGAGTCGAGAAGCTGACTTCGACGCAAGACGGCCTTGTCCGCTTCAAGGTCGGGATACAACTCAATGCTGTCGCATACGCCACAAAGTTGGAGGAGTTCCGACTCGGTCTCTTCAAACACCGCTCTTACGTCGGTCACCGCGCCCTGAATGAGGAGTTGCACGCCGGTTGCCGGAGCAGAGTTCAGCAAGTTCGTACAGCGCTCGATCAGACGCCAGCAAGCGACCAAGTCTTCTGCAAGATCGCTGAACCTCTTCATGCTCGTCTCGGCTAACCGCTCGGCCTGAAGGTACGCCCGCAGCTCCGTGTAGACGCTGCCGTCAGCCTCCATCTTGGCTTTCTCGCGTCGAAGCTGCTGCAGCGCTTGTTCGCGAGCCATAGCCACATTTCTCGCCTCATCAAAGTGATACGCCGTCGTGTTGAAGTGGGCAGCAAGTGCAGGAATGAAATGAGGCTCTGTGACAAACCAGCGGCAGCGAATGCAATTCCGGCTGCCACCGGGGACTGGAGAGTGGTCGCCCTCGCCAGGGCGCCCAAACTCTGGCCCGCCGTTGTAGCAGCCCCCAATTTTTCGGTGGTCCTCAATCTCACTAACGTTCCCGCCCACTAGACAGAGGCCGTGATGCATCAGCATCCAGCCAGCAGCGTTTCTCTGGGATGGATGTGCAGCAATCGCTATCGCAACTGCTGCTGCGCTATTGCTGATTGCCCTGTCGACGAGCGCAGCGTGCTCGGTATTCAGCAAGAACTCGTAGATGCTTGCACTCGCGTTGGCGCTTAGCCGCTGCGCTGCCTCAACCAGCACGTCTGAGATGCGTGCTGCGCCTGGCTTCGTGTAGTACAGCGTCATCAGCAACCGTGAGTGGCCGACGAGCTTTTGGAGGATAGGGAAAGGAACTTCGCCATCTAAGGCGAGCGCAGTGATGAGCGAAACACGCAGGCTGTGCAGTGGAAATAGAGGGTCGTCGCGACCACGAACGTCGTCGGCGATGAACTCAATGGGAGCGCCTCCGGGGTGAGTCTCCCCACGCGCGGCGACACGCTGCTGAAGCTCTTTCAGCAAACACATCCACGCATGACTTACCACGCCGTCTGACACCGGCAGCATCCGCTCGTCTGCCCCGCATTCAGGCGTTCGAAACAAGAAGCAGCACTCTGGATAGGACGCCAATTGCTCGGCCGTCTTCGCTGAAAGATGGCGAGCGTCCAACTCGCGAAAGTGCGTGCGTCTAAGGATTGGGTTGTATTTTTCTTGCCAGTTTCGCAGCTTCTCAAGCCAATAGAAGACGTTTTCCACAGGATCTTGAGCTTGAAACCAAGGCATCACATAGCCTTTCTCAGGCCCTGATTTATCTATATCAGCCGTCTTGTTCGTATTTATGAAAAGGACCGTTGATATTTTCTCCTGATTCGCCGGATCGGCATTCCGGCGAAAAACACCTTGTTGCCAAGAGCCCGTGTTGCTTTTGGCCAAGGCGTGATGATTTTCAACCCAACTGCCGGCGACATATTTGAGTGTGTCCGATTCGCCAGAATCGAGCAATCGGACTTGTCCGGTCCTCAGCGGGAGCAACAGCTTTATTAGGAGCGCAACCCAGCGCACGGGGCTCCAAAGCTGGATGACCGATCTTTGACGTTTTCCCTTCTTGAAGACACGCAATCGCCAAACGCAGTCGGGGTCGGCTTCATCTATATCCTCCCACCTCACCTCATACCAATCGCGGGCCGGAGCTCCGATGTCACCCTCAGCGGCCCCCTGCGCGTTCTGCGCGAACTTCCATGCCGAGAAGTCTTGGCCTTGTGCAAGCAAGTGTCTCAGCTCATGGATATAGCCGTAAGGCAAAGGTGACCGTACAGATTGCCAGTGCCGACGCCCAGGAGGCGACGACATTCGCGATACGGGGTTACGGAATTCAGGTGAGACGGCCAGTGCGCCATCATCTGTTTCGAAGCTAAAGTCCTTAAGCAATAGCCAATCGAAAAATTCTTTCAGGTAGTTGTTGCGGGTATGCTTGGCAGTTCCCGAGCCAATGGCTACGTTGAAGTCGGGGGAGGTGGATCCGCGTCTAAAAAACGCATCCGGCGTTGTCGGCGAGTCCGATTGACGAAGATAGTGGTCAAAGAAGCCATTCATGGCGCTGATTCTGGAGCTCAAACCTGCCTTGGTTAGGCTAAGCCATTCGGCAGCCGGCCGACGCCATTCTTCGAGTTCAGGGTGATTGATTCGAACCCAGTCGAGCGCTACGTCGTGTGACTTTTGAGCCCTGGCCTTGGTCTTGGTCGCCGGAGGGACTTTGTTCGTATCAGCTATCCAAGGCCTGGCATGCGCATCCCAAGCAGCAATAAGGTCACGTATATCTTCGGACATTGTTGAACGCAATGTCCGTTGCGCGAGGATTTTCTGTTCGGCGAGACTTTTACCAATGGTGTTTCTAGAAAAGTCGGTGCTGCCTTTCGCGTGCTGAAGATGGCACGCGCGATGTACTGCGAGAAGGCGGCGAATTTGATCAGCGTGAGCTGGTTTTCCTCTGATTCTGCGAAAAACGGCATCAGGATGAGTGACTGGCAAATCCTCGTCTGATCGTATCCAAAGATCATCTGCTCGCTTTTGCCATGCCGTAAGTAAGCTGCTGTAGTCCGCAACGTTCTGAAGGCGACTCGGAAGTCTCTTGTCGTAGTTGAAAACGCCAGCCTCGACGAGATCTTTAGCAAGCACTATAGTTCCAAAATCGTATTCGCCCCTTTCGAATCGAGCCTCGCAGATCTCGTTGATACTTCTGTAGGTGTCAGCGATGTTTGATCGCAGAGTTGGTTTTCGAAGTATTATTGAAAGAGTTTCCTGTGGTCCTTGTATTTGATCTATGGGAGCACCATCGCCTCTCACGAGCGACAAGGCGCCCCACGCCTGCGTCAATTCGCTAAAGGCGCGGGGCGCGCTCTTCAGTTGGCGAATGCGGCTGCTAACGCTAAGATTCTGAAGGGCCTCCCGACTAACGGAGCGAAATGCAAAGTCTCTTCCAAATTTTGCGAATCGGTCTCGGCAAACGCGGTGCATTGCTCGAAGAATCGATGAGCTATGTCCGAATGAATAATGCTTAAGAAGATTTCTAAAAACGGAATCTGGGTGATCTTGCGCAAGCAAAGTATCAGGACCAAATTCGACGTTGTCTGAATAGGACTGCCACGAATTTGCAAGTTCGCGGTATTCAGGGCTGTCCGCATGCCTGAATGAGCTATCGGGCATTATCCCTTCGGCCTCGAGTTCGAGCGACACCTCAGCAATCGTGAAATACCGATGGCCTTCGTCGAACCGTCGTTGGCAATGCCTATGGATTTTTTGTAATCGCGCCCGCTTGCTGGCCATAAGATTGGGCTTGGCTAGCAATATCTCCAGCGTGTTGTCGGGGTGCGGGTCACTGCTCATTGGTCGATAGAGTGTCAGCTCTCAGGGGATTTAAGAACCAATCGTGCAGCGCCTTCGCGCAGTGCTTCGGAAATCTCCTCGCTGTTTGGCTGCGTGTATGGAATTTGACTGTCTGGTGAGCAGTGGTGCAGAAACATCTGAATGAAGAATTCATCCACTTTTGCCCGCTTGAGACGTCGCCCATACGAATGCCGATGTCCGTGGGGTGTAGTGCCGGCAGCTTTGGAGACCGTTAGCCCTATACGCCGGCATGCGTCAGCGTGCGCGTCATTGAACTGACCTAGCTTATACATTTCGCCACGCGGTTCGCGCCCCAGGTTGGCAAACGCAAAAGGGTGATTTCTCTCTACTTGTGCAAGCTGCTGGAGGTACTGAAGCCAGTGCTCCATGAAACGCCGGCCGTATGCCGGCTCAAACCATCTGGCTTCCATAAAGTACGGCGCATCACACCATCCACCTTTCCATCCGGCCTTGGCGCTTGTGGTCAGCTTGTCTCTCGGCTTGAGACCGTAGCGCTCAAGTAAATAGACAGCCCGAGTTCCGCGCTTCGGACGCTTCAATGCGTCGGTCCAACTGACAGGGGCAGGGCTGTCGGAGGGATGATGGATCCGGACCAAGGCAGACGTTGGGTCTTTCGGATCCGGTACAACGTCTTCGACGTAAAGATGAAAAGGCTCAGAGGCTCGAAAACCTGCGCCATGCAGAAGCAGCGTGATGCAGATACCGCGGTGGTCTATCCGATCGCCAACGCGAAAGCCGTGTGAAATAAGGTCCGCGAATCGATGTTCCGGGAACGCAGGTGGCTCGCTTGGCCGAGTAGCTGGGCTTGGTTTTGGCCGGACTCTGCGCGTCTGGGCTCTCTCATCGTCCTTGGCTGACCAGAGGTGGCCAAGAAGGGCTCTCTCGCGTCTGTAGCACCGAGCAGCCTCGTTCCAGCGGCGCTCGACGCCGGATGCTGGAACCAATGGGTTCAATCCGGCTGCGACCCTGCTGTTCTGGCCCACCCAGTCCAGAAAAAGCGTTAGGTCAGTAATGATCCCCGAAGCATCCGCGGACCTTCTAGGGCGCCAGTACAGGCCGGATGTATCAACCCCGGTCGTCTCGTCCAGCGTTCCCGAGTAGAGCCGCTTGGCGAAGTTGGCAAACATGGTCCGCCCTTCTTCGCGGGCGTTAGCCTGCATGTACTCAAGAAAGAGCCGCACGGAACGGGAGACCTTGTCCATCCAGGACAAGCTTCTCGCAAGCTGCCGGTCGAGGAAGTAGTCGAGAAGCGGCGAAAAGAGCCCCCCCGGGGTCAACAGGCCGGGCACATCAACGCTGCTGCCTGAACTATCTAGCAGCACCCTAAGCTTGACTGAGACGAACACGTTGACCAGGCTACGGGTTGCGGCTTGATCTCGGCATCAGTTGTAAAAGCACCTTGCACAAACTTGGCGGTAGCTGCTGTTCCCGCCGATCAGCACCTGCGCTCCCTCGTTGACCCGCTGGCCGCTTTCGTCGACCCGGATGTTCATCGTCGCCTTCTTGCCGCACCGGCAAGCGGTTCGAATTTCCTCAAGGTTGTCAGCCAAAGTCAGCAACGCCGCTGCACCTGGAAACGCATTGCCTCTGAAATCGGATCGAAGGCCAAAGCACATCACAGGGATGTTCCGCGTGTGCACCCAGCGATGAAGCTGGTGTACTTGATCGACCGTCAGGAACTGGGCTTCATCAATAAGGACGCATGCCACGTCCTCAGCACGCAATAGCTCGGAAAAGTCGGTCTTGGTGTCGTAGGTATCAGCCTCGCGTCGGAGACCGATCCGCGACGAGATGACGCCTTTGCCACTCCGATCATCCAACGCGGACGTCAGCAGCAGGACTCGCTCGCCGTTTTCTTCGTAGTTGTGGGCAACTTGAAGGAGGTTGCTGGTCTTCCCAGCGTTCATTGCGGCGAAGCGAAACCAAAGACGGGCCAAGAAGCTCTCCAGTAGTGGCGGGGGGCCGCCTTCGGCGGCGAATGCCCGTGCAAAACTTTGAACTTTAGCGCCCCGCAACTACTACAGAGACCGCAGTGTTTCCCCCAGGACAGCGCAGCTACAAATCCCGCGTCTAAAGCGGCCCTGCACTAGCGTGCTCGGATCAAAGGGAACTTTGTAGAAAATGAGCCCCCAAGAATCGCGGCGTAACGGAAGAAGAGCTTGGCCATGGGTCGTTCCTGACGGAGCGGCATTGTCTCCGCTGCCCGACCCCTTGGATCAGGGTCGGGAAAGCCCGCGCTTTCGATGCTTTTCGGCGCCAACCGCGGGCTTGCGAGGTGGCGCTGTCATCTTCGCCGTGAGTCAATTGTTCTTTCGTCCGACCTGTGCCGAAGAATGAGCAAAGACACCGTCACCGCGGTCCGCCAGGATGGCCTGCGCTATGCGTCGAAAGTGGGCGGCTCGCCCTTTCTCGGCAGCGGCCACACCCGCTCCTGCTTCAAGTGCGGCAAGCACCGCGCGCCGTCGAGCCTGCAGTCGATCCGGCTGCTCGGGCGCAATGAGGTGGTCTGCAAGCCGAACTGCAAGGCCGAGCCCTGACCCCGGGCGGCGGCCGCCGCCTCTACTGACGCCGCGCCGCGCCGAGTCACGCAGGACTGCTTGATCGGGTGGGCTGCCTCGTGCAGGGCTCCCCGGCGAGCGTCAGGTCGCGGGTAGCCTGGGCCCAATGCATGCGCGATTGGGGTTGACGACTTAGGGATAAACGGCCACGAAAGGGACTCACTTTTCCCCATCGTGGAACAATCCGTGACATCTCAGTTCGCCTCGGGGTCTGGCCCCCGCCCCACCCATGGACCGACTCACCGCGATGCAAGCCTTTGTCCGGGTCGTGGAGGCCGGCACCTTCACCAAGGCCGCGGACTCCCTGGACCTGCCCAAGGCCACCGTAACCCGCCTGATCCAGACGCTGGAGACGCACCTGCGCACCAAGCTGCTCAACCGCACGACGCGGCGCGTCACGGTCACGCCTGACGGTGCGGCCTACTACGAACGGGCGATGCGGCTGCTGTCGGACCTGGAAGAGCTCGAAGGCAGCATGAACCAGGCCCGTGTCACGCCGCGCGGCCGCATCCGCATCGACGTGCCGGGCGTCGTGGGTCGCGAGATGATCATTCCGCACCTGCCCGACTTCTACGCCAAATACCCGGACATTCAGATCGAACTGGGCGTCAGCGACCGCACGGTCGACCTGATCAGCGACAACATCGATTGCGTCATCCGCGGCGGGGACCTCACCGACCAGAGCCTCGTGGCGCGGCGCATCGCCGAGTTCCGCTTCATCACCTGCGCCACGCCCGAGTACCTGCGCCGCCACGGCGCGCCGGCCCATCCGCGCGACCTGGGCGATGCGCCGCACCGCATGGTGGGCTACTTCTCGGCCCGCTCGGGCAAGGTGATGGGCGACACCTTCCTGCGCGGCGAAGAAAAGATCGAGATTGCCGGCAACCACGTCATCGCCGTCAACGACGCCAGTGCCTACCTGCAGGCGGGCCTGGCGCACCTGGGCGTCATGCAGCTCACCTGCTTCATGGCCGGGCCGCTGCTGCGCAGCGGGGCGCTGGTGCGGGTGCTGGAGGACTGGGAGTCGGAACCGTTGCCGGTGTATGTGGTCTACCCGCCCAACCGGCACCTGAGCAGCAAGCTGCGGGTGTTCGTGGACTGGGTGGTGGACCTGCTGGGCCGCGAGGCCATGGGCGGGATGAAGCTGCGCTGCGCCGAAGCGGCCTGAGCGGCGCCTGCGGAAAGCGCGGCGGTGCGGGTGGGCCTCAGGCCGGCTCGTTGCTGGTGGTGACGGTGGTGGCCTGGCCGAACTCCTCGGCGCTGGGCACCGGGGCGTTGATGGCCAGCAGCATGCCCGCCGCCAGCGCCGTGACGGCCGTCGCGGCGGTGATCAGCGTGAAGAAGGATCGGGTGTTCATGGTGAGGCTCCTGGCCGGCGCCCCGGTGAAACAGGGGTGGGCCGGCATGGGCTCAATGTAGGTAGTTCCCCCCACGAGAAAAAGCCGTCCCCGTAGAACGGCGAGTTGCGCCGGGCGGAACAATGAGGCTCGGGGAGGCGCGCCATGCAGCCATCAAACACCGGGCCCGGGCGCCTCAACGCCGCAGGGTTCACCTGGCAAGGCGACGACGTGTTCGGCCGCATTGCCCACCGCTACGACCGGCTGTGCGACTTGTTCAGCCTGGGCATCCACCGGCTCTGGAAGCGCCGCGTGGCCCGCGCCATTGCCCGCGAGCCCTGGACCGTGCTGCTGGACGGCGCCACCGGCACGGGCGACATCATCCTGCGCCTGCTGCCCGACGTGTCGGGCCAGCCCCGTCGCATCGTCGCGTCGGACATCAGCCCGCGCATGCTGGCCATCGCCGAGCGCCGCCTCGCGCAACACCGAGAGGTCGTCGAGCTGCGGCAACTGGACCTGGAGCACATGCCCGAGGTGGCCAGCGCCAGCGTGGACGCGTACTCGATCTCCCTGGGCCTGAAGATCTGCGACCGCCGACTGGCCCTCCAGGAGGCCTGGCGTGTGTTGAGGCCGGGTGGGCGGCTGATCGTGCTGGAGGCGTCGGACATTCCGTGGGCCCCGCTGCAAGGGCTGTACCTGGGCTACATGGCGGTCTGCATGCCCCTGCTCGGGTGGCTGGCCACGGGGGGTGATGCCTCCGCCTACCGCTACCTGCTCCAGGGCATCCGGGCGTTCCCATCGGCGCCGCAACTGGCGCAGGAGCTGCAAGAGTTCGGCTTCGAGGCGGTGACGTTCGAGCGACTGTCGCTCGGCGTCGTCGCCATCCACACGGCGCGCAAGCCGGGGCGGTGACGTGCGGATTCCGGTGTCACGGTTCTTCTGCCGGCGATGATCGGATCAGGTTGATCTCGGTCGTTCGACCATGCACGCCGAATGACTGCTGTCGTCAGAAGCGGTCGAACGACTTGGCACGGCCTGGCCGGCGGCTTCGCCCCTGGAACCGTTCGTCGGGCCTGACGCGCACATGCGGACTGGTCGAGCGACCACTACCCCTATTGAGCAAGTCATCGCCATCGCCGCCTAGCAGGGAGTCCGTACCAGATGCGCCAAGGAGCGTGTCGTTCCCAGCGACCCCGAGCAGCGTGTCGTTGTCCACTCCACCGTCGAGTAGGTCATCGCCCAGATTGCCTTCGAGCCAGTCGTCGCCGTTCGCACCAGATACGCTGTTTTTGCCGTCGCCGCCGTACAGTGAATCGCCACGCGCGCTCCCAGAGAGCGCTTCATTCGACGCACTACCGAACAACACCTGCGTCCTGTCCCGTCCGGGTAGCGATTCGCCGATCTTGAACGTGCGGCCTTGAGTTTTGTCGATGTAGGTGATGGCCGGACCAAGCAGCGAGCCCGATCGGGTCGCGTCATCGGGCATCTTTTCACTGTTGCGCTTTAACAGCTCGCCGCGGCTGCAATCTGCAGCAGGGTATATATCTGAAGCCCTTGAGGCGTGATGTTCGGATCAATGGCTGTATTCATCATGGTTAGTCTCCCTGCTTCGGAATGAGAACGGTATCGATAAAAAATCTGGTTGTGTAATGGGTTGACTGCGAGGTTGGGCATTCGTTGCCCTGCGCGCTCGCGTGCTGCCAAGGCCATCGCCCTGTGCTAGAGCCGCCAACCCCTTGATCCCAGACATACCGAGTAAGTTGGGCAATTGCTTCGCCGTTCTGCCGGTCGATGACCTTGATGCGTGTGCCGGCGATCCAGTAAGCCCGATCAGCGGGATCAACGATGTCTTCGTAGTCAACCGCGAAGCGCGCCTGCGGTCCGGTTCGAACGGTGTGTTCGAGGTCTTTCGCCCAACCGCCTCGCTGATACCACTGAGCCTCCGTCAGATGCAGCGCAATCCGGTAGCGAAGCACAGTCGACGTAACCGGATCTCGCACGTCCACATATCGATAGCCTTGGCGCGGCGCGTCCTGGTTCATACCGGGCTTTGACGTCGGAGGCTGGACGACACCACGCCGCTCCGGTGTGTTTGGGTTGCGCAGTTCGGAGTAAAGAAAGCTGGCGATGTAGCCATCCCCCTGAGCCTCTGCCGCCATCGCCGCCCCATCAAACATCGGATCGAAGTAGCGCTTGTCGCCCCACGCCAGCAC
This sequence comes from Roseateles sp., assembly GCA_016790285.1. Taxonomy (GTDB): domain Bacteria; phylum Pseudomonadota; class Gammaproteobacteria; order Burkholderiales; family Burkholderiaceae_C; genus Pelomonas. The sequence goes on along the minus strand of JAEUPJ010000104.1, from coordinate 901 downwards.
GGGCCGAACCTTCAGAATTTCAATGCCTTCGACATCCTTGACCGTGCGCTTGATCACCACGCCAGCTGTCTTGCAACGTTGCTCGAACAATGCTTTGGCCTTGGCGTAATTGGCACGAGCAGCGGGCTCTTGCACTTTCGCCTCTCTGTCCAAGCTGCGTTCGCCGCAAGCCGAAAGAACCACAAGCAGAGGTATGACTGCGATGACCGTGTTGATGGATCGAGTTTCATGCAACACGTTGAATCTCCTTGGCTTTGGCTATGGCAAAGCACAAATATTCAAAATCATTCATTCCGGCGACGAAGCCGTGATTCGATCGCGCGGATTGAACAGCTTCAGTGCGCATGTCCATGGTGCTCGCCGCTCCTCATGGGGAGAGATCCTCCACGGCATGCGCATTCAATGCTTTACGGTCAAACAGTGACGACAGTCTTCCGTTCGCCTCATGCACCACCACCTCTCTCACGGGTGCAGTGTCCGAACCGATGAGCAGGCAGCCGGTCGCCATCGCCTCCAACATAGACCAGCCCCAGCAATTCGAACATCCGGTGCGTTTCGGCACACGCCGCACGCAGCTCGGCGTTGGCTGGCGCTTATCAAAGCGGCCCTTCGCGAGGTTGGACGTGAATGACGCTGTTATGCCTCCTGCTGCTGCCCAATCAGTTTCTGCTTTGGGCACATTGCTGCCGTAGTGACACCGTCCACACCGTCAGCACCCGCTGCAGACCTGCCGGCTGCCCGGCGTCCTGGCAAGGGCTTCGTGTATTGACCCAGTGAAAACCTGCTCAGGTGTTACCGTCGAAAGGAAGACACCGTGAGTACGTTGATGGACGAAGAGATCAAGCGCTGGACGGCCAAGCGCAAGACGGCGTTGGTGCTGGAGATCATCCAGGGCAAGACC